>USMK01000014.1 GCA_900555835.1 uncultured Clostridium sp.
TTTTCTCCTTCGTTTCCTTACATTTACATCACTCATACAATACCACAACCACACCAAAAATGCAATATTTATACCCCAAAAAACTAATAAAACCCCAAAAATATTTTTGCTTGGCACCCCAAAGCCCATACTTTACCTTTATCAAATAATCAAAAACTCCACCAAAGCAACACCAGCCAGTCCTATGCTAATATATTTTTGAACATTATACTTCTTCTCCCAATTAGACTTTTTCTTACCTTTTTTGTTACTCTCTATTTCTTCTAAATACTTGTTAATCAACATTTCCGCTTCTTTCACTATATACCCACTTTTTTCTGACTTTTCTTTGCTTTCTCCGTTATTTTTAGTATATTGCAACTTCCTTGCCATCTTATTCGGCTTCAAAACCACAATAGCCTCATCCACTATATTAGATGGCAAATTCTTCAAAACCACTATATTCTTCATTTGACTCGTATCCATTTTTACCTCCCTTGGAAATAATTCTTACTTAAATTTTTTCCAAGATTGGCAAAATTATTCATTACATTCATAGTTTATTGTATTATAAATCCCTGTTGACACAATATCAGACAAATTTACAACTCTACTCAAAGGCACATTTTGAAGTATATTTAAATTTTGATTCGCATTTCCACAGTTCATTCCGACAACTCCCCTTATACTCATATCTCCTACTGTTGTGCATTGCCTGTTTAGGCTACTTCCTATTGTTATTCCACCATCTGATACCAAAATTCTGCCTATATTTTCTGTTGTAGATAATGCCGCATCTATTGCCACTATAAATGGATTACCAAAATTCTGATTTATTGTAGATATAGTTTTAGCAATATTGCTCGAACATACCGAATTTTCAAGTGTTCCTACTACATTAAGTTTGTTAGCACTTCGAAGTAAAGTGGTCAGTTTGTTTCCTACTAATGGTCCAAAGGCATCTCCGATTAATCTTTGCGTTCCTATGCATAAAAATACAATGTTCGAATAGCTTCTTCCTTCTGTTTCTGCACACATTGTATTACTAAAATCTCTTACAAAATTTCTATATATAGTATCATTTTCATTCATAATTTCTCCTCCAATTGTTACATTTATATGCACGATAAATAATTTAATTACTCCTTTTACTTGGAGCAATATATATATTTACATTATTGCTATTTTTATATTTGGTTATTATATCTTCTGAAAAACCTGCTACTTCATTTGTTATAATAATATTTGTACAATCATTTGAAATTAACTCACTTATCTTTTCGTCTATTTCTTCATTTTCTTCTAATTCAACAACATTCATGCCAAAACTTTTTGCCAAATTAAAACTCTGTACATCTTTTTTTGATTTTATTAACGAAATTTTCATACAAATCACCTTTTATTATTTTAAATCTTTAATATAAAATTATGTGCCAATTGACTAATTATGTTAAGTATGATATACTATTTTTCGGTTAATCCTTTATTTATTCACTTTTGAAGATTTTTGGAGGTGCTTACTTATGAAAAAAATTTGGACTTTTGTGTTAACAGGTGGACCATGCTCTGGTAAGACTACTGCTCTTTCTATTATTGAACAACAGCTTTCTAAACGGGGGTATTATGTTTTAGTTGTTCAAGAATCGGCAACAGAGCTTATAAACAGCGGCTTGCGTCCTTTTGGAGGTTCACTAAATGTTATTGATTTTCAGAAAGCTGTTTTTGAATATCAACTGGAAAAAGAAAAATTGTTTTTGAAATATGCTCAAAAACTTCCTTACAAAAAAATCGTTATTGTATATGACCGTGGTTGTATGGATGGCAAAGCATATCTTACAAAACAACAATTTGCAAATCTACTTTCGTATTTCCAAATGAATGAATTGTATGCCCGAGGGCATTATGATGCTATATTTCATTTGGTAACAGCAGCAGATGGTGCAGAAAAATTCTACACTCTTGCTAATAATAAAGCAAGAATGGAAAGTGCAGAAGAAGCAATAAATGCTGATGATTTAACTCTTCGAAGCTGGGTTGGACACCCTCATTTTTGTATTATTGATAATAGTACAAATTTTGAAAGCAAAATGAGCAGACTTATGGCTGAAATTTACTCAGTTTTAGGTGACCCAGTTCCTATTAAACATCAGAAAAAATATTTAATTAAAAAACCATCTTCTTCGCTACTCACCTATAATTTGCCTATTGAAAAGGTTGATATTACCCAATCTTATCTTCATTCTTCCAAAAAGTCGGAAAGAAAAATTCGCCAAGTAGGTAAAAATGGTAATTTCTTTTACTATTATTCCGAAAAGACTTATATTCCTGGCTCAGGATTTTTGAAATGTGAAAGGCGAATTACAGACAGGGAATATCTTTCTTACATTTCGGAGATTGACCCGTTGATTTGTACAATTAAAAAGCAACGTCTTTTTTTTGTATATCAAAATCAGTATTTTACAATTGATACATTTAGTCTTTCACCAAATACATCTGCAACTAACTCATTTACATTCTGGCCGGACCAAGCAATATTAGAGATCGATTTAACATCTGAAAATTCTATTATTGAAATTCCAGAATTTATTGAAGTGATTAAAGATGTTACAGATTGTCCAGATTATCGTAATTACTATATTGCCAAGCATCAAGGCTTTTGGGCTAATTCAAAAGCCCCAAATAATGCTTAAAGCAATGTAAGTAAAAGAGATAGAACTTTAATTAGTCCTATCTCTTCTTTTTATTACAATTTCAAACTTGCTTCTAAACTCAATTTTATCATATCATTTAAAGCATTTTGTCTTTCTTCACTTGATATTTGGTTTTGCTTTGTTGGTATATCTACCACAGTTAGTAGGCATGCAGCCTTTTTATTATATAATTTTGCCAAATAGAATAATACAAATGATTCCATTTCTGCTGCAATTATGTTTAAATCTTTTGGTAATCTGTCTAGTAGTTCTTGTAATTTAGGAATATATAAATCAAAACAGTCACTACAAAGCACATTTCCTTTTACACATTTTATATCATTTTCTTTTGCAGTTTCTTCAATAATTTCATTCAATTCTTTTGAAGCCTCTGCTAAATGACATTCTTCGCTATTAAATGTGTATGCAAAATTTCCTTCTGAATAGCTAGCTTCTGCAAGTATTGTGTCAAATAATTGTAACTCGTCTGAATATCCTCCACAAGAACCTATTCTAATAATGTTTTCTACATCATAAACATTATACAATTCATAAGCATAAATTCCCATACTTGGCATTCCCATTCCCGATGCCATAACAGTAATTTCTTTACCTTTGTATGTTCCTGTATAGGCAAAAATATTTCTAACTTGATTAACAAGTTTTGCATTTTCTAAGAAATTTTCTGCAATGTATTTAGCCCTTAATGGATCCCCTGGCATTAAAACAGTTTTGGCAATTTCGCCTTTTTTAGCTTCTATATGTGGTGTCATAATTATTCCTCCTTAGTTTTTATCATTTTTAAGGCTTTTTCTCTTGGTAACATTATCTCATGACCACAGCCTAAGCACTTAAATTTAAAATCTACTCCCACTCTTGTAATGGTCCATTCTTTGTTACCACAAGGGTGCTTTTTTTTAGAAATTATTTTATCTCCAACATTATAATCCATACTTTTCTCCTATAATGTCTCTATACATTTTTGTAATCTTGCTTTAACTTCATTTTCGCCTAAAACATGCATTATTTCATACATATCTGGTGTATTTGTTCTTTTTGTTAAAGCCACTCTTATTACTGTACTTAAATCTCCTACATGAGCTTTATATTTTTCTGGCTCTGCTTTAAACATTTTAACTTCTCTTGCATAACCCATTTCTTCGCTTAAATCCTTCATTTTGTCAAACCAAGCTTGTTTGTCGTCATTTATATCAAAATATTTTTCAAGATATTTGCTTAAAACTTCTTTTATTTCTTCTTTATCTGATATTTTTTGGAAAGCATATTCTTCTTCACTATTCTCAAATAATTCATTATACATATATGAAACATTTTCTTTAACATCTGACCATTTTGCAATATCTTTTCTTGGTTTCTCGTTTCCTCTTTCGATACCTAGAACCTGTAATGTATAGCCTTCATCTTTTTTTAGTAACTCGGCAAATTCTGTATCAAATTTTTCTGCCCATTTCATTGTTTCATCATATACTTTTTCAGCAGAATATTTTGAAATTACAATTTTAGATACATCAAGTAGCTTAACCATATCAAACAAAGCACCACTAACACTCATTTTGTTTAAACTAAACTCAAATTCTTCCATTTTCTTATCTTTATTTGCTCTTCTCCAATTTTCAAAATTTGAATTAGCAATATTTAAAAGATATTCTTTTACAGCATCTGATGGAATTCCTTGTTCTAAGTAGTATGAAACAGCAGCCTCTGGGTCTTTTCTTTTACTTAATTTACGCTTATTTCCATTATCATTTTTCATAATTGGTGCAATATGTGCATACTTAGGTGGTTTGAATCCTAATTCTGTAAACAATTGCAAATGAAGTGGAACAGAAGGTAACCATTCATCACTACGAATAACATGTGTAGTTCTCATTAAATGATCGTCAACAGCATGTGCAAAATGGTAAGTTGGAAGTCCGTCTGCTTTTATTATTACAACATCTTGGTCATTTTCTGGGAAATCTACATTTCCTTTTATTATATCGTGATGTTTTATTTTTTTATCTGGGTTCCCAGGTGATTTAAAACGAACTATGTAATGCTCACCATTTTTTATTTTCTCAATTGCTTGATCAATTGGCATTCTTCTACATTTAGTCCATTTTCCATAATATCCTGTTCTTTCCATTGCAGATTCCTGATTTTTTCTTATTTGTTCTAATGTTTCTGGACTGCAAAAACAAGGATAAGCTTTACCTTGCGCAACTAAATATTTAGCATATGCTTGGTAAATTTCTTTTCTTTCACTTTGTTTATATGGTCCATAAGCTCCAACTTCTGTTGTTTGATTTATCATACCTTCATCTGGGCTCATATCAAAATCTTTTAAAGAATCTACTATTCCTTCAATACCATTTTCGACTTCTCTTTTTTGATCTGTATCTTCTATACGCAAGAAAAATACGCCATCACTTTGCTTTGTAGCAGTTCTAGCAACCAAAGCTTGGTACAATCCTCCAATATGCACAAACCCAGTAGGACTAGGCGCAAATCTAGAAACAACAGCCCCCTCCTTCAAATCTCTAACAGGGTACTTTTCCTCATAATAAGAAATATCCTTAATCCCCGGAAATATCAATTCAGCTAAATCTTTACAATCCATCTCTACTTCATTCTCCTTCCTATTAAATTTCCATGATAATTGGTAATATCATTGGGTTTCTTTTGGTTTTTTGGTATACATAGTCTCTTAGACCGTCTCTTAATGTTGCCTTTATTGTTGACCAGTCTTTGATTTGTCTTTCTTCGCATTTGTGAATTTCTTCTCTTACTATTTTCTTAATATCGTCCATTAAGTTTTCAGATTCCCTTACATATACGAAACCTCTTGATATAACATCTGGCCCAGATACTACTTCTCCTGTGCTTGAATCCATTGTTAAAACGATTATTATTAATCCATCTTGTGATAAATGTTGTCTATCTCTTAAAACAATGTTTCCAACATCTCCAACTCCTAAACCATCTACAAGAACTCTTCCAAATGGAACTGTTCCAGATAATTTAGCAGATTTGCTGTTTAATTCTAGTATTCTACCATTTGTTAATGCAAATATGTTCTCTTTTTCAATTCCCATTTTTGTAGCAGTTTCTGCATGTGCTTGTAATTGTCTGTATTCACCATGAACTGGTATGAAATATTTTGGTTTTGTAAGTGCTATCATTAGCTTTTGTTCTTCTTGGCATGCGTGTCCAGAAACGTGAATATCCTCTAATGCACTATATACAACCTCTGCTCCTATTTGCATTAAATCGTCTATAACTTTTGATACAAATTTTTCATTTCCTGGTATTGGTGTTGCAGATATTATAATCAAATCATTTGGTGTTATAACAACTTTTTTGTGTTCTCCTGCTGCCATCCTAGTAAGTGCAGACATTGTTTCCCCCTGGCTTCCAGTTGTTATAATTACAAGTTGCTCGTCTGTGTAATTTTTAATCATATCAATATCAATAAAAACATTATCAGGAACCTTGATATATCCAAGTTCTCTTGCTGTCTCTATCATATTTATCATACTTCTACCACATACAGCTATTTTTCTGTTGTTCTCAACAGCAGCATCAACTATTTGTTGAACTCTATGCACATTTGATGCAAAAGTTGCAACTACTATTCTTTTCTTGCAATTCAAAAATAGTTTATCAAATACAACACCAACTGAACTTTCAGACATTGTATATCCTTTTCTTTCAGAATTTGTACTATCTGACATTAAAGCTAAAACTCCAGCATTTCCAAGCTCAGCAAGTCTGCCTAAATTCATATGTTGTCCATCAATTGGTGTATGGTCAATTTTGAAATCTCCTGTATGAATTACAGTTCCAACAGGTGTTGTAATAGCTAGCATTACTGAATCTGGTATACTATGGCAACTTCTTATAAACTCAACTTTAAATTTCCCAAGCTTAATTGTTTGACCTTGTAAAACTGTTTTAATTTTTGTTTTTCTAAGTAATTTGTGTTCTTCCAATTTATTGTTAATAAGACCTACTGTTAAAGGTGTTGCATAAATTGGCACATCAATTTGTTTCAATAAATATGGTATAGCACCAATATGGTCCTCGTGTCCATGAGTTACAACTAATCCTCTTATTTTGTCTTTGTTCTTTTCAAGATATGATATATCAGGTATAACTAAGTCAATACCTAACATTTCGTCTTCTGGGAAAGCAAGTCCACAATCTACGATTACAATATCGTCTTCATATTCAAAAACAGTAATATTTTTTCCAATTTCCAACAATCCACCTAACGGAATAATCTTCAAACTACTTTTCTTAAACTTAACTTCCTCTTCTTTTTTATTCTCTCTTGAAACATATTCTCTTTTAGGTCTTCTAGTTTGTGGCTTATCACCAGCTAATTTCTCCCTTCTCCCCATTCCTCTTGTAGAGCTTCTTGGCTCTCTTTTTTCTCTTGGTTCCCTTGTTTTTCTTTCTCTTGGCTTATTTACAGCCACATTGTTATTTTCTTTATTCTCCATAATTTCTCCTTTTCTCTCTTTTCAATTATGCACAAAAAAATAGTTTAAAATACATTTAAACTAATGATTCCCACAATATATAAAATATAATTATATAAACACTAATCCCGTTCTTCTCTTTTATTCTCATATGTTATATCTCATTTATTATCAACAAAATTATTTAGGACAAAACACACCTAACTTGCCCAAACAATATAAAATTCCGAATCATTACTTTTTTAAATCTATAATTTAATACATTAATCTCATCTCTTATCCGTCTCTCGGATAATTTCTGTGAATTATTATACTATAAAGAAAAATATTTGTCAACAGTAGTTTTATGTAAACATATTAATATTTAATGTTATAGAGTAGTTGAAAAAGGATTAATACTATAAAATTTATGTAATGACGAATGTGCCGCGGAATATCCGTACGAAATCTTAATCAAATTTTATAGTATTAATCCTTTTTCAACGGCTACAATATTTTTTTCAAAATCAAAAAGCACATAATCAAACTCTATGTGCTTTATATTTTCTTTATATTAATAAGCCTGTCTAAACAATTCTATAAAATCTTCTTTTGATACATCTCTTGGATTTCCCGGTTTACAAGGATCCTGCATTGCCTTCTCAGCTAGCATCTCAAAATCTTCCTCTCTTCCCCCAACATCTTTCACAGTTTGCGTTACACCCACTGATTTTGCAAGCTCCGAAATCTTCCATACAAAAGTATTTATTACATCTTGGTCATTCAAATTCCAAGCATCTGGTCTACCTATATGTGCTAAAATTTCTCTAAATCTTTGTGCACAAACAACACCATTGTATCTCATAACAGTTGGAAGCAATATTGCATTTGCAATTCCATGTGGTGTATCATAAACAGCACCTAATTGATGTGCCATTGAATGTACAATTCCAAGACCAACATTTGAAAATCCCATTCCTGCAATATATTGAGCCAATGCCATATTTTCAATAGCCTTTGGATCTTTATCATTTACAGCTGATGTTAGGTTTTCAAATATAAGCTCAATTGCTCTCATATGGAACATATCTGACATTGTATTATGTGCTTTTGTTATATATCCTTCAACAGCATGTGTTAATGCATCCAAACCAGTTGCAGCTGCTGTTAATTTAGGCAATGACTCCATAAGTTCAGAATCTATTATTGCTAAAATCGGAATATCATGTGGGTCAACACATACCATTTTTATTTTTCTTTCCTCATCTGTTATAACATAATTTATTGTAACTTCTGCTGCTGTTCCATGTGTTGTTGGAAGCGCTATTAGTGGCATCCCTTTCTTTAAAGTATTTGATAATCCATTTAAAGAAACCACATCAGCTCTATCTGGATTTGTCATAATTATAGAAATTCCCTTTGCAGTATCAATTGCAGAACCACCACCAACAGCAACAATAACATCTGCTCCTGCTCTTTTGCATTTTTTTACACCTTCTTGAACATTTTTTACAGTTGGATTTGGTTTTACATTTGAATATATTTCATATGCTATTCCAGCATCATTTAAAACATCTGTAACTTTTCTTGTAACACCACATTCATATAAAACTTTATCTGTTACAAGTAAAACTCTTTTGAATCCTCTTGTTTTTATCTCATTTGCTAGTTCTTTTCTTGCTCCTCTTCCAAAATACGAAGTTTCGTTTAAAACAAACCTCTCTGACATAAAAATCTCCTCCTTTGATTATTTCGACAATTTTTCTTTTGATTTTCCTAAATAGTATATCAATAATTTTTGATATTTACAATACAATTTTTTATATTTTTGAATAAATTTTTGAGTTTTCTTTTTTTCTTGGTATAACTTAATTATCTAATTATTTATTTCTATTTTCTTGACATTATCTTTGTATCATTATATAATTTTGTTTGTCAAAAGGAAAAATATATTGTTAAAAGTAGGTGAAAAAAATTAAATCAAGACTTAATATTTTTATAGATGAAAGTGGTGACTTTGGATTTGTTAAAGGAAGTTCAGAATTATACGGAGTTTCGTTTACGATACATGAAAGTTCTAACTCTATTTTTAATGAACTGGAATATTTAAATAATAGATTAAAAAAAGCTAATTATGATGGAATGATACATTTAGCAGACTTAGTAACAAAAAGAGGAGAATATTCAAATTTTAATTTAGAACAAAGAAAAAATATTTTTTGGTCTATATTCTATTTTTCCAAACGAGTAAATGTAAAAATATATACAATTATAATTGATAAGAGATTTAAAAGCAGTAGAGTTCAATTAAATCGAGCATTAGCTATTGAAATCAGTAAATTTTTCAATTCCATAAGTGATTATATGAACGACTTTGAAAAAGTAGTTGTTTACTATGATAACGGTCAAGAAGCATTAGGTACTATTATTGATACTTTGTTAATTACAAAAAATAACGTAGAACATAGAATTGAATTCAATCATAAAGAAAAAAGACTATTTCAAGTCTCAGATATGCTAACATTTATAGATAAAATTATATATAAGTATACGCATTGTATTCCTCTAACTAAGGCAGAAAAATATTTTTTTAGTGTAAAAGATATTCTAGGAATTATAAGGCAATTAAAAAACAAAAGATTATAATAAAAAGCCATTCGTTTGAATGGCTTTTTGCGACGCTCAGCGTCTACACGGGTTTGGTCCTTTTGAGACCAATGTAAAATAATATTATTTATAATATATATTATTCATTTTCTAAATAAAATTATACAATAAAAATTTAAAAAAGTATATAGTTTTTTTAAATTTTTTCTAATTCTTCAATCGCCGGTTCATTTAAGACCTTGCCATCGTAGGTAAATCGTGAACCGTGGCATGGGCAGTCCCAGGTTTTTTCTAGGTTGTTCCAGGTTAATTCGCAGCCTAGATGAGTACAATATGGTTTTACAGCATAGATTTGTCCTTTTTCGTCTTTGTATATTCCATACTTTTCGCCATTTTCTTCTACTATTCCGCCCTCGCCATTTTCTATATCTCCGATTTTTTCTGTTGGCATTTTTACTTTTTCTACAATAAGAGATGTTGCTGTTTGTTTTAGCATATGGCCAAATTCTTTGTGATTTTTTATAGGATTAAATCTTAATGCAGAAAATACTTTTTCGTATTTGTTAGGTTTTCCTAGGATTTTATCTGATATAATTTTTGCCGATACGTGTGATGTTGTCATTCCCCATTTTTTGAAACCTGTTGCTAAATACACATTTGGCATTAGATGCGAAAATTCGCCTATATATGGTACTTTATCCAGCGAAATGCAGTCTTGTGTTGACCATTTGTATTTAACCACCGCATCTGGATATATGTGTTTTACGTAGTTTTCTAAAATCTTATAATTTTCCTCTAATCTTGTACTTTCGCTATCTCCGGCTTTATGCTCAATTCCGCACACAGCAAGCAATCTATTTTCTCCGTCTTTTATAGTTCTAAAAGATACCCCTGGCATTTGACTTGATATATACATTCCGATTAAACAATTTTTGCTTTGTTTCAACAGCCACAATATATGACCTTTCTTGATACATTTTTAAGAAATGGAATCCTGGGAAATTTATAATTGGATAATGTGTACAAATAACAACATTTTTAGATTTAACCACCCCTTCTTCTGTTATAACATCATATTTTTCGCCATCTTTTTTTACATCTACCACTTTACTGTTCTCATATATCTCTACATTCATTTCGTCTAGTGCTTTTAGCAAACCAAGCAAATATTTTCTAACATTAAATTGTGCTTGATTTTTAAACTTAATAGCAGAAAGCACATTAAACGGAAGCTCTGTTTGAGTGCAATATTCAGCATCAAATCCCAGCTTTTTTAAAGCATCTACTTCTTCTTTTATCTTTATAACTTCACTATCTTCATTTGTATAAATATAGGCATCCTGAATCTCTAAGTCACATTCAATTTTGTTATTTTCAATATTTTTTTGAATTGTTTTTATCGCCTCTTCATTAGCTTCTAAATATTCTCGTGCATCTTCCATTCCAAAATTGTCAATTAAATATTTATAAATAAGTCCATGCTGGCTAGTTATTTTTCCAGTAGTATTTGCAGTTACTCCCATTGCAACTTTTTCTTTTTCAAGAATAACTACCTTTTGTCCCTGCTTAGCTAACTCATAAGCAGTAGCAATTCCAGTTATTCCAGCACCTATTATGCAAGTTTGAGTTTCTATTTTATTATTTAATTTACCATAATTAGTTTCATTTGTACTTTCTTTCCAATACGAATTCACTTTAAATCACCTAAGACTATTATTGTCTTTAAACGCAAAAAATATACAGCCTGTAACTAGACTGCATATTTTTTATTTATCAATTTACTATTTACATTACATAAACAATTCCAAGTGCAATTGTTAATATAGCAAAAGCAATTCCCATTCTTATTGTCCATTTCTTCAATGAACCTTCTTTTGTTCTTCCCTTATTTTTCTCATAAAAATTCTCTGTTGAAGAAGAACCAGCAATAGCTCCTGATAATCCTGCTTGCCCTTTCTTTTGCATAAATGTTAATACTATAATAGATAAACAAACTGCTAAATATATTACTGTTAAAACTACTTTTACTATTTCCATCTTAATCCTCCCAAAAAAGTATTCTCTTAAATTAATACTCATATTCTAGCATATCTCTTTGCAAAAATCAAGTATTTGAGCTTAGTTTGTGAGGATTTCATTCAAATAACACATTTTCATACATTAATCACTTTATCTTTGTTCTTTTTACTTCTGCTTTTACTATTATTTTATTCTTTCTATTTTCAAGCTGTCTGTCACATCAATCTGGTATTTAGTATGGTGGTTTTTCTACTTCTGGTGTTGTTGCTTTCGTAATATTTATATAAACACTTGCACTAGAAACAACTTCTATCCCCCACTTTAATAAATCGCAATATATACGCCCTTCATATCCACCACTAAAATCCAAATTATCGAGCAACATTCCATCTTCTCCATAGACTTGTATAGAAATAGTTTTATCTGCTCCGTTCAATATTAAAAAGATCTTCTATTGAAAAATTTTCTGTTCCATCTGCAACTTTCACTATTGATGTTTTCTTCGCAGTTACACTGTTGGAGCCATACTTAAATCATATGCATTTCCATTTGGTACTAATTTGACATTAGATTTTAGACAAACTAGTGCACGCAAGCCTGGACCATATGGAATATTATAGGCCGGGCTCTTCATAGAGCCGTCGTGATACACAGCAAGTAAATTGTTTTCGCCGTAGGCAGACGGAGAAGCGAGCCAGTATGCTAAGGCCACCATATTTATTAAATATACATCTTCTGATTCACCTTTACTTACCTCACTTATAGAAGATCTATAACTACTATCTGTATTCCATTTTACTTTGTATCCATTAGCATCTGTTACTTCTTCCTCTATATATCTAGTTGGATGTGTTGCTTTATATGATGCACAAAACATTTCTATTGTTGGTCCTCCTATGGCATATTTTGCATAATTATTTGCATACATTGTATTCCATATTTCTGTATCTAGCATATATGCTACCGAACGTATATTTCTATTTGTTGAGCTTGGATATTGTCCTACCCATTTCATCCATTTGGTTATTCTTGCATCTGTTATATTAGCTGAACCTGTATATGCACCATACATATTATTAAATGATAATTGATAATCAGTATTCTCATACATTGTTGTACTTCCTTTGGTTGGCACATAATCATACTTTAAGTAATCACTTGCTATTAAGTATATATGCCTATCATTTTCTGCTACCGTTTCTCCATTCATTCCATCCGCATAAAATATTCTCCATTTCACATTTGAATCTCCTCCATTAGGAACTGTATAATTTACGTATTTCCCTATATAACTTGCATCACTGGCTACTTCTGTTGCTGTTATTACTGTCTTCTTTTTTTCTACTACTATTGTTATTGTAGCACTTGCTGTTGCTTTGGTTTCTTTTGTTGCTATACATTTTATTACATGTGTTCCCGGTGCTAATGTATTTGTATTTGTTACCACTGCATTATTATTGCTGTTATCTGTATATACAGTGCTTGATATGCCATATTTTCCATTTGCTGTTATTGTAAAATAGTTACTTAATTCATTGCTATCTCCTTCGGTTATTGTTACACTACTTTGCTTTGCTCTTACTGTTGGGTTAGTTTTATCTATATTTGTTATGTTTAAGGTTGCTGTTTTTCCTTCTTGATTTATTGTATCTATTAATTTTGCTTTTACAACGCAATTACTACTTACAGTTATAGCCCCAGTATAATTACTCCACGTATTTCCTCCGTCCTTGCTTATTTTCTTTGTTAATCCTGTGGTATTGCTTGGCCAAGTTAATGTTACTGTTACATCTTTATTAGTTGGTGTACTTGGTGTTGCACTTATTTGGATATCTCCTAGACCTACTATATTTACGGTTGTAACCGTTTTGCTTTCTGTTATTGTTTCATTTCCTGCTTTATCTACTGCCTTCATTTTTATTGTATATGTTGTTCCTTGGGTTAGTCCTGTATATGTATAGCTTGTTGTTAGCTTATTTGCATTTGTTTGCCAACTTGCTCCATTATTTTTACTGTAATAGTACGCTACTATTCCACTGTTTCCATATTTTGCTGTTGCAGTTTGGTCTGTTGTACTTCCGGTTATAGTTATGCTATTGCTTGTGGTTGTCGTCGTTGGAGTAAATGTATTTGGGACTAATCTGTCTATATTGGTTACATTTAATGTTGCGTTTTTTATTTCGGCTATGCTATTTCTTATTCTGGCTTTTACTACACAATTGTTGTTTAATGTTAATGTTGTTTTTACTCCACTTACTGTTGTGTATTTATTTTCTCCGTTTGAACATATTTCTTTTATTGCGTTTTCACTTCCACTTGGCCATTCTATGGTTACTGTTACACTTTTATTTGTTGCTTCACTTGGGATTGCACTTATTTGTGTTGTTCCTTCTAGTATGTTATTTGTTGTTATGGTTTTGCTTTCGGTTTCTCCTTTATTGTTTGTTGCTGTAAATGTATATTCTCCATTTTGAGTTACTACATATGTTTCACTTATTTCGTTCTTTCCGGTATATGTTTTAATACTACCATCTGGCATTGTTATACTTTTTACTTCTGCACTTGCTTTGGCTGTAACTGTTATCGTTACTTTATCAGTTATTCCTGTGGTACTCAACTCTACACTTAACTTTATTTTTCTAATATTCAGTTCGCCTTTTCCTACATACTTTACTTCCCAATCTCCATTTGGTTTCTCTTTTATTTCATATATATATCCATCTGGATTTGTTTTTACTTGTCCTGTTTCTTCATTGCTATTTCCTTCATCTATTATTCCTTTTTTCTCTAATGCTTCTATTATCTTATCAATAGTAATCTCTCTAATACTAGCATTCATTTTACTTATTATAACTAGCTCTATTTCTTCTTTCTTACTAGCAATTTTACTTTGCTCAACTACATTTGTAGCATTTTCAAAAATATTACCACTATTGATAGCACTTATTCCAACTCCTGCTAAAATTACCAAGATAATAACAGTAATTACCAAAGCCAACAAAGTAATTCCTCTCTTTTCTTTCCAAATTTCTAATTTTTTTTGCATTCTTCTTACTCCTCCCAACATCTTTCATTTTTAATTTTCCTTACCCCAAAAGTTTCCTCCCAACTTCCTAAGCTAAAAGACACATAAACCTAGTATCAAATACTAAGTCTATGTGTCTTCTCTATATCAAAACTATTTATTTTATTCTCTAATAAAGATGTGTGTGTGTGTGTGTACTCCCGCAAGGCTTTCAGCCATTTTTCTGTTCATTGTAACATTTCTCCTTTGTTTTTTCTATATCTCATACCATATCACAATTCTCCTAAAATTGCAATATCTTTAATTGATTATATCATTAGAATTTTTACCATTTTTTCAATGTTCTAAAACAAATTCAACATACTATTCCTAATCTTATACTCCAACCCCGTATTCCTCTTCTTAGTATCCATATTATTCACCATATAATCAATAGTATCCTTCCCTCCAATAACAACAAGCAACTTCTTAGCTCTCGTAAGCCCAGTATAAAGCAAATTTCTAGTCAACAACATCTGATAAGCCTTCGGCACCACTAATATAACCACATCAAACTCGCTTCCTTGTGATTTATGTATTGTTATACTATAAGCATGCTCTATTTGATCAAGTTCATTAAACTCATACCAAACTTCCTTCTGATCCTCAAACTCAATCTTCACGTGCTTCTCAGCATTATTTATTTTCACAATCTTCCCAATTTCTCCATTGAAAACACCTACTCCTGTTTCTTCCTTACCGCTTCTTCTCTCCCAATAAATATCATAATTATTCTTTATCTGCATAACCCTATCACCCTCGCGATAAATAATCTCCCCATAATTTCTCTCGTTTTTATATTCACTAGCGGGATTAAGTGCTTGTTGCAATTGCTTATTTAGCTCCTTTGTACCAAGTATTCCCTTTTTAGTTGGAGTCAAAATTTGTATATTCTCAAAAAAGTCATAATTACCATAATTCTGTATTCTACCTGTACTAAGCGAAATTACCTTTGCCAAAATTCTTTCTTGAATATTATCATTTATATAGAAAAAGTCCTTGTTACTTTCCGCTTCCTCCTCATCATCTTTCACAGTAAAGCTCTTACCATTATTCACATTATGCGCATTCACAACAATTTTACTTTTAGCTGCCTGTCTAAAAATCTTTTTAAGCTTAACAACAGGAATTTGCTCAGATGCAATAATATCCTTCAAAATAGTACCGTGGTCCTACTGATGGAAGCTGATTTTCATCTCCAACTAAAATAAGTTTTGTACCCAAATAAATAGCTTTCATTAAATAATTCATAATATACAAATCTACCATAGACATCTCGTCTATTATAATTATATCTGCATCAATTGGAGCTACATCATATTCTACGGCATTTCTATCTTCTTCAACTTTTCCTATTTCTAATAATCTATGAATTGTCTTAGCTTCCTCACCTGTTGTTTCTTGCATTCTCTTAGCGGCTCTACCAGTTGGTGCGCATAAAACTGTTTTCTTTCCTTGAATTTTGTATATCTCTATAATGCTTTTTATAATAGTCGTTTTACCAGTTCCCGGTCCACCAGTTATAACACAAACATTGTTTTGGTTTACTAATTCTATTGCTTCTTTCTGTTCTTCTGAAAGAATTATATCAAGTGCTTTTTCCTGTTTTAATATTTCTGTTTTTATGTTTTTTACTTTTTTGATATTCTTAGCCTTTTTCAACTTCAACAACTTCTCTGCAACATTTTCCTCTGCATTATATGTTGGACATAAATATACCCACACTCTTTCGTCTCTTGTTTCTTCTACAATATCCTTCTTAGCTTTTAAATTAATAATAGCCTCTTCTATATTCTCTTTTTCAACTCTAAGTAATTCTGATACGAAAACCATCAAATTATCTTTTAATGTACAAGTATGTCCATTATTAGCACTAAGATTTAACGCATATTTTATAGCACTTTCTAATCTGCTTAAACTATTTACATCTATGCCAATATCCATTGCCATTTTATCTATTTTCTTAAAATCCACTCCATAAGTTATATCTACTAAAACATATGGATTTTGTTTTATTGTTTCAATTGCATTTGCACCAAGTGCAGTATATACCTTTTTACAGTTTGCTGTATTTATTCCAAATTTCTCTAAAAATCCTACAATTTGCCATAGTCCCCATTTTTCGTTAAACTCATTTACAATATCCTCTGCTCTCTCATAAGTTATACCTTTAATCTGACATAATCTATGAGGACTACTTCTTAATACTTCTAAGGTTTCCTTTTCAAATGTTTCTACTATTTTTTTAGCGGTAACTGGTCCTATTCCTTTTATTACACCTCCGGCTAGATACTTTTCTAATCCTTCTAATGTTTCTGGCATACATTTTTCAAATGTTTCTATTTTGAACTGTTCTCCGTATTCTTTATGTATAACATAATTTCCTACTATTTTTAAGGTATCTCCTGTATTTATAAAAGGTAAATATCCTACTGCTGTAATTAGTTCTTCACTATCTATATAAAATTCGCAAATACTATATCCATTTACTTCATTTTGATAAATAAACTCTCCAACTTGCCCTTTTAGTTCCATATATATCCTCTTTTCGAATTACATTTATTCATAGTTTATCATTTTTCGTTTATTTTTTCAATTACTTCTTTACATTCCTTCCAACTTAACTTTTCCATTACATCATAATCTTTTTCCAATTTTTCTAATATTTCAGGTGTTTTATCTGTTGAACCTAAATCAGTTACTATTATATTATTTATATTTTCCTCTTTGCCATATATGAACCTAAATAATATGCTCCTTAAAATTCCCTCAATTTTCTCTTCTTGATTTTTAACAGCAATAATTAGATATATTCCTTTTGTTTGCAAATTTGTATGTATTACATTAAAATATATAGTTTTAACAATTTCTATAAAGCCATATATAGCAAGAGTCCATAAAATTCCAAATAAAATAAAATCTAGCATATTACTTCCTCCTAAAAGTATAATATGCTAGATTGGCTTTTTGTGTGAGGCTTTTTAATTTTAAGCATTTGTTATAAATTTAAGCATTTGCTCTGCAACCTCTTGTTCTTTATCTGTATATCCATGATTTGCCCCTGTTATATATGAGATATCTTTCTTTTGATTTAATATTTTTGAATTTACTAATTCTGCAAGTTCACTTGCAGGTTGTTCTATCATTTCAAACACAGTTCCCCATCTCATAAATAAAGGTGTATCTATGTTGTTTAGTTCTGTATAAGTATAATCTGCATCTGAATATCTTGCAAAATCAATTTTTTCGTTATCTCTAAAATATCTTAAATATGTTCTTACACTAAGTGGATGTATAAAACTTTCGTTTGGCATTAATTCTTCTTGTTTTCCCTCTTTTTCTTTCTCTATTGCATAATTAAGCATCCATTCATATTTATCTCCTAAATTTACTTTTTGAGCTTTTGGAATATCTATCAAAGATAATAGCATTATTCCTTTTATTGCTTCTAAGTACTTTTTCTCATTTTTTTGTTTTAATTTATTATATGTGTATACAACTTTTGTACAACCTAGACTATGTCCTTGTAGATAGATTTCTTCATATCCTAGTTTTAGCATTTTGCTAATTGCAGATTTTATATCATAATATGAATCTTGTACATCTTCATATGCTGTACCAGCCTTTTGTTTTGCATATATTCCGCCTATTTCTTTTGTAAGATATGATATTACATTATTTCCTCTATTGTTAAAACTGAAAAAGTCTATATTGTTTTTAGTCATATTTTTAGCAATTATATCATCTCTTCTTTTTAAGCAATCACTTGTCATTCCATGAATAGATATTACAACTTTTTTAGTTTCTTCTCCTTTATGCAAAAGTCCAACAAGCTCTGCTTTGTCCTCTGTTTCAAAAAATATTTTTTCTATATTCATTTTTTCCTCCTAAAATGGCATTAGTAAACGTAATGCAAATTTCCATACTTCCATTCCATGTGATGCATTAAGTCTTGGTATTTGGTAAATATCGTCTTTTAACGTCGCTTTTCTATATTCCTTATTTGTAGGGCCATATATAAAAGCCATTTTGTAATTTGTTGTCTTTAACGCATTTATCATATTTTCATTATATTGACCAAATGGATAGCAATACACATCTGTATCTGTTATTTTTTCTCTAAAATTAGTTGCATCTTGTTTTAGTGTTTCTATATCTTGCTTTATTGCTCCTTCATTGTGCAATTTGTATGAATGAGAACAAATTTCTATATTAGGAAATTCTTGTTTTACTTGTTCTAACATTTCTAATGACATATATGTTTTTACATTTCCTGTCCATTCTGTTTCTACTGAGTTCTCTATAAATTCTCCTGCCACAAATACAGTTGCATTCATATTATATTTTTTAAGCAATGGAAAAGCATAATGTGCATTTGATAAAAATCCATCATCAAAGGTTATTAAAACACTTTTGTATGGTAACTTTATTTCTCCATTTTTCCATTTATAAAATTCGTCTGTTGTAAGTGTTTTGTAATTATGTTTTTGTAAATATTTTAGTTGCTCCTCAAAATTATCTACTGTTATTATCCAATCTGCTTCATCTGGATAATTTGCTTTCTCCTCAGCAGTAGCAACATTATGATAGCATATTACTGCTACACTAGGGTTTATTTTTATATAGATTATAAACCCTAATATGGCAACTGCAATTATTATTAAAATCGTTAATAAGACCTTATACATTGTTTTCATTTTTATTGCTCCTATCTTTTTCTATTTAATATATACTTAATTTTTACTTTTGTAAAGATATCTTTATAATATTGTACAAAATCATGTTTCTTGTGTCCTCAATTATTGTATTTTAAAACATTTTTTTATTCCATTTTCTTACATTCAGTTTCTGCATTTATACATTTTTGTGGATTTTTAAAACTCAAATACCAATTCATACCATTTCTTTCTTTTTGTATTTGTTCATTTCTTGCTACTAATTCCTCAAATGTTCTTGGTGGTGGCATTATGATTGGCTCACATGGTATCCAATTTGCGGGAGTTGAAGCATTATTTTCTTTTGCTGTTTGCAAAGCTTCTATTGTTCTTATTATTTCTGGAATGTATCTTCCTATGTTCATTGGATATACTAAAATTACTCTTATTACTCCTTCATCATCTATAATAAATACATTTCTAACGGTTTCTGTTGTGCTTACATCATTTGAAATCATTCCGTATTTTCTAGCAATTTGCCCATTTCTATCAGCGATTATTGGAAATGGAACTCTTATACCTGTTTTACAAAAAATATCATAAACCCACGCCAAATGTGATGAATTACTATCTACACTTAAACCTATCAAATAAGTATTTAGTCTTTCAAAATATGTATTCATTTTACTAAATGCTATCATTTCTGTTGTGCATACGGGGGTAAAAGCCTTCAATTTGGGGATAATTATATTAATCGGCTAATTTCAGGTTTTAGCTCGAATTTCACACTTTTATCGTGATAAATCCATATTTTATCAATTAAACACTCTAAAATATATCTATTGGGTTCATTAGATTTTATAATATCATCAAAATATTCTATTGCCGTTTTTAATTTTTTTATTTTTTCTGTGTCTAAATCTTCTTGCTGTTGCTCTAATAATTTTTGTAATTGTTCTATACGATTAGTTTTGTCTTTTTCCAATTCTTTATATGTATTTTCAATCATTTCTCGTTGATACTCATTTGTAGTGTTAGTTAAATCTTTAATTTTTTGACTAATCAAAACTTTGTATTCAGCATTTAGGTTTTCAATTTCAAATTTTATTTTTTCTTTATTATTTGTTTTAGCATTAGTTTTTGTTTGAAGCTGTATTTTATTTATTTCATCTATGTATTTATTTTTAGTGAATTTTAAAAATTCTTTGAAATGTATAATTATATCTGATTCTTTAATTTCATGGCATTTACATCTAGCTTTACCATAAGTTCTATATTGTGAACATTCATAACCTTTCTGAGATTGTTTTCTAGTTATAGTTATGCCACTTACTCCAAAACCACAATCACCACACCTGCAAAATCCTGAAAAGTAATAATTTCTTTTTCTCGTACTCGATGTGCTTTTTGTATTTACCTTTCTTTTTCTTATTTCTTGAGCTAAATTAAATGTTTCTTTAGATATAATTGCTTCATGATGATTTTCAAATACAAAATGTTCTTCCTCTGGAAGTTTTATTGCTTTGCCTCTTATGGATACAGTCTTTTTCTTATGAGTTCTAAGTGTGCCACAATATACATCATTCTCTAAAATATTTCTTATCATATATGTGGACCATAATTTTTGAACAGGATGTTTATATATTCTGCCTCTTTCTAGATGTTTCATTTGATAGTAAGCCGATGGAGTTAGATAATTATATTTACTATTTAAAATATCGCAAATTTTCTTTCTTCCAATTCCTTCTTCGGTATATAACTTATATATTAATTCTATAACAGGTCGTACTTCTTCATCAACATATAGCTTTGTTATATCTTCTGGATCTTTTATATATCCATAATAATTTCCCATAATTAATCTTCCTGTTTTTTGTTTAGAATACATATGGTCTCTAGTTTTTCTTGAACAATCCTTAACATATCTTTCATTAAACCATGTTGTTATTCCAATAGTATCATCTCTATCATTTAAAACATCATAAGTTCCACCCATTTCAGAAACTAATATTAAATTTTTTTGGATATTCTTAAACTCATCTATTAAAACTAATACTCGTCCGTTATGTCTTCCAATTCTTGATAAATCCTTTGCTATGACTACATCAATTTTTCCTCCTTTTACTTTTTCAATCATTTTTGAAAATGCAGGTCTATTAAAGGTATATCCCGAAACATTGTCATCTATGTAGAAGTCTGAGATAGTCCAATTACGAGAAGTTGCATAATCTTGAATAATTCTTTTTTGTTCTTCAATACTTGCATAGTTTTCTTTATCTTCATCTCTAGACAATCTACAATATCCGTACAACTGTCATTTTATCCTCCAAATCTCGCCTGATATTGCTTGTTTTCATGTTAGCATACATTTCTATTTAATTCCGCTTGTTTCGTAATTATTTTTTCAAGGATCTCGGGATAATTCTCTTTTCCACTTACGAAAGTAGCCACGCTATATTTTTCTTGTTTATACTTTTTAACTAAATCTTTTGTTTCTTTTTTCTGGAGTTCTTCTTCTGTCAAATAAATTTGAACATACTTCGTGCCTTGTATTTCTGTATTTGTAAGTTTCATAATTTATTTTACCTTCCCGAAGTTAAATCTACACAACCTAACTCCTTCATAACATTATTAATAAATGTTATGCTAAAAAGAGAATTGTTATCTCTTTTTATTTTAAATTACAATATAGAAATAGAGTAAAACTTTTTCATGTTTATCAAATTGCATCACCTCACATTTCTATATATATGAAGCCAAAAATTTTATCAAATGTTGCAAATTTTTAAAATTTTTTCGTTTTTTTCAAACTTTTTTAAAGTTTGCAGGAACAGGGAGTCACCCAAAACTCCCATTTACGCCTAAAAGCGTGGCTTTTAGCAGGATACTCAAAAAATATAGAGGCGACATTTTGACGCCCCTATAAAATTATAGAACTATTATATAACTTGTAATTTGTCAATTACTCATATCTTTCTTCTGTTTGATAAATTCTATGTTATTTTTTTCTAAATCTTCAATAGTTATATCTCCATATTCTAAAGATGATTTTACAGTTTCTTGATAACCATTAGAATATATAACTATTACATATTTACTTTTTTCGCAAGGAAAATAATATATATATTCTTTATCTTCATAAAATTGTTCTAATGCAGTATTACATGTAATATTTTCTTCTTTTGTTTTATCTATTATCTTTAAGTGTGTAAAAGTTTGACTATTTTTATCTATATACTTATTTTCACTTATAAAAACAACTCCAATAATACAGATAATTGGTATTAAAATAATAATAATCTTTTTTATTAAATCTTTATAATCAATTTTATTTTTTTCTAAAAGGACTATGTTTCTTAAAAATTTGTTTATAGATGATATTCGCAATATTACAAACATAATTAATGAACCTAATACATTTAGAATCACATCATCAATATCACAGCAACCAGATATTGTAATAAATTGCAATAGTTCAATACCCACAACTATACAAATCATTGTTAGTAAAAAGTTTTTTAATTTCTTTTGTTTTTCAAATAATATTGGTAAGAAAAAGGCAAAAGGCATTAAAGCAACTGCATTTCCTAGAATATTATATATAAATATATATGGTGCAATATCTCCACTAATAAATTTTGTAATGTAACCAAAAATTGTTTTAAATGGAATTAAATTAAATGAGTTAGACATATAGTTTTTAAACAACTCACTATTCCAATTTAATATATTAAAATCTCCTCTAAAAAAATAATCATCAAATAAAGTAAGTGTTGATAACAATATAATATATAAAATAAACCATATACCTATATTTATTTTTAAAACTTTATTCTTATATTTTTCATCTATATATTTAGTTAAAGCTAATCCACCAAAATACATAATAAGACAACTTAATAGTAATAATACTATTCTTCCAGTTGGACTTAAACGTAATAATTCATTAAACTCTAAACTAAAATAATATATTAAAATAATTATAGCAATCAAATATAATACCATACTTGCCATTAAACTTATTTTTTTCTTCATATATCAACACTTCTTTCTCAACGATAACTTTCTAATTGTAAGTTATATCTATATTTTATCTAACATCATTTAATGTCATTTCTTTTGTCCCAATATACACATCTCTATTTCCTTCTATTGTATGACATTTTATTATTGTATAATTCTCATAGTGATATTCCATACTTCCACCATCTTTATACATATCTCCTGTTATCTTGTTATTATCTAAATCTTTATTTGCTTTTTGTATTATTTCTTCCATTGTTATTTTACTTTCTAATAATGCATCTTTTAAAGAATATTCTTTACCATCAATTTTGATATTTACACTTCCATCATATGCATATATAGTATAATTATATTTGTCCGTTTCTGATTTATCTAATACAACATAAATTTTATTATAGCTGTCTATTGGTTGTCTATCTTTGAAAAGTATTTCAAAGTTTTCAGCAGATTTTATTTCAATTTTTGTTGCTTTAACTTGTGCTGGATAACTTTCCAGTATAGTACCATCATAAGTTATTTTCACATTAGTTCCAATGGTATAAAGTGCATCATTATTTTCTCCTAAACCTACAGAAATTTTATCTGCTGATTTTCTTTCTTCTTCATTCTCGTTTGGCTCTACTATAATATATTTTGCATTAGATTCAATTACTTTTCCATAAAAATAACTTTCTTCATTATTTTCTATGTTTGTATCTTGCCATTCATATTTTTGTCTATATTCTTCTTCAAATGCAAACAAGCCTTGTCCTAAACTTATTGGAAAATACTTGTTGTTCATTATAAAAGAGTAAGTTTTATTATTCGCATCCTTAAACTTTATTGAATAACCACCAAAACTAGAACTCCATTCTATATCTACATATTCTAGTTGCATTTTAGGAAAGTTTTTTTCTAAATAATTAGATGCAGATATTCGTGCAATTCGTTTTGGAATTATACCATTCCCCCATAATCCTACTATAACAATTAAAATTAAAACTATAAAAATAATAATTATTTTTCTTTTTTCCATAAGATTACCTCACTTTCAAATTACTAGTTTTTTTCTATTCATATCTGTAATTTTATCGCTAAATATCTTTTATAATCTTACAAGGATTTCCTACTGCTACTACATTTGATGGAATATCTTTTGTAACTACACTTCCTGCTCCAATTATAGTATTATCTCCTATTGTAACACCAGGCATAACGCATACATTTCCACCAATCCATACATCATTTCCTACTACTATCGGCTTTGCAAACTCTGCTTTTCTTCTTGTTTCTTTATCTATTGGATGTCCTGATGTGTAAAATCCACAAATTGGTCCAATTTGAACATTATTTCCAAAAGTTACTTTATTGGCATCTAATATTACTAAATTATGATTTGAATAAAACTTTTCTCCAATTTCTATATTAAATCCATAATCACAATAAAAATTTGGCATTATCATAAATTCATTTCCAGTTTTTGAAAAAAGTTTCTTTATAATTTAATTCCCTTTTTCTATATCTTCAATACATAAATTATTATATTGATTACAAAGTTTTTTAGCTTTTATTAATTCATCTACTAATTGTTTATCACTTGAATCATACAATTCTCCATTTAACATTTTTGCTTTTTCTGTCATAAATTTTTTCCTCCAATCATAACAAAAATTACTATTTATAAATTTCAATAAATTTATTCAAGTTTTCTTGATGATAATTTGCACCTTTAACCTTTTTAGCAGAGTTCATTACATATTTTGTGCCATCATTTAGAATAATGGTAATTCTTTTATATATAAAATCTTCATTTTTAATTTTTATTTTCTTAATCTCTTCTGGCTTTATATCAATATATCCATTAATATCAATTTGCATAACTCTATGGTCATCAAGTATAATGGGGATTGACAAATTTCATTTTCATTCTTATTAACAAAATATCCACTTATACTATTTTTTTGTTTAGCCACCTCAATTAGTCCTCCAACTGCTCCAAGAGCTATCGGTAATGCTGATTTAGGTTTGAAGGTGCCAAAGCAATAATTATATTCATTTCCAAAACGATTGATTCTTTTAAATAAATTTTCTACATTTTCAAGCACCATATACTTTTCATTATTGTATTCTTCCATATTTTTGACGCTCCTTTACGAATTACTATTTATTATTTTTATGAAAATACAATTTACTTATATAACCTTAAAACTTGATATTGATATGCTTCATCATTTTCTATATAGCCAATTGAAATACCCTTTCCATTATTTGCTGTTTTACCAGAGTTAGTTTTTTTCTTTGCATCTTCTAATAATTTATCAATTTCTGAATCCGTTATTTCACTATTATTTGCTTTAATTAAATGTTTAATGTATGAAATAGCATCTGATTCGTATTTGCTAGTTTTATCTACATATAAAAACGTATAGTTTACAGTTTCTTTTGTTTTATCTCCAGTATATTTTTCTGGAACAACTACTAAATAAACTCCCTCAATCAAACCATACCAATATTCATTGTTACTTTCAGTTAGATAATCCGTTGATGCTGGATTTAATGAGGAACTATCATTATCCATTACTTGTGTATTAAATTTAGCTACTAGTACATCAATATTTTCTTTTTCAACCCAACCGTATTTTCTTTGAGTTTCCTCTAACCCTTTTTTTGCTTCTTCCAAATCCTTCTTTGAAAATTGAACTATTGCAATACATATAGCTACAAAAACAATTACAAATATAACAACACAAACTCCTATGATTTTTTTCTTATTCATATTTAATTTTCCTCCTACTTTTTTGTTCGTTTTATCACAAAAGCAGATAATTATCAACTTATTACCTGCTCAAAAAATTTGTTATTTAATTAACTTTTCAAATGAATTAGCATTTAATATAGTATTAGATATAAATTCTCCTTTATAGAAATTAGCCCAGTTATTGAAAATACAAGGTGCATTCTTTGCTTTTTCTAATGAATCTACTTTTATAAAATTGATTTTTATATTATTTTCTTTTGCATATTCAGTTAATTCATTTACTTCATATTCTACATAAGGACATTCGTTGTTATAATAAATAGTGAAATCTTGATTATCTATTTTCATAGTTCTTGCATTATCATTGAATCTAGGAGTTTCGCTATCATCAAATTGTAATGCTAATAGTTCATAATCTCCAATAGTATCTATAACTTTAAATCCATAATGTTCAAAAAATTTCTTCTCTCCAATAAAAGGTTTCTTCTTTTTAGAAACTAGAGTACATATACCACTTTTGCCTTTTTCTTTTGAATCGTTTATTGCATATTCTATTAATTCTTTTCCAATTCCTTTTCCTTTAAAACTTCCTGCTACCCATAAGCAATAAATATATTCATAATTTTTACCACTAATAGGAATCCAAGCTGTTTCTATTGGCTCATATTCAATAAATATTTTTCCTCTTGCATTTAATTTTCTAAAAATATGACCATCTTTTAATTTACTCTTTATCCATTCCTTTTTACTATCAACACCTGCTTGATGTTTTTTATCTCCTATTGCACAACATATATGCTCCTCGTCAATGTTTTCTAATGTCAAATTTATATATTCGTTCATTTATTTAATCCTCCATACATGTAATTTCTCGCTATCCTTAACATGACTCTTTCTCAAC
The DNA here is from genome assembly GCA_900555835.1 of uncultured Clostridium sp. Classification (GTDB taxonomy): domain Bacteria; phylum Bacillota; class Clostridia; order TANB77; family CAG-508; genus UMGS1864. The sequence goes on from USMK01000014.1 coordinate 27,142, forward strand.
TTTATTCAAATAGAAATTATATATTTTATTGTTTGCTATATTCATAAGTTTAGCTAATATTATGCTTAATCCAATTACTAGAATAGCATATAAATAATCAACTCTACAATAAAAGCGAGGATTTCTCAATAAATACATAACTAATCCATGATATAAATAAATTTCAAAAGATATATTCCCCAAAAAAGTAAATACCTTATCATTAAATCTCACTTTTTCTAATATAGTAAACAATACAAAAAGTAATGATATACAAATAATATTCATATTTATAACAGGAATAGGCTCTCTCATTATATCGTCTGCTAGATCTGTATCGTTTATTATATCCATAATGGCATATCCACTTGTGAGGAATTGAATCCCTATTATTGCAAATAATATAATTGAAAGCATAATTGCATATCTAATTATTTTATTTTTGTCTTTTAATGTTATTGCATATTTTTCTTTATAACTTGCCCAATATATACCTATAAAAAATGCAAAACAAGAATTAACCCACCAATTATTAAAGCCTAAAATATTATTAACAACTATGCAATATAAAATAGTTCCACCAAATACTGCAATATTTATCTTTTTTTTCTTTTTTAGAAACTTAGCTGATAAATAAAAAACTACATATAAAATAATAATTGCTAACACATACCACGAAAATCCTCCTTCAACTAAAGAATTAAAAATTTTTCTAGGTGTTAATTGTCCAGTTAATAGATATGCTAAAATAGTAAATATTATTGCTATTATATATGGTATAACTATTTTCATTATTCTTTTATTCAAAAAGTCTTTTAGATAATTTTCTTTTTTTAGATAGCTTGTCATTAGTCCATATCCTGAATAGAAGAAAAATGCTGAAACTGCAATAACTCCTACTATTGTAAATACTTTAAGTAGAATTGTGTCTTTTATATAAATAGACAAGTGGTGTATTATTATCAATAATGCCAATAGTCCCTTTATTTTATTACTATTGTATTTATCCAATACATCATTATTTGCATTAAAAATAGATTTTCTTTTTATTATTAGGCATATAATTCCTATTAAAAATATTATATCTACTATGTTAATATTAAATATTGCTACATCATTGGGTAATGGATAAATACTGTCTGATTTTATTGTTGGTAACATATACTTTGTTCTCCTATTACTACTAATAAATACATATTAAAGTAAGCGATAACTTACTAATTCTTGTTACGATTATATAATAAAAGGGAGATAATTTCAACTGGTTATCTACCCTACTTATTGTAATTTGTATAACTGCTTATTCAATAGCTCCTGCAATACATTTATTAAACATATACATTTCCATTTGTATTATTTTATTATTTGTTACATCTTTAACAAGTTTAATTTCATAACCTAAACCTTGATACATTATTGTTTTCATAGTCAAATCATTCTCTTGCTTGACTATTGCAAAAATAGGCTCTCTAAAACTTTCTACTCTGTTTATATCAATAAAAATTATAACACTATATATTGTTGCTAAAATAATTATAATAGACAATACTATTTTTAATGTTTTTTTACAAAACTTTACAACTAAAATCATTGCTATTACTAATAGTCCAAAAATACCTATCATATATTACCTCCATAATTTATTATTCTTTTACTATCCTATCAATAAAGAAATAAATAATTATCATAATTAAAGATACAACCAACCCAATATAAAATTCTGGAAAAGCAAATTCGAAACTATTATGAATACTCATCTCGCCTGTTATATTCATTATGTGCCAAGTAAAGAACTTATATATTTCGGAAATCACAATTCCTATTACTCCTAATCCACCAGAAACTTTATTGATTTTGTTATTCTTAAATGGTAACCATACACCTATAATAAATAATAATACTGATATAATTCCTATTGGATTAAGCAAATTAATTAGACCAGTAATTTCTTGTACTCCTTTTAATCCACCATATTGATTTAATAACATTGGTAATAAACTAATAACAAATGCTATTGTTAATATAACTTTCTTCTTCATAAAATACATCCCCCTTTCAAATTACTAATTCTTGTTACGATTATATAATAAAAGGTAGATAATTTCAACTGGTTATCTACCCAACTTATTGTAATTTGTTTGTCTAATTATGCATTTTGTTTATTATTTCATCTAATTGTTTTTGTTGTTCATTAGATAATATAGCTTCACCTTTTTCTTCTGATGTAATATGGTATTCATTCTCAAATATTTCAATTCCATAAGTTATAAAGCCTTCTTTTTCTTCACTATTATACTTAATGAAATAGGTTGGAATTCCATCACAGGTTTCTTTGGAAAAAGTCAAATTATCTATAATACTAAAAATTGTATATATTTCTTCTTGGTTTAAAGTATATTTTTTTGGTGGTGTTACGGAACTTAAACCTGTTTCTTGAATATCTATTGTAGTAACTTTATTGTTAATTTCATTTTCTTGTTTTTCTACATCATCTCTTAAAAGTTGAACCTTTACAACTTCTTCCAAGGGTGTTGGACTAATGTCATTAATTATTTCATCAGTAAATGTAATTGATATATTATCTCCTTCTTTTAAGTCTGAAATATTAATTTTCTCTCCTCTCCATGTCATATCAATACTGTCATCTACTTTAAATGTAAAATTTCCCCTATAATTTATATCATTTATTTCTAAACCCTTTACATTAAGATGAAAACTACCATCATTATATTGTTTTATGCTATCTATATTAGCATAAAATGTTTGACCACATACTTTACTAATTGCTAAATCATCATTCACAACATACATTTTCCCTATGAATAAACCAATTGTAAAACTTAACAAAATAATTACTATCATTCCTATTATAATAAAATTTTTTTGCTTACCACTCATATTTTTACCTCTCTTTCAAATTTATAAATATAAATTACTATTTTTCTATTTCATATAATACCACAAACTCATTTATCCTGTCAAAATTATCCATTGGATAATTTTGCAGGAACAGGGAGTTATACTAATCCCACTTACCAGCCTAAAAACGAAGTTTTTATCATATATGTGTTTTATTTTATGTATAACAATTAGATATACATATTTTTTCATAGAAAAAGTAAGTGTTTTTTAGTTTACACTTACTTTTAGCTTTATTTTATTGCTTCTGCCATTAATTTTATTCCAGTTTTTACTCCGCTCTTTAAAATACTTTTGATTATAATATGCAATAATTTCATCATACATATCCATATATGCTATAAAGTATTTAGCTATCTTATCTTTATGTTCAAATCGACTCTTTTGAAACTCTTCTTTTAATTTTTGATATTGATAATTTAGTTGACTATCTACAATTTCTAAATTACTTTTATCATCTTTAGTTATGATTGCTAAATCTTCTGCTATTGCATTAAATAGTATTTGTAATACATCAAGTTTTTTATTATTCAAAAGTTCCTCTAAGTTCATAATTCTCACCACCTTTGTTGTGTGATGTTAACTCTCATTCGGCTTCTTTTCAAGTCCTTTTCAAAAATTATTAGCATAAAATTTACTAAAATCAAAATTGCTATAATCTCTGTCACTTTTGTATTTCCAATTATTATAATTTATATTATTATTCTTTAATATATCTTTAACATCTGTGTTAATCGGTCTTGTCCTAATTTGTTTATAGGTATTAACACATTTGTTAATAGGTGTAAGAATTCTTTTTAGTATTTCTTTTGAATTTTCTTTATATACTATTTTAACATTAATATAGCCTTTATCTCTTAAAGAGCTAATTAGTCTTGAGCTATGTACTTTTGATATATTTAGCATAGAGCTTATGTATGAATTTGACATTATACATTCTTGATTTTTACTTAATGATAGAATCATTGAATAAATGCTCTTTTCTTTATCTGTTAAATTTCTATCTTTTGTTATATATTCTGGTAATATAATGTACTTTGAATTTTCTTCTTCCAAATTATTTAAATCTTCCTAATCAGTCGCCTCACGATCGATTTTGTGGCAATTTTTATTCATTTTAGAGCAAGTTATCGATTAAAGAAATGTTAAGCAATATCAAGCATTTCTGATATTTCCCCAAATTGTATGCTCATACGGGGGTAAAATCACCTGGATGCGAAAATAGCACAACCCATTTTCCTTTGTAATCTGAAAGTTTTATATCTCCCATTGTAGTTACAGCCTCAAAATCTGGTGCAAATTCGCCAATATGCACATTTCCGTTCATCATAATTTCATAATTATTCATAAAATAAGCCTCCTTCATAATTTGTATATATTATGAAGGAGGTCTTGTTATTGTGAATTTAGCGTATGCATTATTATATTCGGTTTTTCTGTTAATTTATAGTTGTTATTACAAATACATTATCTGTTGAAAAATTTTCTTCTGTAATCGGCTCATTATATAGTACCCAGTATAGGTGATTATTAGTCTCATATGTTGATATATTTTTATATTCTTCTAAATATATTATTGGCTCTGATGTATACTCATCTCTTGTGCTATCATGCACTAGATATAATTTGTCTGTTTTGTCATAGTATAAAATATCATAAAGAACTAAGTCTCCTTCAATAGTATTTTGTGCCACTCTAATAAAAGCCGTCTTTTTGTTTTTATAATCATTCATAAATTCTGTATATAAATTATCATTATGAACCATTGCACCTATCACAAAGCAATTATCTTTTTGAGCATCAAAAGAAGTATAGCCTTCTGGCAAGTTTCGTATATCCTTATCTTTGGTTAAATTCAAATTATAAAACTCATCCAAATTACTAATATTTTCTGCATCTTCTTCATTATTTTTTAATATTTCAACTTGCTTGTTTCCAAGCTTCGAAATACCATAAACAATCCCCACAATTACAACTATAATTAAAGCAACTGCTATTCCAATAACAATTTTCTTATTCATAAGCCTCTCCTCCTTTTTTCTTCTCTTATTATAATTCTAATTATATAAAAAGGCAAGATATCCTTTGATGCCTTGTCTCACCCTGTTTTTTACCTTTTAAGCCTTAAAGCATTTAAAATTACTGTTAAACTGCTAAATACCATGGCTAAACTTGCTATCATTGGGTTTATGGATATTCCGATAGGTTTTAGAACACCAATTGCAATTGGTATCATTAAAATATTGTAGAAGAATGCCCAGAATAGATTTTGTTTTATGTTTTTTATTGTTTTTTCGCTAATTGTTATTAGTTTTAATATAGAATTCAAGTCATTTCTTGTTAATATTACATCTGCTGAGTCCATTGCAATGTCAGTTCCGCTTTTTACACTTACACCTATATCACTATTTGTAATTGCTGGGCTATCATTTATTCCATCTCCACACATCATCACTTTATTGCCTTGTGCTTTTAACTCTTTTATTGTTTCAGCTTTTCCAGCTGGTAGAACATTTGATATAACTTTGGTTATACCCAAAGCACATCCTATTTTTTTCGCTGTTTCTGCATTATCTCCTGTTAGCATTATTGTTTGTATATTGTGTTTATTTAGATTTTCTATAACTTCTATTGCATTTTCTCTTATAATATCATTCACACCAATTAATGCAATTATTTTTTGTTCTTTTACAACATATACAACACTATTCCCGCTTTTTGCAAGTTCTATTTCATCTTCTATATGGCTATTTTCTATATTGAATTTTTCTAGTATTTTTCTATTTCCTAGTATAATTTTTTCTTGTTCTATTTGTCCGATTACTCCAAATCCAGCAATATTTTGAATATTTTCTACATTTAAAGCTGATATTTTATTTTCTTGCATATAGTCTGAAAAAGCTTTTCCTATTGGATGTGTTGTTTTTTCTTCTATACTTCCAATTAGTTGAATTAACTTATTTTCTTCTAAATCACTATAATTAAATATTTTTGAAATTTTTAACTTACCATAAGTTAAAGTTCCAGTCTTATCAAAAACAATTGTATTGATTTTTGAAGCATTTTCTAATACTTCACTTTTCTTTACTAAAATTCCATTACTAGCACATTTTCCCTCACTTACGACTATTGCGAGTGGTGTTGCAAGGCCTAGTGCACAAGGACAAGCTACTACTAAAATAGTAACAAATGTGTTTATAGCTACCGCATAGCCAAATCCCAATAACAAATAAATTACAAAAGTTATTATTGCAATTATAATTACAAGTGGTACAAAATATCCAGAAATTTTATCTGCAATTTTAGCTATTGGTGCTTTTGTGTTACTTGCTTCTATAACTAATTTTACTATTTCAGAAACAGTTGATTCTTTTCCTATTTTTTCTGCTTTATACTTAATAAATCCATCATAATTTAAGCTTCCTGCAATAACCTTTTCGCCAATGCCTTTATTTACTGGTTTGCTTTCTCCTGTTATGAAAGCTTCGTCTAAGTGAGTTTTTCCTTCTATTATCTCTCCATCTACTGCAATTTTATCTCCTGGTTTGGCAATTACTATATATCCTTTTTTTATTTCATCCAATGTTACTTGTTTTTGTATTCCGTTTACTTCTATTGTAGCTTGATTTGGTGTTATTTCTACCAATTTTTTTATAGCATCTTTTGTTTTATCTTTGCTTATTCCATCAATATATCTACCAAATTTTACAAAATAAATAACAATTGCAGTGGATTCAAAATATAAATTCATTGTATAGTGAGTATAGCCTTTTAATATCATATACATTCCATATAAACTATATAAAAAACTGCTTATAACCCCAATTGAAACAAGTGTATCCATATTAGGAATTTTATGAATTAAATTTTTATATCCATTTCTTAAAATATCATATCCATAAACTAAAAAAGCAATTGTTAAAACAAGTAATATTCCTGCATAATTTACAGGATTATGATGTGGATCTATTATATTTATTGTAGGCAAATTAACCATATGTCCCATTGAAATATACATTAGTATAATTGCTAAAACGGTAAAAATAATAAATTTTACTTTTTCTGTTTTGGTTTGTTTTTCTATTTTTAATTCCTTGAAAATTCCTAAACTTTTAAATCCAGCCTGTTTTACGTAATTTTCTAGTTTTTCTTGATTTAATATGTTTTCATTATAATTTATTGTAGCATTTGACATAACCAAATTTACAGAAGCATCAAAAACACCATTTTGCTTATTTAAATATTTCTCTAATCCATTTGAACAAGCACTACAAGTCATTCCATCAATTGATAAAATTATTTTCTTCATATATTAACCTTCTTTTTCAACCTCAAATCCAATATCTTCTATTTTTTCTTTGAATACGCTTACATCTAGGTCTTCATTGACCATAACTGTAACTATTCCTGTATTATGATCAGCATTTACGCTTTCTACTCCATCAATTGTAGATAAAGCATTCTTTACTCTTGATTCGCATCCTTCGCAAACCATTCCATTTACCTTTATTTTAAATTCTTTCATTTTTATTCCTTTCCTTTTTATATACTTTTTCTTGGTGTAAATACCCTTAAATAATATGGATCCAAATCAGATAATATATCTCTTATCAATATTATGTTTCCATTACTGTCATTTATTTTTAAATTTGGGAAAGTTTTTAGCATTTTTTCGTCTCCCCAATATTTATCAACAAATGCCTTAACATCTGGGATTTCATATAATTCTCTACATTCATTTGCATATTTTTGTGCATTTGGTATTTGAACATTGTAATTATCTATAAGTCTTGTATAGAACATTTTTAATGCAAATCCAGTTATTAAACAATCAATTAGCAATAATGTAACACCTACAACACCAAATATTTTCAGAGCTTTTGGTGATATTTTGTCTAACAATTTATCTATTTTAGGATTAAAATGACTCATTAAATAAATTGCCAAAATACCCCAGAAAAATGAGAAAATTATGCATATTCTTCCATTTATATTAAAAGCCATATCTGAATAATCCCACCAAACAACGTGGAAAATCATTTCGCCTATCCAGCTTATTACATATTCAACTACTGAACCTATTAAAAATCCACCGAAAAATAAGCTGTAATTATTTTTGTTAAATCTTTGCAGTCCTAATATCATTATTACCGCTCCAACCCCATATATACCACAAAATGGTCCATATAAGAAGCTTTTTCTACTTTCTATAACACCCTTTGTAAGCAGTCCAAAACAAGTTTCCAAAAGCCAACCAACTGCACTATATATTATAAAATAAGCAAGTAATCTCCAAATACTTATTCCTGCTATTGTAAAACCTTTTTTCTTATTTTCTTCCATAATTCCTCCTTTTTTATATCTCGATATATACTATACCATATTTTAATAAACTTTTGAAACTTTTTTTGCATTTTTGTTTTATTTTTTAGTATATTATGATAAAATAACAAGAATAATGAGAATTTAGGGGGTAAATTTTAATGGAATTTAAAAAATGTAAAAGATGTGGATGCTTTTTTATGTCTGATAACGATATATGCGTAAAATGTGCACCAAAAGATAATTTTGAAATTATAAAACTTAGAAACTATTTAAGTAATAACGAAGTTTCTTCATTTGACGAAATATCTAGCAATTTATCTATTGCGCCAGCTAATTTAGCAAGATATATTGAAAATGACGAATTTAAAAATATTTGTAAAAACATAGGCAAAAATTCTTCTTGTGAAGGATTTAACAATATAAGTATTTCATTATAATTAGGAGGATATTATGACAGACGTATTTAAAATTTTAGAAGAACGTGGATTTATTGAGCAAATCACACACGAAAAAGAAGTTAAAGAATTATTTGCAAAAGGAAGTGTTCCATTTTATATAGGTTTTGATCCAACAGCTGATAGCTTACATGTTGGACATTTTATATCATTGATGGTTGCTTCACATATGCAAAAAGCAGGTCATAAACCTATTTTATTAGTAGGTGGAGGTACTGCAACAATTGGCGACCCTTCTCGGAAAAACAGATATGAGAAGAATGATGTCAAGAGAAGAAATAGATCATAATGTTGAGCAATTCAAAAAGCAATTTGCTAGATTTTTAAGTTTTGAAGGCGAAAATGCAGCAGTTATTGTTAACAATGCAGATTGGCTTTTAAACCTAAATTTCATAGAATTTATGCGTAATATTGGTGTTCACTTTTCTGTTAACAGAATGCTTGCAGCAGAATGTTACAAACAAAGAATGGAACAAGGACTTACTTTCTTTGAACTTAGCTATATGCTTATGCAATCTTATGATTTTCTTCACTTATACGAAGAATATGGTTGTAAATTAGAATTAGGCGGAAATGACCAATGGTCTAACATTATTGGTGGAGTTGAACTAATTAGAAAAATTGGAAAAGATGATGCTTTTGGTTTAACATTTAAACTTCTTACAACAAAAGAAGGCAAAAAAATGGGAAAAACAGAAAAAGGTGCATTATGGCTAGATGCAAGCAAAACTTCTCCATACGAATTTTATCAATATTGGAGAAACATTGATGATGCAGATGTTCACAAAGTTTTATCTCTACTTACATTCATTCCAATGGCAGAAGTCGAGAGATTAAGCAATTTACCAGGTGAACAAATCAATGAAGCTAAAAAAGTAGCCGCTTTTGAAATCACAAAACTAATTCACGGCGAAGAAGAAGCAAAAAAAGCCGAAGAAGCTGCAAATGCTCTATTTAGTGGAAGCGGAATTGCAGAAAATATACCATCTACAAAAATAGAAAACAGCAACATCTCAATCCTAGACGCACTTGTTCAAACAGGCATAGCATCCTCAAAAGGCCAAGCCAAAACCCTAATTACCCAAGGCGGAATTACCTTAAACGATTGCAAAATCACAGATATTAGCTATACCCTATCTGACAAAGATTTTGAAAATGGAAGTGCAATTATAAAAAAAGGTAAAAAAACATATCATAAATTGGAATTGAATTAAAGAAAGAAATGCAGTTTTTAAAACTAATTTTAAAAACTGCATTTTTTCGTTATATGTAATATGTAAAATTTATATTCTTATCAAATGATGCCAAGATTTATAAAAAACACCTTTATTCATTTGTTGTAAATTCTTCTGAATTTTTTTCAACAATGTTAATTGTGCTTATGTATCCTAATGTATTATAATCAAATGAAACGGTATATGTTTTTCCAGCAACTAATTGTGATCTTGCTGTTGATAATCCAGTTGAATCACTTGTGGCTTCCCCGTTTCCTACCTTAACAGATATTATTTTATTAATATCTTGTGTAGCATTGGATGATATAACTGTTGAAATCAGTTGTTTTAAAGATGATCCTTTTTGGTCTCCCTCATATGAATCATAAGCACTATTAAATGCATTGATTTCTACTTGCCACGGTAACCCATCAGTAATAGTTATTTCAGTATAATTAGATATATGGTCATACATATTAAATATTATTCCTACAAATACACATATGATTGTACAAAAATATATTATATTAGCCATTCCTTTTTTATTTACTTTATTCAATATGTCCGATATAATTAAAAATAAAATTGGAATTGCTAAAAGTATAATTAGAAATTCTTCTTTTTCTTCCCAATTTGATATAATCGCTATAACATATGTATAAATAGCCAAAATTGTTGTACTTAAGTAAAATTTTTTTCTATATAGCTCATCATTCTTACATAAATATTTAATTGCAGATTTGACAAAAATTAGCCATAATACGACTAGTATTCCTAGAATTATATACTTTAATTCAAATATATAACTCATAACATCATATAGATCAATTACCCCTACAATACGAGACTGAATAATTATATAAATAAGATATATGGTAGCTATTAAATATACCCTAATGGATAGATTTTCTTTTTCATTTACTCTTAGTACTATTGAAATTACCAATAGTATTCCAATAATAGCCAACAGTAGCAACGTAGCTGAAAATTCAAGGAATGTACTAATATTTAAAAATAATATAATATCAATTACAACAGCACATATGTATATCCACTTTTTTTCATCTCCGATTATATTATTGTTTTTCTTTTGTTTATAATAGCGAATAAAATTAACCAACATAACAATCAATAAAATCGGTACAACTATACATAATAAAAGCTTTACAAAATCATTATATCCGAACCTTGTCATAATAAAACATCCCACTTCACCCCCCATCGTCTTAAATGATTTTGTTTTCCTACCTCATAATATCATTACATATAAAAAAAGTAAATACAATTTCTAAAACTGATTCTAAATCTTTGCCTCAAATTAAGAAAATTTGAATACAACATAAACATATTTTAAAAAAATGCGTATATGTGCAAAAATTTAAAATGAGATGTTTTCTTATTCTCACAATTTCCTAAGCGAAACAGTAAAATATAAAATTTAAAAATCGAGTTTGACCTTACGGACTTTACTCAGGCAAGCCAGAACAGTGTGTATCTCAAAGCAATTTCCGTGCTACGCCAAAACGCCTTGGAAAACGGAGACTTTTTAAATTTTATATTTTACTGTTTCGCGGACAAGCAC
>USMK01000015.1 GCA_900555835.1 uncultured Clostridium sp.
CTCCTTTACTTTTTAAATTAAATTTTATATAATATCCTCGAAAGTGAGGTTATTACCATGCCATTTTCTTATTTAAAAGTTTTATATTTTTGTAATAAACATCTGGCTATAAATCCTGTTGTTACATACTCTGATTTAATTCCTAAATTCAAATTAAATAATACTGAAATCAATAATTTGATAAATGATTTACTTTCATTAAATCTTATAATAAAAGTTAGTGATACATCTTTTACTACAACCTATAAAGGTAAGCATGCAATATCTTCTTATTTTATAGATTGGTTCTTCAAATACATTGTTTCTATTATTGCTCTTATAGTATCAATTATTGCATTGGTCTTTTCTACTATTCCCTGAGCCATTCCACATAACTTCTAATATTTTGAACCATGCTCTTTCAAAAATATTGGAGTTTTCTTTAAACCCTTTGTCTATTTTAGCTAGCATTTGTTCCCTTTCTAATTGCTCTTTCCAAATCGATAATTCCTCAATTTTATTTTTTTCTTTTACTAAACGAATTTCTTGCTCTCTAAGATGATAAAGTCTTTCTAGATTTTCAATGTTTTTGCAAATTACATCAAATTCCATATAATCTATATATCTTTTTCCTTCTAGGTCTTTTCCTGAAAGTCTTGTAAATATTCCAGTTATTAGACTTTCTATACTGTCCAGATTAAATTTAGGATTTTTAGAATTTATTTCGCATTGCTCTATAAAAAACTTTTCTTCTTTTTCTTGGTTTTCCTTTAATGTCTTTAAGAGTTCTTTTTCTTTCATACTTCCCTCCTACTTACAAAAATAGTATACAAATAGTCCTAAATATACTTTCATAAATATAATTAATGCTATTGCTGCCTTTAATAATTCATATTTTGTTTTGTAACTCAACTTTTTCATTTGATTTTCACTCCTTTAAACAACTCTATTCATTTCTAAATTGATTTTTCTTTTTTCAAAATCTACATTGGCTTGCTTGTGTCTTGTCTTTCTTTTTACTGGTTGAATGTCTATTTCCATTTGAGAGATTTCCTTTTGTCTTTCCACGAATTCTAAAATATCTCTTTTAGAAAATCTCCATTCTCTTTGTCCTACTTTAAAGCACTTCAATCCCTGTTTTACAAATTTTTGTATTGTTCTCGTGTCCTTTACTCTAAAAAATTGTTTTGCTTCGTCTATGGTTAATAATGTTTCTTCCATTTCATCCCTCCCTCCTGTTCAACTTGTTGTACTTAATCTTGAAAAAAAATATCAGTTACTTTTTTATTTAATGCATTAGCTATTTTTTCAAGAGTTACATTAGTTATCACGTCTGTTTTTCCATTTTCTAGTTCTGATATAGTTGTTCTAGAAACAGTAGATTTTCTTGCCAATTCTTCTTGCGACATTCCACTTTCTTCTCTTATTTGTTTTAATTTGTTTTCCATATTATCCTCCTTTTTGTTCAACTTGTTGTACATATATTATCACTTGTTTTTTTGTTTGTCAAGTATGTTGTACAAAAAAAACGGATTTTTTTTTGACTTTCTGTTCAGCCTGTTGTACAATATAGTTATATCAATACTTTGGAGGTTTTGAAATGTTATTAGGAGATTTAATCAAAGAATATAGAACCAATAATAAATTATCTTTAAGGGTATTCGCTGAACGTTGTGGGTTAAGCCATACTTATATATCTGCTCTTGAAAAAAACATTGACCCAAGGACGGGTAAACCTATTGCTCCCACCTTAGATACTGTTAAATATATTTCAAAAGGAATGAATATGTCTATTGAAGAAATATTAAAAATATTGGATGATGAACAAGAATTTAAAATGAATGAAGAAGCACCTAAATATAACCAGCCTAAGTTTTATATGTGCCCAGTTTATGGCCGTATATCTGCTGGTCAGCCAAATTGGGCTGAGGAATGTATTGAAGGCAGATTACCTATCGACCCAGAACTAATGAATATATTAAACCCAGAAGAATGCTATTTTCTTCGAGTTAATGGCGAAAGTATGAATAAAGTTGTAAAAAATGGTGCATATGCTCTTATTCGCAAAATGGACTGGGTAGAAAATGGCGAAATTGCTGTTGTATTAGTTAATGGCTACGATGCTACATTAAAAAAATTTACTCAAAATGGAGATGTTGTTGTATTAGAACCAATGAGTGATGACCCAAATTTTCAAACACAAATATATACTAAGGAGACACCTATAAAAATTATAGGGAAATATATTGGAAAAATGGAAATGAAATAGGAGGTATAATATGGCAGGATATAAAAGAGAAGTTAGATCAGGAGTCTGGCGATTGGAATATCAAATCGAAAGAGAAAAATTTTCTAAAAACATAAAAGCTAAAAATGAAAAAGAAGCCGATAAACTACTTTCTTTGTTCGTTGCCGAAGTCGAAAAAGGAAGTTACAAAAAAGATAATTGTATGACATTTATCGAACTTGCTCAATTGTTTTTTGATAAGTATGCCAATGACAATCTTTCTCCTACAACTGTAACAGGCTATAAAAATAGAATAAATAAGTATATAGCCAATGAAATAGGCCTTATAAGAATAAATAAGCTTAAAAGGCTTCAAATTCAAGAATTAGCCAACAAATTGGTTAAGGAATATAACTTATCGTCTAAAACGGTAAAAAATGATATAGCGCTAATCTCGTCAATTCTTAATAAAGGAATTGAGTGGGATTACTTAGATTATAATGTAGCTGATAAAATATCAATTCCAAAAAACTACGAAAAAAAGAAAAGAAAAGTTGTATTATATTCTTATACTGAAATAAAGGATTTTTTAGAAAAACTAGAACAATTAAAAGATAATGAACTGCAAATTGCAATATACACTTCCTTTTATACTGGGGCACGTCGTGGAGAAGTAATGGCATTAACTTTTAAAGATTTTAATTTCACGAAGAATAGTATTGATTTTAATAAAAACAAAGTAACAATGAAAGGTGGAACAAAAGAAAAAGATATTAAAAATGGTAAGAACCGATTATTTTATGTTCCTAAATTTTATATAGATAAAGTTGAACAGTATTATATTCAAATGGGCAAGCCTAAAAAAGGAACAAAATTATTTGATATGCATCCTGATACTTTTTCAAAAAAATTCAAAAATTTTCTTAACCAAAATAATTTACGAGATATAAATCTGAAAGATTTAAGAGCATTAAATGAAAGCATCTTAGTAAATAAAGGATTGGATGTGGTAAGTGTAGCAAAAAGACTTGGTCATTTGCCTTCCACCGCTGTAAATTATTATTTAGACCAAATACCAGAAGAAGATAAAAAAGCAAGCGAAATTTTAGCAAACTTGTTTTAATTTTTGGCCCTTCGTTCGCCTAAAATTCGCCTAAATCAATTTTAAAGGCTTCTAGCAAATCGCTATAAGCCTTTATATTACTTGGTTGCGGGGGATAGACTCGAACTATCGACCTTTGGGTTATGAGCCCAACGAGCTGCCAACTGCTCCACCCCGCGATGTATGTTCAATGTAATATTAATTATATACTTGTTTTTGGTTGTTGTCAATAGTTTTGTGTCATTTTTGTGTCCTATGCTTATATTATATGCAATATTAGGGAAAAAATTACTTTTTTCTTTATTTTTTCCCTAATATTATTTCTACTTCCATTTGTTTATTTTTTCTTAATATTGTTAGTTTGACATTGTCATTTGGTTGTTTGCCATAAATATATTTTCTAATTTCACTCATTTTATTTACTGTTTGGCCATCTATTTGTGTAATTATATCACCTATTTTTAATCCAGACTTTTTTGCAGGTCCACTTATATCAATTTGTGCTATATATATGCCTTTATCAAAGCTTAGTCCATTTTCCAAATATGGTATTACTTCTTTATCATAGGCAAAAATCCCCAAGGAAGCCTCCTCAAAACTTCCTTTTTCTATTATTTGCTCTATTACAGGCTTTATGATATTTATTGGAATACTAAAACCAATTCCCTCTGCTGATGTTATTTTAATTGAATTTATGGCAATAATCTCTCCATTTTCATTTATAAGTGGTCCTCCACTATTCCCTGGATTAATTGTGGCATCTGTTTGAATTAAATCTTCCATATACACACTTTTTCCATTATCGTCTAGCTTGATTGTTCTATTTATTCCACTAACAATTCCACCTGTCACAGTTCTTTGGAACTCCACACCAATTGGATTACCTATTGCATACACCTTTTGAGCAATTTTTATTTTATCTGAATCACCAAAACTGATTTTTTTCAATCCCTGAATATTTATTTTCACAATAGCCACATCCAAATCAGAATCAGACCAGACGACTTTACCGACTATACACATCTCCATTTTCCAAAGTTATGTAGCAATTACTATACTTAGCCCCAGAGACATGCTCATTAGTCAAAATATATCCGTTTTCCGAAATAATAGTTCCGGTCCCCAATCCCAGTTGTTCCACACTATTTGTGCCAAAAATAGAAGTACCACTATTCTTAATCCTAGAAATTCCTACAACAGTCTGCAAAGTACTTTCCACAACCTCCGAAATATCCTTATCCCCACTATTCACTCTATCCTCATTTTGCTCAATCTCCATCTCTGCTGAAACTTTCTTCACATCCCCTACACTACTCTTAGCCTCTCCAATTTGTACATTTGTCAAATAAATCTCATAACAAGCAATACTCCCTACACTAATAGAAACAACCATCAAAATACTCATAAAAAACTTTTTAACTCTAATTCTTTTCCTCTCATACCTATACACTTTCCACATCACCACTAAAATTTTACCCATTTTCCAAAAATATAATCACATTTCCTAAAAAATCCTCATTTTTATTGATTTTTTTGCTATTTTAGTATAAAATATTCTAAAATAAATTTCTCATAAGGGGGACTTGGGGATGAACGCTAGGAAACTATATAAGTTGACTAAACCTCAACAAACTATCTGGATTTCTGAACAATTCACAGATAGACCAATAAACAACATTGTTGGCTCTATGAACTTTAACGATAAAATAGATATAAACAAACTAAAAGAAGCAATTAACTTAACAGTAAAAAATAATGATGCCCTTAGAACAATTCTTTGCGAAAAAGACGGTTCAATTGTGCAATACTTTGACGACTTTGTAACTTTTGATATTCCGGTTGTAGACTTAACCACCTGTGGTTTAGAGTCTATTGATAAACTTCGCAACGAATTTTACGGCTCAAAATTTCAGCTATTGAACCACAAACTATTTGACTTCATAATCTTGCAATTGCCAAACCACCAAATATGCTTAATCGGCAAATTTCACCATATAATTGCCGACGCTTGGTCTCTTGGCTTAATAATCGACCATATTGCAATAAACTATTCTAATTTGGCATTAGAATCTAATATTTCTTTGCCACTAAATTCTTATTCTCATTTTATCTCTCGTGAAGAAAAATATTTATCATCTGATACCTATTCAAAAAACCTAGACTTTTGGACTCAAAAACTTAATTCCTATAACCCAATCAGTTTAAAATCTTATTCTAAAAATTCTTATATTGCTAGCAGAAATGTGTATACACTTTCTGATTTAGAAACATCTAATATAAACAAATTTTGTCATAATAATGGTATTTCACCATATGTTCTTTTCATGTGTGCTTTAAATATTTATTTGTATAGAGCTACTATGCAAAATGATATAACTATCACAACCCCTATTTTAAATAGAATTGGAAAAGAAAAACAAACCATGGGTATGTTTATAAATATGATTTGTATGAGAATTGTTAATAATCCTAGCACCTCTGTTATAGAGCTTTTGAAGGAGATTTCTGCTGAAAATATTACATTATTTAAGAATTCAAAATGTCCATTTATGGATGTTCTTGCAAATTTAAGAAAAAATAATCCTAATATGAGTAATAAAAGCTACAATATTGTATTTTCATACCAAAATATGAGACCAAATAAAGAGCTAGAAGGCCTTGTGGACTATGATGTTGAATGGAATTTTACAGGTTATAGCCAAGACGAATTGGTTATAAATGTTACAGATATAAATGATAGTGGTAATTTTTCAATTTCTTATGATTATTTAGTAGATTTATTTTCTGAAACTGAAATTAAATACTTGCATTCTCGTTTGAGCACTATTATAAACAATATTATTGCTAATCCAGATTTAAAAATCTCTGAAATTAATATTATGAGCAATAATGAGAAAAATAAATTATTATATGACTTTAATTCTAACAAATATGAATATGATACTTCTCTTACTATTCCTGCTTTGTTTGAGAAAGTTGTAAAAAACACCCCTGATAGTATTGCTGTAAAATATAAAGACCAAACTCTTACATATAAAGAATTGAATAATTACGCAAATTCTATTGCAAAAGAAATTATTGATAATAATATAAAAAATAGCAAAATCGCTATAATTTGTGATAAATCTATACCTATGGTTGCAGGATTACTTGGTATTTTAAAGTCCGGAAATTGCTATATTCCAATTGATCCAATATATCCTAAAAAAAGAATTGAATATATTTTAAATGATAGCAATGTTCAATTTGTTTTAACAACTAAAAAATATTCTCAAAATTATATTGATAAAAATTTAATTTTGTTAGATAATATAGTTTCCGACAACTTTTCTGATAATATAAATAATGCAACTCCTGATTTATTGGCTTATATGATTTATACATCAGGTACAACTGGAAATCCTAAGGGTGTTTTAATTAAGCATAAAAACATTGTTAATACATTAATTTGGAGAAAAAATACATATAATTTAGGTCAAACTGATAGTATTTTGCAAATTCCATCTTTTGCGTTTGACAGCTCTGTTGAAGATATTTTTACACCACTAATATCTGGTGCTAGGCTTGTTATTCCAGATATGGAAAAAATGGATGTTAATATAATTAGCAAAGAAATTGTGGAAAATAATGTTACGCATTTTTTAGTTGTTCCTAGTTTATATAAAATTTTGTTAAGTGAAAAATCTGAGTGTTTAAAATCGCTTAAAATTATGACTATTGCAGGCGAAGGATTTTCTATGTCATTGATTAACGAGCATTTTGCTAAACTTCCTAATGTTCGAATTATTAATGAATATGGTCCTACTGAAAATAGTGTATGTTCTACTTTTTATGAGATTACAAATAAAGATACCAAAATACTAATCGGAAAACCAATAAATAACTGCAATTGCTATTGTTTAGATTCTAACCAAAAATTGTTACCTATTGGCATTGAAGGTGAATTGTATGTTTCTGGTCCTGGTGTTTCTTGTGGTTATTTAAACAAACCAGATAAAACGTCAGAAAGATTTTTGGATAATCCTTTTGGAGGAGAATTCAAATTATACAAAACCGGAGATATGGTAAAATATGATTTTGATGGCAACTTAGAATTTATTGAAAGACTAGATAATCAAGTTAAATTACATGGTTTTAGAATTGAGCTTAAAGAAATTGAAAATGCAATTTTAGAAACAAAACTTACCGAAGATGCTGTTGTTGTAATTCAAAAATTAAATAATGGCAAATCTATTTTAGTTGCTTATATTGCCGGTAAAAATATAGATACAGACATAATATATGATATAATTAGAGAAAAATTACCATATTATATGATTCCCAAAATTGTTTTACTTGATAAATTGCCACTTAATCCAAACGGAAAAATAGATAAGTCAAAATTGCCTATTCCAGAAGCTCATTCTTCAAAACACATACTACCAGAAACCGAGTTAGAAAAAACACTTTTAGCTGTTTGCAAGGAAGTTCTTGAAAATAATGAAATTGGAGTTTTAGACGATTTATTTAAGGATTGTGATGCCGATTCTTTAAGTGTATTAAATATTAGCTCAAAATTATTTAATATGAATATACAAATTGGTATTCAAGATTTTTATAAATATCCAACAATAAGAGAACTTGCTAAACACGTTGAAACTGAAAAATCTGGCACAGCAATAGTTCCTTCTGAAAAAGAGGATATTATAAAACCATATGCAACAAGCCTGCCAGATTTTGATACAAATAATGTTAGCTTCCAATTTAATAATGTTCTATTAACTGGTGTTACTGGATTTTTGGGTGTTCATGTTTTAAATAATTTATTACAAAATACTTCTTGTAATGTTTATTGTTTAATAAGAGAAAAATATAGTCAATCTCCTGAAAATAGATTAAAGGCATTACTTCTATATTATTTTGATAATGATTATTATGATAAATATAAAAATAGAATATTTGTGCAAAATTCAGATTTAGCTGCTGAACATTTAGGAATGGACAATAATTCTTATAATTCCTTACAAAATACTGTTGACTGTATAATAAATTGTGCTGCTAATACAAAACATTATGGGAATTATGATTCTTTTGAAAGTGAAAATATAAAAACTGTACAAAATTTAATTGATTTTGCACAAGGTAAGAATATTGTACTTAACCATATTTCTACTACTACAATTAGTGGTAACTTTTTGGTTAATAGTTCTATGGTATATGATTTTACTGAAAATGATTTTTATATTGGTCAAAATTATAAAAATAATGTATATGTAAACAGTAAATTTGAAGCAGAAAAATTGATTATAACTGCTGAACACAATGGATTAAAAGCTAATATTTTTAGACTTAGCAATTTAATGGGAAGGTCTAGTGATGGAATGTTCCAAAAAAATAAGTATGATAATGCTTATTACACAAGGCTTATGGCATTTGCAAAAATTGGCTATTTGCCTGAGGAATTGAAAAACGAGAAACTTGAATTTTCCCCAATTGATAATGTTGCTGATTCTATTGTTAAATTATTAGGTATTCCTAATTTGCAAAGTAAAATATTCCACATTGTTTCTAATAAACTAATTGATATAAATGTTGTATTAAATACTTTGCACAATATGGGTATTCCTTGTGGATTTACATCACAAGAAAACTTTCTAAATGAGCTTAATAAACCGCAAAATGAAAAATTTGTTAAATATTTAATTACAGATATTAATACTAACGACCATATCAATCTTTCTTCTAAGATTTCTGTTAATAGCGATATTTCTAATAAATATTTAGAAAAATTAAATTTTAAATGGGATACTATTGATGAAAATTATTTAACTAAATTTTTTAAATCTACTAAATTATTATCAGATTTAAAATAATATAAGGAGAAAAATTATGCAGAATCAAAAGAAAATACATATTAAAGAAAAAATTATTGCAACATATATTGTAGCAATTGCAATTGCTTGTTTTATATTTTATTTAATTATTCCTACACTTTTAAATTATGGAACAGGCACAATAAATACAGAATTTGATAAAGAAGTTTCTGGCGGACTTTATTATTATCAACAAATCATGCTCGCTGGAACTTCCCTTATTGCAATTGTTACAAGTATTTTGCTTGTTTTGCTAAAAGATCTAAATCATTATAAAGAATATAAAGAAGAATATTTAAAAACAAAAAATAGTCTTATTAAGCAAAAAATTGATAAAATAAAAAATATATGTTTAAGTTTGCCAAATAAATTATTATTTGTTTTTATAACAGTTCCACTTATATGTTCTGTTTTAGTTTTATTTATGCAAACTTCATATTTAACATCTTCTGATTTTAAATTGGTATTAGTTATATTTATTTTATCTACAATAACTATTTCACTAGCTAATACTTATGTTAGAAAACTTTTTACTAGAATTTTAATTGATTTGGAAAACACATCAGATTGTAATGTTAAATATTCTAGTCTTGTTAAAAGACTACTAACACAAATTGTACCTATAATTGCTGTTTGCATTGTTTTTACATATTTGCTTGTATCATCTTTTTATGAAAAAAATAATTCGGAATCTTTAAGAAATTATTATAATGTACAGTTCCAAAATTATGAAACTACACATACTGTAAATTCCGAGCAAGAACTTATAAATTCGGCTAGCAATATTAAATTATATTCACAAAGTCATATTTTGTTTATTACAGATAGTAATTATAATTTTATATACCAAACAGGAGAATTAAGCCATTTCTTTAAAAAATATACTGCTGAAATAGCACCGAGTAATGATAATCATATTTACGATTATTATGGTACAACTGGTCAAGGTACTATGTATCCAATTTTGGTAGATGGAAATACTTATTATGTTGGTGTTTACTATTTAATAAGTGACGATAGTTCTTTACTTTATATGGTTGTTCTACTTTTGATTCTTTCTGCAATATGTATTCTTATTATTTATACATTTGCCAATGACTTATCTTCTAGTATAAAAATTGTTACAACATCTTTGAAAAATGTTAGTAAAAAGAATGAAACTGTTATGGACTCTAAATTATATGTTACTTCTGTTGACGAGATTGGAGACCTAACACATGAATATAACCATATTCAAAAATCTACAATGGATTTGCTTGGCCAAATACATAATAATCAAAATTTACTAATGGAAAGAGAACGTTTGGCATCTCTTGGACAATTGATTGGAGGAATTGCACATAACTTAAAAACTCCAATAATGTCTATAAGCGGTGCAGCAGAAGGACTTAGAGATTTAATTAACGAATATGATACCTCGATTGAAGACCCTACTGTTAATTTTGAAGACCACCACCAAATTGCAAAAGAAATGATGGATTGGACTGATAAAATTAAAACACATACAGCATATATGTCTGATATTATAACAACTGTAAAAGGGCAAGCAGTAGTTCTTTCAGATGCTGATAGTAGTACATTTACAATTGACGAGCTTATTAAAAAAGTAACAATTCTTATGAGACATGAGCTAAAAAATGCTTTAATAGAATTAAACACAGATATTAGAGTTCCACTTGATTTTACACTAAAAGGAAATGTAAATAGCTTAATTCAAGTAATAAACAATATGATTTCAAATGCAATACAAGCATATAATGGAAAACCAAATGAACAAATAACACTTTCTGTATATCAAGAAAATAATGCAATAAATATTGATATAACAGACTTTGCAGGTGGACTTCCAGACTTAGTTAAGAAAAAATTATTTAAAGAAATGATAACAACAAAAGGAAAAAACGGAACAGGACTTGGATTGTTTATGTCATATTCAACAATTCGCGCACATTTTGATGGAGAGATAACATTTGTAACTGAAAAAGGCCAAGGAACAACATTTACAATCGTCCTTCCTATAAGATAAGAAAAGAGAAAATAACCATTCATTATTAGTAAATAGAATGGTTATTTTTTTCTTGCTTTTTAGTTAATTGTATGATATTATGTGTTTTGTAAACAATAATATTATACAAATTTTTAGGAGGTATAAAATGTCAAGATTTAAGGGAACAAAAACAGAGAAAAATTTAATGGAAGCATTTGCTGGTGAATCTCAGGCAAGAAATAAATATACTTACTTTGCAAGTAAGGCAAAAAAGGATGGTTATGAGCAAATTGCTCAAATCTTTTTAGAAACTGCTGATAATGAAAAAGAACATGCAAAAATATGGTTTAAATTATTAAATGATGGAGATATTCCTTCAACAACAGAAAATTTACAATCAGCTGCTGATGGCGAAAATTACGAATGGACAGATATGTATGACAAAATGGCTGAGGAAGCAAGAGAAGAAGGCTTTAATGATGTTGCTTTTCTATTTGAAGCTGTTGGCAAAATAGAAAAAGAGCATGAAGCAAGATTTAAAAAATTATTAGAAAACGTAGAAAACGGTCTAGTGTTTAGTAAAGACGGCGACAGAATTTGGAAATGTAGAAATTGTGGACACATTGTTATAGGAAACCAAGCTCCTGAAATCTGCCCTGTTTGCAAACATCCAAAGGCCTTCTTTGAGATTAAAGCAGAAAATTATTAAAATTTTTAGAGTAGATTTTTATCTACTCTTTTTTATTTAAAAATCAGTGTTGACTTTTTGATTTTTCTGATATATATTAAGTTAAAATAGAGGTGATTTTATGAGACATACAATGCAAAATAGCCCAAATTCAGGCTATAAAATTATAGTTGTAGATGATGAAATTGGTATTATTGATTCTTTGTCTATATTTTTAAAACGTTCTGGCTATAATTTTACTGGTATTACAAACCCTTTGGAAGCTATTGAAAGAGTTAAAAATGAGCATTTTGATTTAATGATTCTTGATTTTATTATGACCCCTATACACGGCGACCAAGTTATAGAAGAAATTAGAAAATTTAATAAAGATTTATATATTCTTTTACTTACAGGTCATAAAGACTTAGCACCACCACTTGATACCATTAAAAAATATGATATTCAAGGTTATTGCGAAAAAAGCGATAAATTTGACCAATTATTGCTTTTAATAGAATCTGGTATTAAATCTATTGAACAAATGCGAATGATTCAAAAGATAAATGATGAACTAAAAGATACATATACTCAACTAGAAAATGCATATATGGAAAGTATAGAAGTTTTAAGACAAACTGTTGATGCCAAAGATCCTTACACCAGAGGGCATTCAGACAGAGTTTCTGATTATTCTGTACTTATTGGAAAAGTATTAGGCTTAGGTGAAAAAGATATTAAAACACTAAAAATTGGCGGATTATTCCACGATATTGGTAAAATTGGTGTTCCTGACCATATATTGCTAAAACCTGGTAAATTAACAGATGACGAATATTCAGAAATTAAAAACCACCCATCTATTGGAGCACATATATTATCTACTGCAACAATTTTTTCTGATTTAATTCCAATTGTTAAATACCATCACGAAAGGTATGATGGCTTTGGATATCCTTGTAAATTAAAAGGAAACGAAATTCCATATTTAGCAAGAATTGCAGCAGTTGCAGATACTTATGATGCTATGACATCAAAAAGGCCATATAGAGATGCCTTGCCACTTGATGTAGTTAAGGCAGAAATTGAAAGGTGCTCTGGTTCACAATTTGACCCAGAAATTGCAAAAGTATTTTTAGATTTATTAGAAAATCATTATGACGAAATTGAAAAAATACAAAACAGTTATTATTAAAAAAATAAGCTTTTTAGTGCTAATACTAAAAAGCTTATTTTCTTTTAAATTTTCATACTTAATTTCACTTTTTGTCTTTCTTTATCTATTCCAATTACCTTTACTTTAACAATATCCCCTACTGATACTATTTCTGATGGATTTTTTACATATTTATCTGACATTTCTGATATATGTACTAATCCGTCGTGTTTTACTCCAATATCTACAAATGCACCAAAGTCTATTACATTTCTTACTGTTCCAGTAAGTTCCATTCCCTCTTGTAAATCCTCAAATTTAAGTACATCTGATCTTAATATTGGCTTTGGAAGCTCCTCTCTCGGATCTCTTCCTGGTTTTGAAATTTCGGAAATTATGTCTTTTAATGTTAATTCCCCTACTTCTAATTCTTGTGATAATTCCATTGTATTTATATTTTTTAATTTTTCTTTTATTTCTTCTAACTTTTCTTTATTTACCAAATCTTTTTTATCATATCCAATTTTGGCTAGCAATTTTTCTGCTGCTTCGTAGCTTTCTGGGTGAACTGCTGTTATTTCTAGTGGATTTGTTCCATCAAAAATCCTTATAAATCCGGCACATTGTTCAAATGCTACTTTTCCTAGCTTTGGAACTTTTAGCAATTCTTTTCTAGATTTTAATTTTCCATTTTCGTCTCTGTATTTTACTATGTTTTTGGCAATTGTTCCATTTACTCCTGCAACATATGATAATAGTGATGGTGTTGCTGTGTTTACATCTACTCCAACAGAGTTTACGGCATCTTCTACAACTCCTGTAAGGCTTTCGCTAAGTCTTTTTTGATTTACATCATGTTGATATTGCCCTACTCCTATTGCTTTTGGATCTATTTTTACAAGTTCTGCAAGTGGATCTTGTAATCTTCTGGCAATAGAAATTGCACCTCTTAAAGATACATTTATATCTGGATATTCTTCTGTTGCAAGTTTTGAGGCAGAATATACAGAAGCTCCTGCTTCACTTACTATTGCATAATACACCTCATTTGGTATTTCTTTTAATGTATCAGATACAAATATTTCAGATTCCCTTGATGCAGTTCCGTTTCCTATTGCTATCATATTTACATTGTATTTGTTAATTAGTTCAACTATCTTTTTTCTTGCTCCTATAACATCATTTTGTGGCTCTGTTGGGTATATTGTAGTTGTATCTAATAATTTGCCAGTACTGTCTATTACAGCAATTTTGCAACCTGTTCTATATGCTGGATCAAAACCAATTACCGTCATTCCTTTGATTGGCGGTTGTAATAACAATTGTTTCGCATTTTGACCAAATACTTTTATTGCCTTTTCTTCTGCTTTTTCTGTTAAATCTGCTCTTAATTCTCTTTCAATTGATGGTTCAATTAGTCTAGAATATGCATCTTCTATGGCTTTTTCTAGTAATATTTTGTATTGGCTATTTCCATCTTTTATTATGTCTTTTTTTATAAAATATAAAATTTTTTCTTCTGGTTTTTCTATTTTTACTTTTAGGAAATCCTCTTTTTCTCCTCTGTTTATAGCAAGAATTCTATGGCTTGGAATTTTTGCTATTGTTTCTGCAAAATCATAATACATTTCATATGGAGATTTTTCTTCTTTTGCACCTTTTGAAATAATTACAGCTTCTCTGAAACATAGTTTTTTTATTCTTTTTCTATATTCAGCATTGTCTGATACATTTTCTGCAATTATATCAAGTGCACCATTTATTGCTTCATCTACTGAATTTACTTGTTTTTCTTCATTTATGTATTCTTTTGCTATTTCGTATATATCTTTCTTTTCTAATTGCATATAAATTATTGTAGCAAGTGGCTCTAATCCCTTTGCCTTTGCAACAGTTGCTCTTGTCTTCTTTTTTTGTTTATATGGTCTGTAAATATCCTCTAATTCTGATAGGGTTACTGCTTTTTCTATGTCTTGTTTTAGTTCTTCTGTTAATTTGCCTTGTTCTTCTATTAGTCTAGAAACCTCTTCTTTTCTGCTTTCTAAATTTCTTAAATAATTTAGTCTTTCCCCTAAATCTCTTAATATTTCATCACTTAAATTTCCTGTTACTTCTTTTCTGTAACGCGCTATAAATGGAATGGTATTTCCGTCGTCTATCAATTTTACAGTATTTTCAACTTGTTGCTCCTTTATATTTAATTCATTTGCTATTGTTTGTAATATGTTCATTCTTTTCTCTCCTATTCTTCTTCTAAATTTGATTTTTTGATAAATGCTTTTCTAATTAAGTTTCCATCTGTTGCATCTATTGCATATATGGCTCTACTGTCTTCGTCATTTTTTATTGTAACTTTCCACACATTTCTAATTTGTCTATTTTCTGTATATTTGCTCATATATTCTATAAGTTCAGATGGCTTTGTGATTTCGTATTCATCACCTACATAAATTTCAGAATTTATTTTTCTATCTTCAACTTGACCAATACTTCTTTCTACTGTTATTTCTGCTATATCGTCTTCTTCATATGTGGTTTTTGCAATTTGTTTTGCCTCTTCTTCTGTTATTTTTTCTTCATTGTCTGTATATACATAATTTTTTACTTCCAAGTTTACAATCCTTGATGTTTCTGGTAAAAAATAAATTTCAATTTCTTCATATTCATTAAAAATATTATGATGTTTTTTTGCAAGTTCTGTATTCCATTTATATGAATTATCGTTTTTTAAAGTTTTTAATTCATATTCACTTGGAATATTGTATTTTGCAATTATCTCATTTAATGATTTTTGAGCATCTTCTTTGTTTATAGTCTTTCGCTCTTGCGTTTCGTCATATTTGTCTTTATATAATATAAGATTTCCTGTTAAACTATTTATTTTTACTTCGTATTGCTCTGTTTTAATGTCCCAATATGCTTCTCCTCCTTTTACATATTGAGCAATTTCTGCATTTTCTGTATTATATTCTCCATTACTTAAAGTATTTAATATTTCTGTGGTTTTTGTTAATGCTTGCTCTTGTGTTAACGAATTTTTTATTTGAGCTTTTGTTATTTCTCCATCTACTACTGTATAATATTTTGTATTTTTAAACACAAATTCATATAACCCCAATATTACTAAAAAAACAATAATTAGTAATATTATATACATTAATATATTACCCGTTTTTTCCTTCATTTTTGCTCCTTTTAATATCTTGTTTTTCTTCATATTTTAGTGTTTTTTGACATTATTATAATATCACAACTTCTTAATGATATCAAGTTTTTTCAAAATTTTTATAAAAGCTATTGACAAACTTGTGTTCGTATTATAAAATAATGCAAACGAAAGTTCGATATGTTGTTTTTAAGATAGGAGTTGTTATTATGAATTTATTAAAATCTAGAAGTAATGTTATAACATACACAGTAAATAAATCTGAGGTATCTAATTGCTATATTTCTGTTCAAAATGGTGAAGTTATGGTTTGCGCACCTTGGTATTTAACAGCAAATCAAATTCAAACTGTTGTAGAAGAAAAAAAACAATGGATAATTGCAAAACTAAAAGAATATCAAACTCCTGTAAAAGCAAAATTTACATCAACTGAAACAATAAAAGTACTTGGAAAAGATTATGCATTTAAAATAATATATAAAAACGTTAAAGGCCCAGCAGTTAGCTTAGAAGAAGAAACAATAAAAATCGTTCTACCAAACAAATACAAAAAATCTGACCTTGCTCCTGTATTAAAAGTATTAGTAGAAAAAATGTATTTTGCATTAGCTGAAAAAGAAGTGGAATCAGCAATGGAAAAAGCCCGCATTACCCTAGGCTTCGCCCCAGAAGATTACGAAATCTGCAAAATGCAAAACACCCTTGGCAAATGCTTATCAAACAAAAAAATTCTTATAAACCCAGACATAGTAATGTTTAGCAAAAATGTAATCGAATACATAGTAATGCACGAATTCTGCCATTTAAAATATAAAACACATTCAAAAGGATTTTATAGCTTACTAGAAAAAGCAATCCCAAATTATAGTGAAATGGCTAGTTTGGTTAAGAATTATCAGTATTGATAAAAAGTCAAAAAGGAGACAACCATAGTTAGTTTATGGCTATCTCTTTTTTTATTTTGTTTGTTTTAATTCTTTTAACATTTGAACAATATGCTTTTTTCTTTTTTCAGTATCATTTTTTAATTCTAATGTTTCTTTTTGGTACATTTCTATAAGCTTATCTAGGTCTTTTTCTAAAATATCTTCTTCGTTAATTTCTCCATTATCATATTGGTGTTTAAGTTCTTTTAGTCTTTTTTCTTCTTCGTTTTCCTTTATTGCTATGCTTTCAATAAAATCCTCTTTTAATTGTTTTTTATAAATATTGTTTTCATTACTCTCAGATTCTCTAACCTCTTTTTTTCTAAAAAATAATTTTTTGAAAAAATTTGATATTTTAGTAAAAATATTTTCCTTATATGGTATTAGTTCATTTTTCGTCATAAGTTTTTCCTCTTTTCATTAGTTGCTCTGATACTTGTTGTTCTAGCTTTCTAGCTTCATTGTTCTGATACTTTGCTTTATCTCTTGTAGCTTTTGCTTGTTGTAATATCTGTGTTTTTCTCTTATTGGGATTATATTCTTCATCCAGTATTCTCACTATTTCTAGGACTTCTCTATCTTCTATATTTTCGATTTCTTCGGGCTCTTTCCCTTCATATTTTTTTAATTTAGTTCTTATATTTCTTAAAGAGCTAGCTAATCTTTTTTCTTCTTCATTGTTTGAGTATGTACTTGGTAATTTTCTTTCACATATTTCTTTATCGCCATAATTTGTTTTGCACCAATTTTCTATTTCTAAAACTCTTTTTAATACTACACTTTTTCCATACTCTTCATCTAAGTTTTTTAAAAGTTTTACTACTTCTTCACCATCTTTTTCTTCATATTGTTTTAATCTCATTCGAGTCCTTATTCCGGATAAGTTCCTACCTAATCTTTTTTCTTCTTCTTCTTTTGATGTTTGACTTGGTAACCTTTTTTTCCATATTTCTTTATCTCCATAATTTGTTTTGCACCAATTTTCTATTTCTAAAATATTTTTTAATGATATGCTTTTTCCATATTCTTCATTCAGTTTTTTTACTATTTCTAATATTTTTCTGTCTTCCATATTTTCTGCTTCTTCAAAATCTTTTCCTTCATATTGTTTCAATTTTGTTCGAATACTCCCCCAAGCTTGTCCTAATCTTTTTTCTTCTTCATTGTTTGAGTATGCACTTGGTAACCTTTTTTCCCATATTTCTTTATCTCCATAATTTGTTTTGCACCAATTTTCTATTTCTAAAACATTTTTTAATGACTGACTTTTTCCATATTCTTCATCTAAGTTTCTTAGAATTTGTAATGTCTTCCTATCTTCAAGATTTTCTACTTCTTCAAGATTTTTTCCTTCATACTGTTTTAATCTCATCTTTGTTCTTATACCACATAAACTTATACCCAATCTTTTTTCTTCTTCTTCTTTTGATTTTTGGCTTGGTAATTTTCTCTCCCATATTTCTTTATCTCCATAATTTGTTTGGCACCAGTTGTCTATTTTTATAATATTTTTTAATAGTTGTCCTTTAGAAATTTCTTTGTCTATTTCGTCTTCTAATCTTACAAAATTGCTTAATACTCCCTCAACTAAAAATGGATTAAATTCTTTCTTATCTCCTCTTATTTTTGGAATTGGTGGTAATTCCATATCCCATAGTTCGATTTCGGATGCTAAATTTATTATTTCTTGAAATCTTGTTTTATCTTCATCTGTTAAATCTTTGAAATTATCAAAACCATCTAAATATTTGCTATATTTACTTTGAATTTTTCTTAATATTGCATAATAATGTTGTTCTTGTTTGTTTGAGCTTTCTTTATTGGGAATTGTTCCATCATGTTGTTCCATCCATTCCATTACAATCTTTAAAGCTTCTAAATCATCTGTTGGTTCGCTGTTTTCAAATTCTTTTTCGATTTTCACATTTAATGAATTATTTGTTAAATCAATTACTATTGGTCTTTTATCTTCTGGTAATGGATTGTTTTCATCTAATGGATATATAGCTCTTCCTAGTTGTTGTAAGTATAATATTCTTGAATTTTCATCCAATGCTCTAAACCATATAATTCCATCAATCCCGTCTATATGTAAGCCTTCGTTTGCTTTATTCATTACTACCATAAATTTTGTTTTATCTGAATTATCTGATTCAAAATTTTCTAATTCTTCTTTGTTTTTGTCTTTGCTATATCCACCAAGTAATGAATGTAGTTGTGGTACAATTTCTGTTTCTTGAAATACTTTTGCTAGATATTCTTGATACGCCTTTATTTTATCCTCGCCAGATTTTGTTCCTATTCTGTTACCAGCTTCATCTTCTATGTCGCCTTGGTCTGTTACTGGAATAAAGACAATATATTTTCCACCTTTTTTATATTTTGTTTTAATATTTTTTCTTTTCCTATGCCACTATTTATATTTTTCCTTGCTTCTTCTTCAAGTTTTTTTCTTGCTTCTATTCCTATTTCTTCATCAATTTCTTTATTCAATTTTTTTCTTAATTCATTATACTCTTGTAATTTTATATTTTTTTGATTTTCATCTTCTATATCTTCAATTTCTACTTTTAAGTCATCCATTTTACCTGACGAAATTAAATCATATTTGCAATAAACAAGTTTTGGATTTACAACATATCCCATTCTTATTGCATTTTCTAAGCTTATGTTAGATGCTAATTGTTTTCCCTGCTTTACTTCCTCATCTGTATAGCCTAATTTTTTTGCGGTTTCTTCTGCCATATTTCTTCCGTCAAAATCTCTAATTGGGGTTGCGGTTATTCCTAATACTTTTACATCTTTGTTTTGATTTTTTAATAATGCATCAATTTTGTACTCCCATTCTTTTGCTCCTGTTCTATGTAATTCGTCTAACACAATCATTCCATATTGTTCTTTTAGAACTTCTTGTCCTCTTTTTGCAAGAAGTCCTGTATATGTTTCAAATGTTATATTAGGAAATATTTCTGCAATTATTTCTTCTTCTGTTTTCCCTACTGTTCCTTGTTTTCCATGTATATATTTTATAATATAGTTTTTAGTTTGATTTAATATTTCGTCTTGTGGTGCTAAGTATAGCATTTTTTCATTTGGATGTGTTACAATATATTGTTGCATTTGTGCTAATGCTACAAAACTCTTTCCTGCTCCAGTTGGTAAAATTACTTGTGCAAATTTGTGATTTTCAAAAATATCGTTTACATTGTTAAAAGCTCTTTGTTGATAGTCTTTTAAACGTATTTCTGTGTTTTCTATATCATAATATCCTAAAAATCTTTCTACTAGTTCAATATTTATATCATTTTGTAATATATTTTTTCTAGTTTCAAGTAGTTCGTCTAGCTTTCCTTGTTTATATTGCTCATAAAAACCTTGTCTTGTGGCTATATTTAATAAAATAGTTGGTATTTTATTTTCTTCTATTCCTATTTTTTTAAGACTTTCATATATTTCTAAGCAATTTTTGTCTTGCAATCTTTTTATCAATTCATTTCTTTCAGGAATTTTAAATTCTTCGATTCCTATTTGGGACCAGTTATATTGTGAAATTATAGCTTCTGCATAATATCTTGATTTGTCTATTATTTTATTTTCTTTTACACTATTGAATGTTCTTGTTATGATATTTTGTGCATTATAAAGTCCTCCATTTTCAAGAACTATTTTTAATTCATCAGATGATAGTTTTTTGATTTCATCTACTAATGCTTGTTCGTCCTTTTGTAAACTCAAATTAACAGATTCACTTAGTTTTACTCCATTTCCATTTTGCCTTGATATTATTTCTGGCTCTATTCTAAATCCATTTTCTTGTATGTATTGTATTATATCTTCAAAATTCGAATTATTTCCGATTACTTGTTTTAGTACTTGTGAAAGTTCTATTGCATTTTGTCTTGATTTACTTAAATAAAACATATTTTTTACAATAGAATTTGCTTTTCCATATTCAACTTTTCCTTCTGTTAGTTCATACATTTCTTCTATTGAAATATTATCTTTTGGCTTGACATTGATTTCAGGAATTTTTGAAATTTGTACCCCACTTTGAACTGAATTTATCAATTCTCGTTTTAATTCTTCTATTCTTGTTTTATCAATGCCATCTATCTGTTGTATTAAAGCAAATATGTCAATACTCTCTTTTGGAATTTCTATAATATTCTCTTGTTTTATCTCGCCATAGTGAATTACTTCTAATGATGAAAAAGCATTTCCTATTGTTTCCCTTAATTTTGTGTTTGAAGAATGTGAAATTACATGTTCTAAGGCTCTTGCATTTTCCATTATAGCAAGTTTAGCATATACTCTATTTACCTCTAATAGTTGTTTTTCGCTTAATGATTGATAACTGCTAATTTTTGCCTTAGCAGAACTATACTTTATACCTTTTCTAGGATGTGCTTTATTTGGATTTGTTTCTTCTTTTTTTGCCGTATATCTTGTTGCAATTATGTCTTGTAACGCCTTAGTTTCTGTTGCATTATCTATATTAGAAAATTTTTCTAATATTTGTATTCTTTTTTCTTCTGGTAATTTCTCTAATGTTTGTTCTATTTTGAAGTATAATTCCTGTAACATATATTGTCCTGCAACAACCACGTTTTTTCCAAATTCATTTTTTGGAATTTTTATCATAACATATTTATCTTTATATGAACCTCTACCATAATTTATGGCAACATTGGCATTACTTGTTAATGAGATACAGTTTGTATCTTTTCTATAATGCATTTTTATATGGTCATAGATTTCTTCTAATGAAAGTTCGGAATTTTCATTATATTTAGCTTTATCTTCATATCTTTCTCTATCGGTTCTTATTCTTTCAATTTTTCCACTTTTAGATACCGTTATTTCTTGTTCAATATCTCTATTGTCAGCCATATTTAATGCTCTGAAAAAATAATAATTTTCATTATTTTCTATTATATTAAATTTATTTATATTAAATAAATCAATTTCCATATGTTTCTCCATTCATTTGTAAAACATTTTATCATATTAAATACAAAAAATCTATTTTTACATTGATTTTATATAATGCATTACTTTGTCTATGAATTTTTCATAATCATTGTATATTATTGTATTTCCTATGTCGTAGGTTGCTTCGTGTGGTGTTATTGTGAATTTGTTGTTTGATTTGTAATATTTTTTGTACATTTTTTCGTTTGGTATTTTTTCTTTTTCCGGAATTGGTATGTCTATTAGATATAGTAATGTTTTGTTTGGTGTGTGCATAAATTCTGATATATTGTCATGTGATAATTGAATATATTTTAAGAAATTATTTTTTGTTACTTTTTCTATTTTAGTTACTTCCTTATCTTTATTGAAATATGGCACTTGTGATGGTAAAATTATTATTTGAAAATACGGTTTTCCTGTTGTTCTTATATTTGAGGTTTCGCCTAACATATTTTCAAAGTAATTGTTTGAGTTTTGTGAATAATTTCTCATTATAAATTTTAGGGCAATGGCTCCAATTATTTCATTTTCTTTTTCTATTGAAATATCTACTCTTTTTTTCATATATCGGCCAGTCATATTTTCTTCTTTGCTATTGCCATATCCTAATGAATGTATCTCGTATTCTTCCCCTAATCTTTCTTTTAGATCTTTGGCAATTGCTCCGTGTAGTACTTTTAATTTTTCATTGCTTCTTGGTCCTGTTTCTAGGTATTTATAAAATGATTCTTTTGTTTTAGCTAAAAATTCTGTATTATTCATTTTCGTTCTCCTCCATGCAACAGTTTATAAATTTTGATAAATCTTTTGATGAAAAAGTATAATATCCTCCGCTTTTACATTTATTTAGTACTTTTAAATATTCTAAAAATTCTTCTGAACATATATATTTTTTTATGGTTTCAAATGGAATTTCTGTTAGCATATATAGCCCACTATATATTCCTTGATTTTTTTCTACTTTGTTTAATTTTATTGAATCAATTTCTTTTACACAGGTGTTTATTGATATTTTGTTGTATTTTACATCATTTATAGCTTGGGTACGTCCAAAAGCATACCAAGTAGAATCTACTTTTTTGTCTTCCTTAATTAATTCATTCTTTTTAGATGTGAAATATTTTTGAACATTTGAATCTAGCTTTTCAAATGGTATCAATTTGCCATTTTCGTCATATGGATATACACATTTTTTCCATTGACCTGTGGATCCTTTTATTACATCTATGGTATTTGAATTAAATTCAAAATCGTTTTGAATAAATACTTTGTCATTTAATGTTGCAAATCCATTTTTTACTGCTACTTTTGGTTTTGAGTCTACTTTGTATTCTAGATATTTTAAGTATTTAGAATTATTATTTGATAAAACAATATTGTTATCTATAAATAAATCTTTATAATTTATGTTCGTTATGTACTGTGGTTTTTCTGTTTCTTGGTCATATTTATAGTATTTGCATTCATTAAATTTTGCATTTTTTTCCATTTTGCAAATAGTTGTATATGTATTAGCCTTGAACGGTTGATAATGTCCTAAATCCATTAGTAATTCCATATTTTGCTTTTCTTTTATGTAATTTCTTAATTTGTTTCCTGCTAAACTGTTATAAAATGAATTTGGTGTTATATAGCATAATGTTCCATTTTCTTTTAACATATTTATCCCAATTTCATAAAAAACAATGAATAAATCTGTCATTCCGTTTTCGCAAAATGAATATTGTTTTACATTTTTATATTGTTCATTTAGGTTATGTACCCTTACATATGGTGGATTTCCAACTATAAAATCCATTTTTCCATTGTATTTTTGTTCTTGTAATGAATCTGTATTTCTAATATCAAATGAGACTTTATTGATATTTAATTCTTTGCATTTTTCCTCTAAATTTTCTAAGCAAGATTTATATATTTCTGTATCTATTTCTATTCCATGGATATATTTTTTAAGTTCTTTTTCAACTCCAATTATAGTTTTGTGTTTTTCTTTGTATGCATTAACATATCTTTCTATAATTTCTGTTAAAAAAGCTCCATTTCCACAGCTATTTTCCATTATATGTTTTTCTAGTACATTTTCCCCAACATAATTAGAAACATCTAAAATATCTTTTACAATAGATGTTGGTGTAAATACTTGCCCCAAATTCTTAATTTTCATTTTTTCCTCCGAGTATTATTACTCATAATCAGATTTAGAAATGGCATATTATTCCATTTCTAAATAATCGTTATATGTTCCTTCTTTTACCACTGTTCTATCTTCTTTTAGGTCTATTATTTTGTTTGCAACTGTTTGTACTAATTGATGGTCGTGTGATGTGAATAGTAGCACTCCTTTGAATTTGTTCATGCCTTCATTTAGTGCTGTTATGGATTCCATATCTAAATGGTTTGTTGGTTCGTCAAATATTAGTAAATTTGCACCTGATAACATCATTTTAGATAATACACAACGCACTTTTTCTCCTCCTGATAGTACATTTACTTTTTTTAATGCTTCTTCACCAGAGAATAACATTCTTCCTAAAAATCCTCTTACAAATGTTTCGTCTGGATCTTTTGAGTATCCTCTAAGCCAATCTACTATGTTTAAATCTCCTTCAAATAAATAATTGTTGTCTTTTGGAAAATATGATGTTGTTATTGTTGTTCCCCATTCTATTTCGCCTTCGTCTGGTTCTAATTCTCCTGCTAGTATTTGAAACAATGCAGTTTTTGATAATTCGTTATCTGCTAAAAATGCAACTTTATCTTCTCTTGTTATTGTGAATGACACATCATTTAATACTTTTTGTCCATCTATTGTTTTGCTTAAATGTTTTACTGTTAGTACTTCTTTTCCTGGTTCTCTGTCTGGTTTGAAGTCTATATATGGATATTTTCTATTAGATGGTCTTATTTCGTCTAACTCTATTTTTTCAAGTGTTTTCTTTCTTGATGTTGCTTGTTTAGATTTTGAAGCATTTGCACTAAATCTTGCTATGAAGTCTTGTAATTCTTTTATTTTATCTTCTTTCTTCTTATTTGCTTCTTTCATTTGTTTTAAAGCAAGTTGACTTGATTCATACCAGAAATCATAGTTTCCACTATATATTTTTATTTTTCCAAAGTCAACATCAGCAATATGTGTACATACTTTGTTTAAGAAATACCTATCATGTGATACCACTATTACAGTATTTTCAAAATCTATTAAGAAATCTTGTAACCAGTTTATGCTTTTTATATCTAAATCGTTTGTTGGCTCGTCTAGTAATAATACGTCTGGATTGCCAAATAGGGCCTGGGCTAGCAATACTTTTACCTTTTCTTTTGCTTCCAATTCTTTCATGTATTTATAATGTTTTTCAGTATCAATTCCTAAGTTGTTAAGCAAAATTGCAGCATCAGATTCTGCATTCCAGCCGTCTAATTCAGCAAATCTTTCTTCTAATTTTGCAGCTTTCATTCCATCTTCTTCATTGAAATCTGGTTTTGCATAAATTGCGTCTTTTTCATTTTTTATTTTATATAATTCGTCATTTCCCATAATTACAGTATCTATTACTGTAAAGTCTTCGTAAGCAAAGTGGTCTTGTTTTAGCATAGAAAGTCTTTCGCCTTTATCCATGGTAACCTCGCCTTTGCTTGGCTCGATTTCACCAGATAAAATTTTTAAAAATGTTGACTTTCCAGCACCATTTGCTCCTATCAATCCATAACAATTTCCTTTTGAAAATTTGATATTAACATCCTCAAAAAGAACTCTTTTTCCATATCTTAAAGTTACTCCAATTGCATTTATCACTTTATTTCCTCCATTTCAATATATAAAGTTTTAAGAAATTTTCTTTATTTCAAAAAATATATTATACAAGCACCTACTAGTCCTAAGAAAAAGCCAATCATCTTCATTCCCATGGTGGCTTCGTTTTGGTCTCCAAAACCAAATACCCTAGCGGTAATGTCTCTGGCATCATACACCATAACCACTCCGGCCATAGCTATAAGTGCTCCAATTAAACTTCCTATAATACTCCACATAAAAAATTCCCCCATTGCCCAAGCCATAAACTTAGACTCACATTTTTGTTATTATATCACACCAAAGCCAAAAAATAAAGCAAAATTTGCTTCTACGAGCTTATTTGTGGTATAAATATCTAATAAAAAAGCAAGGAAATTATTTTGGCATAATTTCCTTGCTTTTTGTTACTATTCGTTTTTAAAAAATAGTCTCTCCATTGTTTAATATAATATCTTCTAGTTGTTCTTTTAGTTCTGGTAAACTCTCTTTTATGGTTCCCCATAATACTGACAAATCAACGTTTTCATAGTCATGTACTATTCTATTTCTCATTCCCTTTATACTTTTCCAAGGAATTGTTTTATATTTCTCCATTGTTTCTTCGTCAATTTCTTTTACTAATTCGCCAATTTGTGAAACAGAAAAGGCACAGGCTGTTATCGTCTTTTTATCTCCTAAAAATTCCTTTGCCTTTAATCCATCTATATAGCTCTCTATATCATTTATATATCCTATTATTTTTTGAATTATTATTCTATCTTTACTTTTCATATACAACAACTCCTTCATTTTGTATATCATTATATATTCTACTATCTTTTTGGATTTCTGAAATTTCAAATAAATCCACATTTTTTTGTAGCCTTTGCACTAATTCTTCCAATAAGCCATAAAAATATATGTTAATAAGCTTTCCTTCACTATCAATAACTAAGTCAATATCGCTTTTTGATGTAGGAGTGTTTTTTGCATATGAACCAAATAGTATTGCTTTTTTTACTGCAAATTCATTCAATATATCTTGTATCATATCACGTATTTCTTCAACAGTATATATTTTTTCTGACATTCTTTTCCTCCTTGTTATTCTTTTTCTGCTTTTTTCTCTCTTATTAAAATAATCGGTGTTAATTGTTTTCCTTGTCCTGATGGGTTGTCTTTGATTAGTCCTTTTAGTTCGTCGTTGCTTAGGGTTATGTCTGATGAGTGTCCTAGTATTTCTTGACCTAGGTCATTGGCATCTACTATCATACAGCTTATTCCTAGTTGTTCTTTTATGTCATTGCATACTTTATCTGGATTTTCTGGTAATTTTATTCCTATGTCTCCATATTCTTTCCATACGTGATCATAAAAGCCATCTAGTCCACTTACTTCTTGTCCTACGATTTCGTAAAATACTCCTTTTTTGCCAAATAATTTTGTTATAGCACTTGCAATACTTGCCCATAGAACTCTCCATATTCCTACTGTGTCTATTGCATATTGCATTTTTATGGTTTCTCCAACTCCCACTCCTGTATCTGGATGTGATGCAAATTTTGATAAAAATTTTGCCCAAAATCCTATTTTTATTTCTTCTCTTCTTACTACTCTATTTTGGCATAAAGCTATTATTTTTTCACTACTAGAAACTATATCTCCTTCCTGATATATCGGACTTACGTATTCCTTAAATACATCTATATAGCTTTCTCCTTGTTTTACAAATCTTGTTTTTATTGCATGCCTTAAATATGTTTTTCCATTTACTTCAATTTCAACTTTTTTACCCTCATTTGCAAAAAATTCCATATGCTTCACCTTCAACTTCCATTTTTTTGTATATTATAATTCAAATTTCTTATTTTATCAATATTTTATTTGATTTTTTTATATTTATGTGATACCTTATATATAAGAATGTTTTACGGAGGATGTTATTATGAGGAAGAAAAAGGAAATTACACCTGATAGAATTTATAACTGGATAATGACTGCTATTGCAATTATTTTTATTTTGGTTTTATTTTTTAAATATGGATACACCCCTGCCACAGATATGATAATTGATAATTCTTCTTCAACAATCAATATACGCGATATTGAAAATGCTATGAACGGAGTTAATTCTTTTGAAGACTAAAAAGGAATGTTTGATTTAAAACATTCCTTTTTTTCTTAATATAACTGCCACTATTATTGATACAATTATTGAAAATAGTAGCAATATTCCAAATGCAAATGGATTATTTGTAAGTGGCAAATCCACATTCATTCCCCAAAAACTACCTATCATTGTTGGTAATGATAAAACAATTGTAACAGATGTTAAGTATTTCATTACAGAGTTTAGGTTATTTGATATTATTGAACTATATGCTTCCATTGTTCCATTTAAAATATTACTATAAACCTTGCTCATTTCTAGTGCTTGCTTATTTTCTACTATTGCATCTTCTAGTATGTCTTCATCTTCTTCATACATTTTTACAATTTTTCCTCTTAGTGTTTTTTCCATTACAGCTTCATTCGACCTTAATGATGTTGTAAAATATACCAATCCTTTTTCTAATGTTAATAATTTTATAAGTTCTTTATTTTTCATTGATTTTTGTAATACATTTTCTGCAATTTCTGTTTCTTTATTTATTTGTTTTAATAAGTTTAAAAAATGTGAAGAATTATAATATAATATTTGAAGTATAAATCTTGTTTTTTTGTATGTATATAAATTTTTGATTATACCAGCTTCAAAACTTTCTATTACTTTACTTCTTTTTAGGCAAATTGTTATAAAGTAATCATCTCTTACTACAATCATTCCAAGTGGCATTGTAGTGTATTCTTTATTTTCGTTGTTATATTCTATTGTTGGTACATCTATTACAAATAATACAGCCTCATCTTCTTGGTCTATTCTGGCTTGTTCTTCGTAATCTAGTGGATATCTAATAAATGTTTCGTCTAAATTTACTTCTCTACATACTCTTTGTATTTCTTCCTCAGTTGGTGCTACCAAATTTATCCAGCATCCTTTTTGAATTTTATCTATACTCTCTGTTTTATTTGTTTGCAAATCTGTGTTATATATTTTTATCATTTTTCATCCTCCTTATATTTCATTTTTGTTATATTCAATTCCTAATTTTGTTAATACATCTTCCTCTCTTTGGCTACAAGTAAATATTATAATTTGATTTTCTTTATACTCTTTTTCTAAATATTTTAATATATTCGCCATTCTTTCATCATCATAATAGGCAAATGCTTCGTCTAATATTATTGGCAATTTTTCTTCAACAATTTCTGAAATACTATTTATTCTTAATGCTAAATACATTTGGTCGATTGTTCCTGTACTTAGATTTTCTACTGGTACATAATCTCCATTTTTTAATTCTATTCTCAATCCATTTTCATCATTAAAATTCACATTTTGGTACTTATTTGTGGAAATCTGGTTTACACATTCAAATAATTTTGTAGCAAATTGTGGTGTTATATTTTGTTTTGCTTTTTCATAAGCAATCTCCATTGCTTCTTTTGCTATTTTTATTGAATTTTCTAATGATTTTATTTTATTTCTTTCCTTTTTTGCTTCTTCTAATTCTTGATTTATTTTTTCTATATTTTTTTTATCTGATCCAAGATTTTTCTTTTCTATATTTAATGTATTTTCTTTTAATTTTAAATTATTTAAAATATTTTCTTCTTTTTCCAATTCTAATAATATTTCATCATAATTTTTAGAAAATATATTTTCTATTTCGTATAAATTTAATTTTGACATAAACTCATTTTTTAAATACATTTGCTCTTGATTTAATTTTTCTGTATTCTGTTTTTTTATTTCTAAAATATCTTTTTCTATTTTTTCTTTATTTTCATTTATTAAATTTATTTGCGATTTTATTTTCTTTTTTTCTTCGCTATTTTTCTTATTTATTTTATTTTTAGTCATATTGTCATATATAATTGAACAAATAAATAATATTACTGGTATAATACTTGCTAACATTATTATTTTATTTTTAATTATTATTCCTAATATTATCATAATTAAAATTAGCACAAATAATATTATATATTTTAATTTTTTTATTTTATATTTCTCTTCTTTTTTATTATCTAATTCGATTTGTAATTTTTCTATTTTTTCTTCTAATTCTTTTTTTATATTATTATTTGTGTTAATTTTTTCATTTTCTATTTTCTCATTTTCTTTTTGTGTTTTATATTTTTTTATTAAATTAATTTTGTTTTCTTGTTTATTTATTTCTTGTTTTATTTCTATTTTTTCTTTTTCCAAATATTTTATTTCTTCATTATTTTTTTCTTGTTCTAATTTTTCATTTTCTAATTTATTTATTTTTTCTTCTATTATATTGATAGGTCTTCCTAAGGTTCTTTCACTTCCTACTTCTTCTACTAATTTTTTATTTAATTTTTCAACTGCTTTTTTATATGATATATTATCATTTCCTGTTGAAATTAAATTTGTTATTTTTTGTATTAAAGTATGTTGTTTTGCTTTATCTAATTTTGTTTCTCCCTGTTCTACTAATATTGTATTTTTAAATAATTCTTCGTCTATTTTAGTTTGTTCGTAAAAAAACTCTATTCCCTTTGTTTTATTAATATTAAATTCTTTTGATATATCTTCTAATTTATCATTATATATTTTAGGATTCTTTTTTCCAAACTCTCTAAATACTTCATAATTTTGTTTATTATCTAATTCATAATTTATTTTTCCAGAATATTCAGCTCCACTCCAAGGTAAGTATTTATCAAAATCTGATATTTCTTTTCCGTTTTTATTTTTAGAGGCACCAAATAACATACAATATATAAATTTTAATAATGTAGATTTTCCGGTTTCATTTTTTCCATAAATTAAATTTATTCCATTTTTTAATTCTATTTCTTTATTTTCTAAATTACCAAAACCATTTATTTTAATATTTTTTATTTTCATTTGCTCACCACCCTTTTATAAAACTTCTAATCCTATTTCAATAGCTTTTTGTATTTCTTCTTTATTTTCAGATATTTTTTGTCTTTCTAATAATTCTCTT
The DNA here is from genome assembly GCA_900555835.1 of uncultured Clostridium sp. Lineage (GTDB taxonomy): Bacteria > Bacillota > Clostridia > TANB77 > CAG-508 > UMGS1864. Next base: position 30,890 of record USMK01000015.1, read on the forward strand.
ACAAAATATCCTTTTATATTATTTTCTTTTGCTAATTTTTCTAAATCATAATTTAATTCTGTTTCGTCTTTTATTTTAATTATATTTTCTATTATTATTTCTTTATTTATTCTAGATATTTCTATATTAAATTTTCTAAATCCAGTTAATATTATTTTATAAAATCTATTTCCTTCTATATTTAATTCATTTATTTTATCTATTATTTGCTTATTACTTTCTAATTCTGTAACATCTATTTTTTCTTCTACAAATTCTACATTATCCATTTTAATAAATTCTGTATTTAAACTTCCATTTATTATTTCTCCAACAACCATTCCGTGTTCTCCTATTTCGTCAAAACCAAGTGCTGCAAGAGAACCTGAATATACAATAGTCTCTTCTTTTGTATGATTTGTAGTATGAATATGCCCCAGAGCAATATAATCAAAACCTATATCTTTTAGTTTTTTATATGACATAGGATTATACACCTTTTCTTGTGTAGGGCTTGTATCTAAACTTCCGTGTACAATAAGAATATTATTTTTATCTTTGTTTTCTATCTTAATATCTTCTACTCCTGAATTTTGTATATAAAAATCGTCAAATCCATATCCATATATATCAACATTTTCATATGAATATTTCTTTATTTCATTATTAAAAATATGTACATTAGAATTCCAGTTATATGTTCTATAATATGAATTTTTCAAGTATGGATCATGGTTTCCTGGGGCTATAAATATTTCTGTATTTTCTATTTTTTTAAATAAATTATTTATATATTCAATTGTTTTTTCTTTTACATATTCATTCTCATACAAATCTCCACTAATAAATAAAAAATCTATTTTATTATCATTTATATAATCAATAACATTCTCAAATATTTTAAGTTGTTCTTCTCTTCTTTTTTCACCTAATCTATTATTTGCATTAAGAACACTAAAAGGAGCATCCAAATGCAAATCCGCAATATGCACAAACCTCAATATAATCACCTCAAAATTAATCTCATAATATTATACCAAAACCAAACTAATTTTTGAAGTTATTTATATAAAAAAATTACAAGGTTTTGTTTCATGCACTTTATAAAATGCAACAGCAACAAAATATCTCAAAATATTTTGTTGCTGTTATTTAATATATTGCTTGGATGTCTAAGAATCTATTCTTAATATCTTTTCTTCCGTCCTCTAATTAAAAATTAGAATATCACCTCGTTACCTATACAACGAGCATTGTGTACTAAGGTGTTGTTCGTAAAAAAATTACTTGTTTCTGTTGTGAAATCATAAAATTGTGTATCCTTTATAATATCTAATGTAATATTAGTAATAGTATAATAATTTCCGTCTATGCTAAGTATTTTTTGCCCTACTTCTAATTGCCCAGCTTCAATTTCCAGACATTCTTTTGGAGCATAAGCACACCACCCTTTATCAGTATAAACAGCATGATTAGGAGTAAATTCTAATACATCTCCATTTTCTGAATACACTTTAACTAATTCGTGTCTAATTGGCTGTCCAATTTTTAGTACCTTTGTCTCTACTATTTTGTTACTTTCAAAATCATAACCATATACAATATCACCAACTTTTATATCTTCTGCTTTTATATCGCCATTAGGTGTGTTAATTGGAGCATAATATGGTACACAAGTGTACCAAGCATACGCATCTATTGTTGCGTCATCAGATATAGTAACAGTTATAGAACTAATTCCTGAATAAGCCCCTATCTGTGTTCGTGTAGTACTGTCTCCTCCTGAAATAGTAGCACCTCCACTAACTTTTACAGTACACACATTTTCTGAATCATTATTACCATTTAAAGCATTTACTTCTTCACCATTAAGTGTAACAGATAAATGTCCATATCCATCTCTTATTGTTAAAATGCTATCATAAGGAACATTAACAGAAGATTTCTCCCATTCGCTTCCAACAAAGGTTATCTTTGCTTTGTTTCCCTCTACAACTACGGTAACACTATCACTTGCTATTGCTTCGGTTTCTTTTGTAACTGTACATTTTATGGTATGTGTTCCTTCGGTTAAGGTATTTGTATTAGTTACAATTATATTGTTATTACTTGTATCTGTATACACTATGCTTGATATTCCATATTTTCCATTAGCTTCTATATTAAAGTAATTAGATAATTCATTGCTATCTCCTTCACTTATTGTTACTGTTGACTGCTTTGCTGTTACTGTTGGATTTGTTTTGTCTATATTCGTTACTTCATATGTCTGTGTTTTTATTTCTCCACTTGCTGTTTTTATTCTTGCTCTTATATTACAATTTGCTACTATATTTATTTGCGTTGTTGTTCCTGTACAAGTTGTATATGTTGTTCCTCCGTTTGTGCTGACTTCTTTGATTGCACTATAATTTCCACTTGGCCATGTTATTGTTGCTGTTACATCTTTGTTTGTTGGAGTGGATGGATTTATGGTTATTGCTATTTCTCCTTCTAGGATGTTACTTATTGCTACTGTTTTATCTATGTTTTCATTGTTATTATTTGTTGCAGTAAATTTGTACGTCCCATTTTGTGTTACTTCATATGTGATAGTTGCTGTGGTTGTTCCTCTCGCATATGTTTTACTTGTTCCATCTGGCAGTTGTATGCTTTTTATTCCACTTTTTGCAGTAGCTGTTGCAGTTATTATCACTTTATTTGTTATGCTTGTTGTATCTACACTTGTTGCAAGTGTTATTTTTGTAGCTTCTATTTTCCCTTTACCAACATAATTTACATTCCAGTTCCCGTTTGCATCTTGTACAATTTCATATACATATCCATCTTGTTTTGTCTTAACTTTTCCATTTTCACTATTACTATTTCCACTATCGATTATTCCGCTTTTCTCCAATTTAGATATAATCTCCTCAATCGTAATATCGCCATCTGCTTCTATCATTTTTCTAGTTATTGCAAGCTGAATTTCCTCTTTTTTACTTGCAATTTTACTTTTTTCTGCTACACTTATTGCATTATCAAATATATTGCCACCATTTAATTGGCTTATGGTTACTCCTCCCAATATTAATAATAAAATTATTGTAATTGCCAACGCAATAAGTGTAATTCCTCTTGTTTCTTTAATGTACATTTTTTCATTTCCTCCCTTTTCTATCAAAATTTACCTCCCAACTTCCTAAGCTAAAAAGTAAAATATAAAATTTAAAAATCGAGTTTGACCTT
>USMK01000016.1 GCA_900555835.1 uncultured Clostridium sp.
ATTTTTATCTATTTTATATAAATTAATTCCTTCTTCTAGTGTTTTTATATTACTCAATACCGCAGCATCCTGTGTGTTGCTTATTATTCCGTTTTCTCCGTATAGAGTGTTTATTGCTACTCCTGCTAAGATGACTAATACCACTATAGTAATAATCAAAGCTAGCAGTGTTATTCCTTTATTATTTCTACAATTACTTTTCTTCCTTCTTTGTTTTCTTGGCTTTCTCCTAAATTCCATACTTTCGCTAACCTTCCTTTGTACTTATTTTTCCCAAAAAAATTATAATGGTTATATAACCAGTTGTCAAGTATTCGATTAAAATCGAGTACTATTTTTGTCGAATTTTGTCGTTGTTTTAATTGGCTAATTTTTTAATAGAAAATGTTACATATTATTCTCTAACAAGCACAAGTAGTCTAATATAGTTATTCCTATTTTTCCCCATATTACAAAATTTATCCATTATGTATAATTATCTTATACCTAAAAATTTTTTCTAAGTTCTCATAAATAAAAAAGATAACTAGCTAAATTACTAGTTATCTTCTTTTCTCGTGCAAAAGCCCCTCACATAATCTCCAAATCCCATTCTCTTGCTATTTTCTGGCTGAATTTCTAGTATTGACAAAATGCCGTCTTTTGCTTTGATAAATAGTCCTACTTTATCATTGGCATACACAATATCTCCATTCTCAAATTGTGCGACATCAGGCAAAATATCTACTGCATTGTCTACTTTTTCAGCTTTCCATATTTTAGTTTTCTTGCCACCGATGATAGTATAAGCTCCCATTATAGGATTTAGTCCTCTTATTAGATTTATTATCTCTTGCACGCCTTTATTTTCCCAATCTATTTTAGCCATATCTTTTGACAACATTGGTGCCATCGAAAACTCCTCTGGTTGCTTAATTCTTGGAGCAGTTCCAGCTTCTATTTCGGCAATGGTTTTAACTAAAAGCTGTCCCCCTATTTTAGCTAGTCTTGCCCAAAGCTCACCAGTTGTTTCAGTATCTCCAATTTCAACTTTTTCAGTCAAAATCATATCACCTGTGTCCATTCCAACATCCATATACATTGTAGTAATTCCAGTTTCTTTGTCTCCATTTAAAACAGCCCATTGTATTGGCGCTGCTCCTCTGTATTTAGGAAGCAAAGAGCCGTGTACATTTATGCACCCTTTGCTTGGAATGTCTAAAATCTCCTTTGGCAAAATTTTTCCATAAGCCACAACACAAATAAATTCTGGTTTCATTTCCTTTAAAGAATTTATAAATTCTTTATTGTTCCTTACTTTCTCTGGTTGAAGAACTTGCAAATTTTTAGATAAAGCATATTGCTTAACAGGAGATGCCACAAGTTTCATTCCTCTTCCTTTTGGTCTATCTGGATTTGTTATAACAGCTAGTATTTCGTGTCCTGCATCATAAAGTGCGGATAAAGATTCCATTGCAAAATCTGGTGTTCCCATAAATATAATTCTCGCCATATCTTACCTCCATCTAATTATTCTTCAGGTTCAACAATTTCAAGTGTTCCTGGGATTATTTTATCAATAAACACTTCTCCATTCAAATGGTCTATTTCGTGTGCTATTGCTTGCGCTAGTAGGCCTTTGCCTGTTAGTTTTATTTTCTCTCCTTTGATATTTAATGCTTCAACAGTTACTTGCTCTGGTCTTTCAACTTTTGCAAATTTATTTGGAAAACTCAAACAACCTTCTTCTACTATTTGCAATCCTTTTTCCTTCTTTATTTCAGGATTTATAAGCACTATAACTCCTTTTTCGTCGTATAAGTCTATTACAACTATTCTTTTAAGTACACCAACTTGTACAGCCGCAAGCCCTAGGCCATCAAATTTATGCATTGTTTCTACCATATCGTCTACTAGTTCTCTTATTTTATCGTCTATTACCTCAACTGTTCTGGATTTTTTTCTTAAAATCTCATCTTCTTCTCCTCTTATTGTTCTTATTGCCATTTATTTTTCCTCCCCTTACATCATATTATTAGGATTTACATCTATTATTAGTCTGGTTCCCTTATAATTTCTATTATAGTATCCTTCTAGTACATTGTTAATAAAATTGATTATACTATTGTTAAATCTGCATTTTACTAATATTCTCCACCTATATTTGTTTTTTATTCTATCAATTGGTGCTGGCACTGGTTCATATATTAAAACATTATTTTTAATCGGCATAAACTCTTTTTTAAGTTCTGAATATACATAATTAGATACTTTTTTTGCTTCATTTTCTGTTTTTGCATTTATACTAAATTGTATTATATCGCAAAAAGGTGGATAATTCAAGCCTTTTCTCATTGCTATCTCTGCATTGTAAAAAGAATCATAATTTTGCTCTTTTGCATATTCAATACTGTAATTATCTTTATTATATGTTTGAATTATGACTTTCCCTGGTAAGTTTTCTCTACCAGCCCTTCCAGCAACTTGTGTTAATATTTGGAAGGTTCTTTCTCCGGCTCTGTAATCTTCAATATTCAAACTAGAATCAGCAGCAATAACGCCAACTAATGTAACATCAGGAAAATGATGTCCTTTTACGACCATTTGTGTTCCTATCAATATATCTATACTTTCATTTCTAAACTTTTCTAGAATTTGTTCGTGCGAGTTCTTTTTAGTTACAGTATCTACGTCCATTCTAATAGTTGTCGCTTCTGGAAACATTTTTTGCACTTCTTCTTCGAGTTTTTGTGTTCCAGCTCCAAAATATCTTACATTTTTACTTTGACATATAGGGCATACAGTAATATTGGGGATTTCAAATCCACAATAATGACATTTCAATTTATTTTGATTTTTGTGATAAGTTAGTGTTATATTGCAATTTTTACATTTTGCAGTAAATCCGCAATCTCTACACATTACAAAAGTTGAAAAACCTCTTCTATTTAAAAACAATATGGTCTGTTTTTTATTTTTTAAATTTTCTTCCATATATTGTTTTAATTTTTCACTTATCATAGATTTGTTACCATTTGCAAGTTCTTGTCTTAAATCTACAACTTCCACATTTGGCAAACTAGAATTATTCGCCCTCCTTGAAAGTTTTAGCAATTCTACCTTGTTTGAATTTGCATTATAAAAAGTACTAATATCCGGTGTTGCACTTCCAAGTAGCAAAGGAGCATTGTTGTTTTTGCAAATATATCTAGCAATGTCTTTTGCATTATATCTAGGTGTCATGTCAGATTTATACGACATATCGTGTTCTTCATCTATAATTAAAATGCCCACATCATTTACAGGAGCAAAAATCGCGGACCTTGCACCTATTACAATTTTGCTCTCTCCTCTTTTGATTTTTTGAAAAGCATCATATCGTTCGCCAATAGATAATTTGCTATGTAAAACAGATATGCAATTTCCAAATCTAGCTAGAAATCGGTTTACCATTTGCGGAGTAAGCGAAATTTCTGGAACAAGCATAATTGCAGTTTTGCCTTTTTTCAAGGCTTCTTGAATCAACTGCAAATATACTTCGGTTTTACCAGAACCAGTAACACCATAAAGCAAAAACTCACCAAATTCGTTACTCTCTATTTTTTCTTTTACCTTATCAAAAGCAATTTTTTGCTCGTCAGTCAATAGCAAATTGGAATCCCTTGGAACTTCTTTTGTTTTAAAAGGATTTCTCTCAATATTCTCCTCTACAATTTCTATGTATCCATTCTTTTCAAGAGTTTTAATAACAGCTCTACTAGTATCTGTATACATCTCCAAATCGCCAATATACACTCCATCATTTTCTTTCAAAAATTCTATTATTCTAAGCTGTTTAGGGCTCTTAACCAGTCCATTGTCTATATCCTCATCAATATCGTCTATCTCTTTTGCAAGATAAACAAAATTACCAGTCTTTTCTTTAACTCTATTTTCTTCAATTTGAGTAGCCGTTCCAGGAGGTAACATCAATTTTATACAATCAAAAATATTACAAAAATACATCCTAGACATAAGAATAGCAAGCTTCATTCTATCTTCTGTAAGTCCATCTTTTTCAATACTCTGAATATACTTATTAGCAAACTCAGAACTATCCTTTATCTCTACAACATATCCTTCCTTTGACTTTTTAGAATTACCAAATGGAATACTAACTCTATCACCAATTTTAACTGCACCTTCCAATTCCTCTGGCACCAAATAATCAAATACTCTATTCAAAGTCTTTACCGTACTATTAACAATAACACCAACAACCACAACACATCCTCCTTCATGTTGTTTTGGGACGGAGGAAAAAAGCCTCCCATCCCGCTAAGTGCAAAATACAATATAAAATTTAAAAATCGAGTTCGACCTTACGGACTTCAACCAGGCAGGCCCGCTTAGTGTGTATCTCAAAGTAACTTCTGTGCTAACAATAAACGCCTTGTAGAACGGAGACTTTTTAAATTTTATATTGTATTTTGCACGGACTAGCACCAACTCAAATGCTTTTTTCCTCCGTCCCCAAAAACAGCAGAAAATATCTAGTTGCATTAAAATTGCATTATTTTTTAAAAAATAAAGCTCTGTATCGGTTGTTATTCAACGGATACAGAGCTTTACAAATTTGGTGGGCAGGGATGGATTCGAACCATCGTACACTTGCGTGGCCAGATTTACAGTCTGGTGCCTTTAACCACTCGACCACCTACCCGATAAAAAAATGGTGCGCCCTCAAGGATTCGAACCTTGGACCCACCGGTTATGAGCCGGTTGCTCTGACCAACTGAGCTAAGGGCGCATTGCTTAATGCAAGATTAATTATAAGAGATTTTATGATATATGTCAATACATTTTTTAAAATTTTTTTAATTTTTTTTGCAATTTTTTTAAATGTGCCTATTTTCAATGCTTTCGAGTTTTAAATTTTTTATAAAAAATTTAAAAGGACGTTATTTTTAACGTCCTTTTTTAATTATAGCATATAGTTTTTACAAAAAAATTTTAACAACCTATTTTTCTTGATTCTTTTTCTTGGTTTTCCCGTAATGTATTTAGGGCACGTTTATAAAACTTTGCATACTTTGATGGAACAGAAATATCATTTTCTTCATCAAGCCATATTTTCAAATTAAACTTTAAACATCCATTATTTCTTGTTGATAAAGAAGTAATTTTTTCCTCAGATAAAAACTTTGCAGTTCCGTCACCTTTTACACGTAACCGTAAAATAATGTCTCCAACATCCAATGCTGATTTAATATCTTTACTACATAAATTTCTATTATAAACCTCTATATATGTAGTAACAGGATTAGGATAACCAATGTATAATTGTCCATTTTCGCTTCTGAGTCCATATACAGTTTCATTCATCCGGTCCTCTTGTTCAAAACGTCTTGAATTCTCTGCTTTTGGATTTTCTTTTTTCTCTTCAACATCAGTAGAAACAATATTTGCTTTCTCTTCGCTTGGTTCTTGGACATTTGAGGTATTGTCAGTGCTTGTAATATTTTCCATTTCAACTTGTTTTGGAATTGGAATTTGCTCTTTCACATAAACTACATTTATGTTTTGAGCTCTTGCAAGCAATACCATTTCTTTGTCCGCAGTCCACAATTGAAGATTGGGCTTTCCCATAATAGCATCTAAAATATCCTCGTCAGGGTTTATATTTCTTTCGGGAATTTTTATACTAAGAAAAACATCTTCTCGTTCAACAGCTAAGCGCATTAGCTCGCGTGCATTTCTACCGCTTTGCAAAATTTCAAAGTCGTTCGTCCTTTTAGAAATTCTTTGCATACGGCCAAATTCCTTAATTGAAATAGTCGTAAGAATAAATTGGTAACCAGCATTTACATAGTAATGCAATGCTTCTACAAAATTTTTGGCATTAACAGTCGAACAATCAAGAATAATCCCCTCGTCTGGAATTAGATTTGATTGATTAACTGGTTCTTTTTTAAACAACGCCTGAATTCTTACTTTAACTAACCGGTTTTTTGCAAAAACCTCTTCCATAACTTTGGTTCCAACACCAGTTACCATTTTCAATTCCTGAAAAGATGTACACTGGCTAGCTTTTGCAAGCAATGTTTCCTCAATACTTTCTTTTGCCATAATAAATTCCTCCTGCGAATCCACATGTTGTTTTACTATATGCTACTTGATAAAAGCGGTACTATTGTACCTCATGCTTTTTTATTATACCTTATTTTTCCTCTTATGTCAACCTAGTGTGGCAATGCTTCATTCATTATTTGTGATAAGTATTTCATACTATTTAAACATTCTTTTAATGTATTTCCTGTGGCCCCTACTTCTATTATGCAGGCAGCTTTGCTTACATGTTGATTATATCTTGAATTTCTTACTATTATTGGTCTAAATAGTCCGTGGATACATCTGGTTTGCTTTTTCTTGTAGTTTTATTGCAAATTTTAAGTTCTGTTGCCAATTTGGATGTTCTAATCCACCTCCATCAGTTCCAATTACAAACATCATTTGAGCAACATATTCTTCTCCTATCTTTACTTTTGGAGCATAATTGCTATTGCTACCAATGGCATCTCTGTGTAGGTCTATAACAATATCGCTATATTGCTCATTTTGCATTTGTTCTATTACTTTAAGAGAACGATTATATGAGCCAGTATATGCTGGATAATCATTCAATACCTCACTATGTTTTACTGAAAAATTATACTTTTCCAAATAATTTTGTAGCTCTGTTCCAACTCGTACAACAGAATAATTAGTGTCTGTGGTTCTATAATTTCCTGTCATTTCGTAATTATATTGTTCAGATGGAGTATAACTTTCACAAGTATGTGTATGATAAATAGATATATTTTTTGTATTGCTTAAATTTATATCTGGTGTCAACATTTCTTCTGTTAAATTATATTTTGAGCTATTTTTTATTTTTATTCCATTATATTCATTTGTATATGTTGCTTTTATATTGTTTTCTGATACCACTTCTGGAACTAAATTATCTGTATTTGCATTCAAATTTGTAGCAAGTTCCGTGTTAGTTTGTTCATTTTTTTCATTTTCTACTGGTTCATTTACCTTTTCTTCTATTAGATTATGATTCATTGCTAATTGTGTATTTAATATTTTTTCTATATAACTTCCGTTTTTCTTCTTGATGTTCTTCTTCCATTTTATTTATAGCAGGAATAGCTCTATCTATTGAGCCTAAAAATACTTTTTCTGTTTTTATAAATTCAAATACTTTGGTAACTCCAAAAATAATTGCAATTACTAAAATCCCGCTTCCCTACATATTTTATTAAATCCTTTATATTTACTACGGCCACATTTACCATAATTTCTCCTTTGAATTAACTAATATACTTAATTTATATGTTACAACTTTTCTTATTATTACTTGTTTTATTTGATATTTTATGTAAATAGTGCTATAATAGATGTATATTATTTATATTATAGGAGGTATTAAAATTATGGCAACCAATTTCAGATTTTTTTTGCGGCTTTGGGTTGTCGCTAATTTCTTAATCTTTGTCTATTGTTTATCTGGTAATACAGATAACTCTGTTGTTTCTCTGTTCTTTTGGGGATATACCCTCATTGTAATGGTAACAGAGCTTAAAAGCGAGCAGAAAGCAGGCTTTGAAGAACTTGGTGCTTCATTTCTATACGGAATGTTGGTAAGTGGCATTATAATTGCTTTTTTTAGTATACTTGCACTTGTTTTTGCACTTATTCTTCTTGGCGATTGGTTTTTTACTTTTATTATCTTTAAAAGACTAATTTCATTAGCTACATTTATATCCGTCGCTTTTTTAGTCACAGATTATTTTAATCAAAAAAATTAATACCAAAATATAGAGGGTTCCTATTATAGGATACCCTCTATATTTTTTACTATTTTTTCTACTGATAATTCTATATTTTTGGTTTCACCTAAGTCCATATTTTTTAGTTCTGCTTTCATATCTTTTAGCTCGTTTTCGCCTATTGTAATTATGTATTTTGCCTTAATTTTATTTGCATATTTGAATTGTGCATTTAGGCTTTTTTCTGATATATCTTTTATAGCATACACATTAACTTTTCTTAAATCATGTACCAATTTTGTAGCATATATATTTGCTTCTTCTCCTATTTGTGCAATATATATATCCGGTCTTTGCATTTCTAGATTATTTTGAGTATTATATTTTTCATATATTTCTAATAATCTTTCCATTCCCATTGCAAATCCAAGTGCAGGTGTATCTTGCCCTTCTAGTTCTTTTACTAATCCGTCATATCTTCCTCCTGCAAGTACTGTGTAGCCTTCTTTTTTTGATATAAATTCAAATACTGTTTTTGTATAATAATCTAATCCCCTTACTATTTCTGAATCTATTTTATATTCTATTCCAATTTTGTTTAACATATTTTTTACATTTTCAAAATGCTCTTTACATTCTTCACACAAATAATCTAGTATCACTGGTGCACCAATATTTAATTTCTTGCATTTTTCTTCTTTACAGTCTAATATTCTCATTGGATTTTTTTCAAATCTCGTTTTGCAAGTATCGCAATAATTCTCCAAATTGGGTCTTATAAATTCTTTTAATGCTTTTTGATATTCGACTCTACATTTTGGACATCCAATACTGTTTATATTTAGTTCTACATCTGGTATATTTAGCTTTTCTAATATATCATTTGCCATTGTTATTGTTTCTACATCAACTAAATATGAACCACTTCCTAGCACTTCTGCACCTATTTGGTGGAATTCTCTTAATCTTCCTTTTTGTACATTTTCATATCTATACATAGCCATATTGTACCATAACTTCACAGGTGATGGCATTGAGCTCATTCCGTTTTCTATATATGCTCTAACTGCACCTGCTGTTCCTTCTGGTCTTAATGTTATGCTTCTTCCACCTTTGTCTTCAAATGTGTACATTTCTTTTTGAACAACATCTGTTGTATCTCCTACACCTCTTTGGAATAGTTCTGTATTTTCAAATACTGGTAGTCTTATTTCTTTATATCCATAATTATTTAAAATATCTGTAATTTGTTTTTCAACATATTGCCATTTATATGTATCTGTTTGCAATATATCTCTGGTTCCTTTTGGTCTTTGTATCATTTTTTACTCCTTTCTTGGTTGTAAATTAAAATATATTGGTTCTTCGTCTTTTATCATTGAAGATTTACCGTGTCCTGGGTATATTATTGTATCTTCTGGAAGTATAAGTAATTTATTCATTATAGAATGCATTATATCTTCTGGGGAGCTTGTAGGAAGGTCTGTTCTGCCCCAAGTGCCTCTAAATAATGTATCTCCTGATAATAGTAATTTTTCTTGTTCATTGTATAAGCAAATTCCACCTTTTGTATGACCTGGCGTATGTATTATTCTAAATTCTAATTTTCCTATATGAATTACATCTCCATCATCTAGCCTAGAATCTGCTTCTACTACTAAATTAGGCTCTTTTCCAATAACATTTGTAAGACTTATTTCTGGATTTTTTATTCCTTCGGCATCATCTCTATGTATAAGAATTTTTCCACCTAACTCTTGTTTTATTTCGTTTACTCCTCCTATATGGTCTGCATGGCAATGTGTTAATACTATGTATTTTAACTTGCCTTCTAATATTTTTACCATTTCTATTACTTTGTAAGCCTCAGCTCCCGGGTCTACTACCATTACTTCTTTGGTTTCTTCATCTTGCACTATATAGCAATTTGTTATATGAGAATCTCCTACATTCAATCTCATTCTTTTTAATATCATTTGTTTTACTCCCTTTCTACTTTTTGTGTAACATTTTATTAGTCTTTTTTATCATTTTTTCTTCTTACATCATATACACTATCTACGGTTCTCAATGCTTTTAGCACTTTGTTTAATTCTTCTAGATCTTTTATTTCTAGTGAAAGATCCATTATTGCCACTCTTTCTCTTGTGGTTTTTGTGTTTACTCCCATAAGTAATGCTTTTGTATCATCAACTTTTTTGATTACATCTGATAATAAACCTTTTCTGTCATTTGCAAGTACTTCAACTTCTACATCATATTTTTCTTTTCCTTGATTATACCAAGAAACATCAATCAATCTATTTTCCTCTGATACTAACTGTTTTGCATTTATACAATCAGCTCTATGTACTGAAACGCCTCTTCCTTTTGTTATATATCCAACAATTGCATCACCTGGTAATGGATTACAGCATTTTGATAGTTTTACTAAACAATTGTCTATTCCTTTTACCACAATTCCTGCTTTTGATGGTCTTGAATGTGATGTTTTTGTTTGAACTAATTCTTCTATTTTTTCTTCTATATCTTCTTCTTTATGCTCTTTTCTGTATTCTTCTAACATTCTTGAAATTATTTTATTTTGAGATATTGCTCCAAAACCAATGCTAGCATATAAATCGTCCATATTTGTGTATTTATATCTATCTAATGCTGCTTGAACGTATTGTGGTTTAAATAGTTCTGCATGGCTCATTCCTATTCTTTTAATTTCTCTTTCTACTGCTTCTTTTCCTTTTGTTATATTTTCTTCTCTTTGAGCTTTTTTAAACCATTGCTGAATTTTATTTTTTGCAGATGAGCTTTTTACAAATTTAAGCCAATCTCTACTTGGTCCTTTGGCATTATCTGATGTTAATATTTCTACTATATCCCCATTATTTAATTTTGTAAGTATTGGCATCATTTTGCTATTGATTTTTGCTCCAATCATTTTGTTTCCAATTTCGGCATGTATTGTGTATGCTAAATCTACTGGGGTACTGCCTTTTGGAAGTGTTTTTATATCTCCCTTTGGAGTAAATACATATACTTCATCTTCAAATAATTCTGTTTTTAATGTTTTTAAAAATTCATCTGGATCCAATGTGTCTTTTTGCCATTCCAATGTTTCTCTAAGCCACGCTAATTTATCGTCTTTTACAGTTACATTTGATTTTTTTGTTTTATTAGCCTCTTTATATGCCCAATGTGCTGCTATACCAAATTCAGCAATTCTGTGCATATCCCAAGTACGAATTTGTACTTCAAATGGTGTTGCATTTGGTCCTATAAGTGTTGTATGTATTGATTGATACATATTTGGCTTTGGAACAGCTATATAGTCCTTGAATCTACCGGGCATAGGTGTATATAGCTCATGCACAACACCTAATGCAGCATAACAGTCTTTTACTGAATTTACTAAGATTCTTATTGCAAATAAGTCATAAATTTCATCTAGTGTTTTATTATCTCTTTGCATTTTTCTGTATATACTGTATAAATGCTTTGCTCTTCCTTCTATTTCAAATTCTATATTTTCTTCTCTTAATCCGTCTTTTACTTTTTGAACAATTTTATCTAGGAATTTTAGTCTTTCTTCTCTTTTTTTGTCTAATCCCTGTACAATTTCAAAAAATTCATCTGGATATAAGTATCTAAATGATAAATCTTCTAATTCCCATTTCAATGTATATATACCAAGTCTGTTTGCAAGTGGAGCATATAAATCCATTGTTTCTTTGGCATTTGCTATTTGTCTATCTCTTGCTAGATATTTTAAAGTTCTCATATTATGTAATCTATCTGCTAATTTTATTAGTATAACTCTTATATCTTTACCCATTGCAAGAAACATTTTTCTGTAATCTTCAACTTGTCTCTCCTGTGCACTTGAATATGATAAACTATTTAATTTTGTTACACCGGCAACCATTTCCGCTACTGATGTTCCAAACATATCCTCAATATTTTTATTGGTTACTGGGGTATCTTCTACAACATCATGCAATAATGCAGCACATATAGTATCTTCGTCCATTTCTAGTTCTGCTAATATATATGCAACTTCTAGTGGGTGTATTATGTATGGTTCACCAGACCTTCTACATTGATCTCCGTGCTCTTTTTTTGCAAATTCATATGCTTTTCTTACTTTTTCTTCATTAAAATTAGGTTTTTTTTCTCTTGCTTTTGCTATTATATCTTCAATTGTAGCATTTTTCTTTTTTGACATATCATTCCCTTCTTTCAAGCTTAATATGTTTTCATTATGTCTTTCATATTTATTTGTACATATTCATTATTATTGTATTCATTTATTTCTAATGTTCCTACAACATCTATTTTATCTCCTAGCTGATATTCGTCAGATAAGCTTCCTAAATTAAATCCAATAGCATCTATCCATTGATTTTCATTTTTTAATGTTAATTTCAAATGCTTTCCCTCTGATAAAGCTCTTATAGAATCTATTTTTAAGTTTTTGAACAAAATTAGTGGCATTTTATTTGCTTCACCAAAAGGCTCTAATATAGATATTTCTTTGGCAATTTCTTTTTTTATATCTTTTGATTGTAATTGTCCATCTATGTTTATAATTGGAACAAATTCGGCTACATTGCTTTCTTCTACTAACTTTTCAAATTCTTTTTTGAAACTATCGTAATTTGCTTCTTTTAAAGTAAGTCCAACTGCCATTTCGTGTCCACCAAATTTTTCTAAGTATTCACTTGTTTTGCATAAAGCTTCGTGTAAGTCAAATCCTGGTATGCTTCTTCCAGAACCTTTTACTTCTCCATCTTCAATAGACAATAATATGCTTGGTTTATAAAATTGTTCTGTTAATTTTGAGGCAACAATTCCGATTACTCCATGATGCCAATTATGGCTAACAAGCACTATACTATCTTTTTTAGCTTCTTCTTCATCTTTTAATTTTTCTAATGCCTCTGTATATATTCTTTTTTCTATCGATTGTCTTTCTTGATTATATTCTTCTAATTTTTTAGTTATTTCCTTTGCTTCTGTAATATTTGATGTCAAAAATAATTTTAAAGCCTCTTCTGCATGTCCCATTCTTCCGCAAGCATTGATTCTTGGAGCAATTCCAAAAGAAACTGTTGAAGAATCTATTTTTTTGTATCTTGATATATTTATTAGCTCTCTAAGGCCAATGTTTTTAGTTACTTCTACTAATTTTAATCCTAATTTTGTAATAACCCTGTTTTCGTCAACTAATGGAACTATATCTGATATTGTTCCAACACATACTAAATCCAAATATTTTAAATATTCTCTTTCTTCTAATCCAAGTTTAATTGATATAGCTTGTATCAATTTAAAAACAACTCCGACTCCTGCAAGACCTCTAAATGGATATACATTATCCCTTCTTTTAGGATTTACAACAGCTATTGCTTTTGGTATTTCGTCTAGTGTTTCGTGGTGATCTGTTATTATTGTTTTTATTCCTAATTCATTGGCAAAATCC
Source organism: uncultured Clostridium sp. (assembly GCA_900555835.1). Taxonomy (GTDB): domain Bacteria; phylum Bacillota; class Clostridia; order TANB77; family CAG-508; genus UMGS1864. The sequence goes on from USMK01000016.1 coordinate 13,252, forward strand.
ACTTCTTCTATTGCAGAAATACCACAATCTACAGTTATCATTAAATTATAATTTTTCTTTGCGATTTCTTCAAGAGTTTCCTTTTTTAGTCCATATCCTTCATTTAATCTATTTGGAATATGATAATCTACATTTAAGCCTCTTTCGTCCAGAAACTTCTTTAATACAGCAATACTTGTTATTCCATCTACATCATAATCTCCATATATTAAAATTCTGCCTTTGCTTTCTATTATTTCGATTATTTTGTTTACTGCTATTTCCATATCTTGCAGTAAATATGGATCGTAAAAATCTTTTCTTGTTGGATTTAAAAATATTTTTATTTGTTCTTCTTGGGTTATTCCTCTATTTACTAAGATTCCAGCAACCAACATTGACAATCCATATTTACTAGCTATCTGCGCAGTTAATTCTTTATTTGGTGCTATATATTCCCATTTTTTCTTCATTTATATTCTCCTAATTAAAATATTCTTAATAAATCATTATAAGCAACATAAATTGATAATAAAATCATAAGTATAAAACCTGCTGACTGTATATTTAGTTCTACTTCTGTTGATAATTTTTTTCTCCTTATTGCTTCTATTACAAGTAATATGAATTTTCCTCCATCTAATGGTGGGAATGGCAATAAATTTGTAACACCTAGTGATAATGAAATCAAAGCTAAAATATATACAAAATCTACAAACCCATTTGTTTGTGATACAACTGCTGAAATTCCTATTGGTCCCATCAATTGTTCTGTTTTAACTCCTCCTGTAAATAGTTCTTTTAAATTATCAATTATTGAACCTGAAAAATATACGGTACTCCAAAAGCCATAATATGTTCTATTTCCAAAAGTTGTTTCTGCTGGTTTAAGATTTATTCCTATAAGGTAATTTCCATTATCATCTTGTGTAGGTATTGTTGTTATAATCATGTTTTCATTATTTCTTTTAATTTCTATACTTATTTCATTTCCTTGTGATTTATTTATAGCATTATTTAATTCATTTTTTAAATGCACTCTTTTGCCATTTATACTTAAAATTTCGTCACCTGCTTTAATTCCACTTGTTTCTGCGGAATATCCGGCAATAGGCTCAGATACTATCATAGAATAGTAATTTCCGTACAGTCATAGCAATTATAAAATATACCACTATTCCAAATACAATATTAACAACTCCTCCGGCAATAATTATAAGCATTCTTTGCCATATGCTCTTGTTGTTATATGCTCTTGGATCAAGAGATTCTGTTTCTTCTCCTTCAAGCATAACATATCCTCCAAGAGGAATTGCCCTTAATGCATATAAGGTTTCTCCTTTTCGTTTTCCAAATATTTTTTTACCAAATCCTATTGAAAATTCGTTTACTCTAACATTGAAAAACTTTGCTACCATAAAGTGTCCACCTTCATGTATTAGCACTAAGAAACCTAATAAAAATATAAATTTAATTGCAGATATACAAAAATCTAGCAAACTCTGAACCTCCTTGCTTTTCTACATTATTGTTAAGAAAAAGAATGCAAATGGTGCTACAAAAATAACACTATCTAATCTATCTAACATTCCTCCATGTCCTGGTATTAAATTACTAAAATCCTTTATTCCAGCATATCTTTTTATTGTAGATGCAGATAAATCTCCAATTTGACCAATTATGCTTAGGAAAATTGCAACAACTGTTATATATAAATATGATATATTAAAATTCATATATGTATTTAATACATAAGTGTAAACTAGAACAAATACTATTGCTCCTATTATCCCAGCTACGCAACCTTCTATACTCTTTTTAGGGCTAACCTCTGTAAATTTGTGTTTTCCAAATGCCTTCCCAATTAAATATGCAAATACATCTGTTCCCCAAGCAGTAAATAACGCATACCAAACTAACAATTTTCCGTCTTGTAAATCAATTATCAATGGTAAGAAAATCATAAATCCTACTATATATATTATACCCAAAAGTGTAACTGCTGCATCATAAATTGTTATTTTCATATTAGAAACTATAACTCTTAAAAATATCCATACTACTGTAATTGGAATTATCAAAAGTAAATAAACAAACTGTCTAGGCTCTAAAATATGAATAATAGGAATAATGAATGCTGAAATATATCCTATTTCTTGTATTGGTTTTGCTTTATCTTTAAAACATGAAAAATATTCATGTAAGCACATTATTGCTACAACTGTAAAAACTATATCTATTACTAATTCGTTTCCAAATATCAAAACTGCTGCAATCAATGGAAAACCAAGTAATGCTGATGTCCATCTTTGTATATTCAAAATATTCCCCTCCTTTTATTTTGATCCAAATCTTCTATTTCTTTTTTGAAATTCATATATTGATTTTAATAATTCTTCATTGTCAAATTCAGGCCAGAATTTATCTGTAAAATAGAATTCTGAATACACAATTTGCCAAGGCAAATAATTGCTTGTTCTTAGTTCCCCACTTGTTCTTATCAATAAGTCTGGATCAGGTTGACCAGCTGTATATAATCCTTTTTCAAATTCGGCATCATTTATGTCTTCTAAGTTTAGTTCTCCATTTTGTACTCTTTTTACAATTTCCTTTGTAGCCTTAATGATTTCTGCTCTTCCACCATAGTTAAAAGCAACATTTAATACAAGACCTGTATTGTTCTTTGTTTTTTCTATTGCTTCTTTTATTTGTTTTTTCAAGCCATCATTTAACACTTCTATGTCACCTAATATATTTATTTTTATATTATATGCATCTGCTTTTTTACTAAAACGCTCTAAATAATTTTGAAGAAGAATCATTAATGTACCTACTTCATCTTCTGCTCTTTTCCAGTTTTCTGTTGAAAATGCATATACTGTTAAATATTTTAGTCCAATTTCATTGGCATATAAAGCAATATTTTCTAAGGCTTTTGCTCCTTCTCTATGTCCTAGTTTTGGATCTAAGCCCTTTTGCTTTGCCCATCTTCTATTTCCATCCATTATAATTGCCACATGCTTTGGTAAATTATTAAAATCTATTTTTTCGTCCATTGGTTCTCCTTTATCAGTTATAATTTTTCTTTTACTAATATATTTTTATTAAACCGACATTATTTCTTTTTCTTTAACTTCTAAAATTTTATCAATTTCTTCTATATTAGAATCTGTTATTTTTTGAATATCAGTTTCAGCTTTCTTTAAATCGTCTTCTGTAATAATGCTTTCTTTTTGCATTGCCTTGTATTCGTCTAATCCTTCTCTTCTTATTGCTCTTATAGAAACTTTTGCTTCCTCTGCAATCTTCTTAATTTCTTTTACAATTTCTTTTCTTCTTTCTTCATTTAATTCAGGGAAAGAAAGTCTTATTACTTTACCATCATTATTTGGATTTATTCCAATATCTGATTTTAAAATTTCTTTTTCTATTTCTTTTAAAATACTTGCATCCCAAGGTTGAATTACTATCAATCTAGCTTCTGGTACAGAAACACCTGCAACTTGTGTAATTGGTGTTGGTACTCCATAATAATCTACCTTAATTTTGTTTAATATTGCAGGATTTGCTCTTCCTGCTCTAATTTCTGCTAAACTTTCTTTATAAAAGTTTATTGATTTTTCCATTTTTTCTTTAATTTCAACATAATCTGCCATTTTACATTCCTCCTAATTTTCTATTATAGTTCCTATTTGTTCACCTTTAACAATTCTTACAATATTGTCTGGGTGATCCATTGCAAAAACAACTAATGGTATGTTATTTTCCATACAAAGTGATGTTGCCGTAGAATCTAGCACTTTTAATTGTTTATTTAATACCTCCATATATGTAATTCTATCGTATTTTACTGCATCTGGATTTGTTTTTGGGTCTGCTGAATATACTCCATCTATTGTTTTAGCAAACAATATTGCATCTGCTTCTATTTCAGCAGCTCTTAGTGCAGCCGTTGTATCTGTTGAGAAATATGGGTTTCCAGTTCCACAGGCAAAAATAACAATTCTGTTTTTAGATAAATGATTCATTGCTTTTCTTCTTATATAAGGCTCTGCAACTTCTCTCATTTCAATTGCTGTTTGTACTCTTGTTTCCATTCCTCTTGCCTCTAATTCAGATTGTATAGCTAACGCATTTATAGCAGTAGCAAGCATTCCCATATAGTCTGATGTTGTTCTTTCTATGGTTTCGCCATAACGACCTCTCCAAAAATTTCCTCCACCAACTACAATTGCCAAATCTACTCCTAATCCTTTTATTACTTTTATTTGCTCACAAATCTTGCCAATAATTTCTGAGTCAATTCCACTTGATTTATTTCCAGCAAGAGCTTCTCCACTAAGCTTTAAAAGTATCTTTTTATATTTCAACTTTTCAGCCACTCTTACACTCTCCTCTTTCAAATTTTTATACTTTTTATATTCTATCATATATTGCTCTAAATTGGAAACAATTTTTGCAAAATAAATGAATATTTTCGCAATTTATTGTTATAATTCACATTTTATAGAAATATATATTACCAAATTCATAATGTATTGTTTTAAAATACCGTGTAAGCGACCAAACGAGCGATTAAGAAAAATTCCCACTTATATAAAGTAAGAGAGCATTCATTACGAATACTCTCTTCTGGATAGAATTATTTAACGTTGACCAGATACTGTATAGCCAGGAAGACCACGGCAATATTTTCTAATGGTCGTTGTAATTGTACGGCGCTTAAAATCATTATAATCCGCACTCTTGTTTTTTTCTTCTCTTATCGTTTGAAGCCTTCTATGTTGTTCCTCTTGATAAGCGTTAGTAACCAATGCCATTTTCTTATGATCATTTAGGCGTTTGCGCCACTTCATATAGATGGTCGAAGCAGTAATGCCTTTGCCACGGTACAAAACGGCAATTTTTTCTGCTCCTGTATATTCTACAATAGCAGCTTTAAGAAGCAAGTCCGGAACTTTGTACTTTCCGGTAATAAATAACGAACCAATAATACGCAAGAAACGCATTTTATCAAGTTCTACCGGAATAAACTGGCAATTTTGGATTATACCAAAATTGTCATCAACTGCGAAAGCGTAAACTACATTGTTCTTAGACCGAGTCATAAATAACTCCTCCTTTAATGTTAAGATACTTATATTATACTCTCTTTTCCAAGAATTAGCAAGGCTTTATTTGTGTTCTTCGACAAATTTTGCTATTTTTCCCTCAAATTCGGCAAGACTAATTTGTCCTAAATCACCTTCACTTCTTGAACGAAGTCCAATTGCACTCGCTTCAACTTCTTTGTTCCCTATAATTGCCATATATGGAACTTTTTCAAGTTGAGCTTCACGAATCTTGTATCCAATTTTTTCTTCTCTATCGTCAAGTTCTACCCTAATACCTTTTTTAGCAAATTCTTCTTGTACTTTTTTAGCATAATCGATATGAACATCTGCTATTGGTAAGATTTTAACTTGAACTGGTGCAAGCCATACTGGGAAAGCACCTGCATAATGTTCAATCAATATGCCTATAAATCTTTCAATACTTCCAAATATAACTCTGTGTAGCATAACAGGTCTATGTTTTGCTCCGTCTTCTCCAATATATGTTAAATCAAATCTTTCTGGCATTTGGAAATCTAATTGAATAGTACCACATTGCCATTCACGTCCTAGACAGTCTTTAATATGGAAATCTATCTTAGGTCCATAGAAAGCTCCATCTCCGGCATTTATTTTGTATTCTACTCCTTGTGTTTCCAATGCTTTCTTTAATGAACTTTCAGCAAGTTCCCAATCCTCGTCTGAACCCATTGAATCTTCTGGTCTTGTAGATAATTCAACTGTATATGCAAATCCAAATATACTGTAAACTTGATCTATCAATTTCATTAGATTGGCAATTTCGCTTTCAATTTGTTCTGGTAAACAGAATATATGAGCATCATCTTGTGTAAAGCATCTAACTCTAAATAATCCGTTCAATTCACCAGATTTTTCGTGTCTGTGCACTAATCCTAATTCACCAGCTCTTATTGGCAAATCTCTGTATGAATGCATTTTATTTTTATAAACAAGCATTCCTCCTGGGCAGTTCATTGGCTTAATTCCATAATCAACATCATCTATTTTTGTAGTATACATATTCTCTTTGTAATGATCCCAATGTCCTGAACGATGCCATAATTCTTCATTTAATATAACTGGTGTTTTAATTTCTTGGTATCCATTTTGAACATGAATTTTTCTCCAAAAATCCTCCAATATATTTCTTAAAACCATGCCTTTTGGTAAAAAGAATGGGAAACCAGGTCCTTCTGGTGCAATCATAAACAATTCTAATTGTTTCCCCAATTTTTTGTGATCTCTCTTTTTAGCTTCTTCAAGCATTTCTAAATAGCTATCTAATTCAGACTTTTTAGGGAAAGAAATTCCATAAATTCTTTGTAGCATTTTGTTGTTTTCATTACCTCTCCAATAAGCACCAGAAACATGTTCTAACTTAATAGCCTTTACTTTTCCTGTAGACATCAAATGAGGTCCAGCACATAAATCAACAAATTCACCTTGTTCATAGAAAGAAATTTCTTCTCCTTCTGGTAAATCTTCGATTAACTCAACTTTGTAATCTTCATTTCTTTTTTTCATAAATTCAATAGCTTCGCTTCTTGGAAGAGTAAATCTTTTAATTTCAAAATCTTCTTTTATAATCTTAGCCATTTCAGTTTCTAGTTTTTCTAGAATTTCTGGTGTAAGTGTAATTTCTGTATCAAAATCATAATAAAATCCATTATCAATAGAAGGACCAATAGCTAGTTTAGTATTTGGATATAATCTCTTAACAGCTTGTGCAAGTATATGAGATGTAGTGTGCCAATATGCCTTTTTTCCTTCTAAAGAATCAAAAGTACAAATATTAACTTCTGCATCTTTGTCTAGATTAAATCTCAAATCTCTAACCTCTCCATTAACAGTAGCGCACATAGCATTTCTAGCTAGTCCTTCACTTATTTTTTTAGCTAAATCTAAAACAGTAATCCCTTGTTCTACTTCCATAATAGAACCATCTTTTAAAGTAATTTTTATCATTTAAATTCCTCCTTTTTTCTAAATAAAAATACCCCTATATAGGTATTTTTACCTATATAGGGGTAAGACATATATCTTACGGTTCCACCCTAAATTTAACTTCATTCACCGATTATAACGTAATCAACGTCTATTTTCATAGAAGACTCCGAGGTAGTTTTTCAAGCACGTTTATCCAAGCAAGCTCCCAGCCCACGACTCGCTCTCTCTTCCGGGCAACCTTTACTCTACTTTGTCTCTTCAACATCTTCAATAATTTTACAACTTTTCCAAAAACTTGTCAAGAGTGGCACAGCAATTTTTCAAGTTTTCCCCTTAAACCAGCCGTTACAAAAAGGGGAATAATATAAAAATTTATTTCATTCCTCGGCTTGCTGCGTAACCTACGAAAACTTCTATCTTCATCTCTCCGTTTTATCAAACTTAATATAATATGGCTTAATGTCTGGAAGTAGCTTGTTGATGTAAATGGTTTGGCCTTCTCTGTTCTCTATTTTTAGGTTTGGGAAGGTTTTTATCATTTTTTCGTCTCCCCAGTATTTGTATATAAATTCTGCCAATTTAGGATTGCCATAGATTTGTTCGTACAATTGGACAGTTTCTTCTTTATTTGGCACATCCAAATCATTTTGTTTTTCCATTCTTATTAAAAATACTTGTATGGCAATAGCAGTTGCAATAAATTCTACAACTATAAATATAAATATGCTTAGCACAAATCCTTTTAAAACTTTTGTCGAAATTTTGGTTTTAATCCAGTCCATACATCTATCGACTTTCAAATTAAAATATCCCATTAAATATATTGCAAGCAATCCCCAAAAAATAGAATATAATAAGCAAACTCTACCATTTATATTAAGTGGCATATATGAATAATCCCACCATGTTATTCCAGCAAATTTTTCGCTAGTCCAACTAATAAAATATTCTGTCACACTTCCTAGTATAAATCCGCCTAAAAATAGCCAATTATAAGTTTTCGGAAGTTTTTGCATTCCAATTATCATTAGTGTTGCACCTATTCCGTATATTCCACAAAATGGCCCATATAAAAAGCTTTGTCTGCTTTCTAGTATTCCCATTGTAAGAAGTCCAAATAATGTTTCTATAATATACCCTATAACACTATATATTATAAAATATGCCATTATTCTCCAAACGCTTAATCCAAGAATAGTAAATGGTTTTTTTGTTTCCATTTTTTCTCCTTTTTTATATCATATTATTTCAAAATTCTTAGTGTGTTTAATATTGTAATTAAAGTTACTCCAACATCAGCAAAAACCGCTTGCCACATATCAGCAATTCCTAGTAATGTTAATACAAGTGTTGCAATTTTGACTCCAATTGAAAATATTAAATTTTGTTTTATTATTTTATTTGTATTTTTAGAAATTTTTATTCCTTCCACAATTTTCATTAGTTCGTCTGTCATAATTGCTATATCGGACGCTTCTATTGCTGAGCTAGAACCAATTCCACCCATGGATATTCCTATATCTGCTCTTGCAAGAACTGGACTATCATTTATTCCATCTCCTACAAATGCCGTTTTCTTTGGTTCGTCTTTTATTACTTCTTCCAATTTGTTGTATTTATCTGCTGGAAACATTTCATATACAACATTTGGTATTCCTACTTCTTTGGCAGTTTCAATAGCGACTTCTTTTTTATCTCCTGTGAACATATGTGTTTTTATATTCATTTGTTTTAGTAAAGTTATTGCTTGTTTCGCATCTGGTTTGATTTGGTCTTTTAATACTATATTTCCAACAACTTCATCATTTATTTTTAAGTATAACACAGTTCCAAGTATTTGACTACTCTCTTTTTCAACAAATTTTGCGTTTCCTATTTTTATTGTTTTACCTTCAAATTCGTATTTTATACCTTTTCCAGAAATTTCTTCATAATTTTTTACTTGTGATAAATCTATATCCATATCGGCTTTTTTCAATATAGATTTTGCAATTGGATGGTTTGAAAAACTTTCTCCCATTGCAAAGTATTTTAATATTTCTTTTTTGCTTATTTCTTCTTTATATGAATTTATTTCCTCTACTTCTAGGTTTCCTATTGTTATTGTTCCTGTTTTGTCAAATACAATTGTTCCAATGTCTTTTAGTCCGTCTAAATAATCGCTTCCCTTTATTAAAATTCCTTTTTTAGAGGCTTTACCAATTCCAGAGAAATAACTTAATGGAACAGATATTGCAATTGAGCAAGGGCAAGATATTACTAGGAACACCAACGCTTTATATATACTTTCGTCATATGTTACATTAAACAATATTGGCATAAAAATTGCTACAAGTATAGCAAATCCAATAACTACTGGTGTGTATATTTTAGCTGCTTTTGATACAAAAGTCTCAGTTTTAGCCTTTTTATCTGTTGCATTTTCCACCAATTGTAAAATTTTGTTTACTGTGCTGTTTTCATATGTGCTTGTTACTTCTATTTCTAATAATCCTTGTGCATTTATGCTTCCTGATAAAACTTTGCTGTTTTCTGTTACATCTATTAGTTTGCTTTCTCCTGTTAAAGCAGATGTATCGATTTGTGCTTCTCCTTTTGTAACAATTCCATCTAACGGGATTTTTTCGCCAGATTTCACTACAATTATATCTCCAATACTTACTTTATCTGGTGTAACAGTTTCTATATTGTCTCCGTTTTTGATATTAGCATATTCTGGTTTTATGTTCATAAGCTCTGAAATGGATCTTCTGCTTTTGTTTACAGCTTTGCTTTCTAGTATTTTGCCTATTTCATATAGCAAAATAACCATTGCTCCTTCCATTTCTTTCCCAATAAGAAATGCTCCAATTACAGAAATCGTTATAAGTGCATTTTCGTCTAAAATTTTGTTTTTAGCAATCTGTTTTACTGCTTTTTTGGCTGTTTTGCATAATAAAATTACATATGCAGTAATAATTAAAACTGTGCTTAATACTGGTATCGATTTAGTTATCATTGCTAAAACATATAGCACTATTCCGAATTGCTAGTCTTACTAAATCTCCTTTTATACTTTCTTCTGATTTATTTTGTTCATTTTCCTCTATAATTTCTACTTCTGGTTCAACAGATGTTATTATTTTTTGAACCTCTTGTTTTACATTTTTGTCTTTTTCTGTTTCAAAGCTTAATTTTAGTGTTGCAAAATTAAGACTTACATTTTGGTATTCGTCATAACTCGCAATTTTATCTTCAATCTTCTTGCCACAAGCTGCACAGTCTAAATTTTTCACAGTATATTTATAATTCTTCAATGTGATTCCTTCCTTTCATTACAATTTCTCTTATGTGCTCGTCGTCCAAACTGTAATATACTAATTTGCCTTCTTTTTTGAACTTAACAAGTTTGGCTTGTTTTAATATTCTTAATTGGTGTGAAATAGCTGATTGTGTTGTATTTACAATATTAGCAATATCGCCCACGCAAAGTTCTTTGTTTAGCAACGCATAAATAATTTTCATTCTTGTAGAATCCGCAAACACTTTAAAAAACTCAGCTAAATCATATATTAAAATATCGTCAGGCATATTCTCTTTAACAGCTCTAACTTCTGCTGAATCAACAACTTCATTTGTTTCTTCTTCCATGATTTCCTCCTTTATTATATGAATGTTTGTTCATATATTCATTATATGTTTAGAAATCTATTTTGTCAATAGATTTCACACAATATATTCAATTTTATTTTTTGGAAAAAATCTTTCTAGCAATTCTCTAAGGAAAGCCTCTCCTTCTTCACGAACTTCTCGTTTGTAGGTATATTTCCCCAGCCCTCTGCCAGTCATTAAATTGGTGTCATACAGTTGCACAGCACTTGGAAATGCTTCTTCATTTATTTTTCTATGAACAAAGCTGTATGTCATGAATATAAGTTCAAAAAATGCTTCTTCTTTTACTTTTGAGCTTAAATTTTCATATAGATAAATAATCAACTGCTCATATTTTTCTTTCCAATTATCCACTAGAATTATAGGCGCAATTAGTATCCCTACTTTGTATCCCGCCTCTTTTAGTTTGTTTATGGCTTCAACTCTTTTGCTAAGCGGAGATGTTCCTATTTCTATTTCTTTTATAATATCTTCTGGATTAACACTCATTCTAACAATTACTTTTCCATCATGTTTAAGTGGCAATATTGGGTCTACCATGCTAAATTTAGTCGGAAATGTTAAAAATCCCTTGCTGTTTGGCACAAAATTCTTAATAGTCCATTCCAGATTTCCCGTAATTGTATTTTCTAAAATTAAATCGCTATTACTTCCAATCTCAAAAGTAAGCTCTTTTTCGCTTTTATTTGCTGTTTTGATTATTTTATCTAGCATTTCTTCTCTATTTACAAATAATCTTAGATACGAGCATTTATTGTAATTACACACCAAATAGCAATATAAGCACATAGCAATACAACCAGAAGAAGTATATGGTACAAGAAAATCTGATGTTTTATGGTTAGGTACAAACTTATGCGTTTTTCTTACACCAATAATTAAATTTTGCTTCAACTTAGGGAAATTTTTATTCGGATTATTCCTCATTTCCTCTATATTATTGTGATTTTCAATTGTCCTCATTTCAATGTTATACTTACTATATTTATCTAAAAGTTCTCTTCCCAATTCATAATTTTTAATATCTTCTTCATACAAAATCAAATTCGGTAAAAACATACTTTCCTCCATTTTTTTATATATTTTAGTATGTTTTGTTTATTTGATTTTATGCGTTTTGTTTTATAAGGTAAATAAAAAAAGCACTTTAAAGTGCTTTTTTACAATTTTTATTATTTGGTGCGGTTGAGAGGACTTGAACCCCCACGTCAAAGACACTAGATCCTAAGTCTAGCGCGTCTGCCAGTTCCGCCACAACCGCATTGACAATATATATATTAACACTTGAATTTAGATTTGTCAATAATTATTTCAAAAAAATTTTATATTTTTTCTTTCTTATTTAAAATGTAAAAAAAATAGAAATTTATTTGACTTTTATAAAATATCTATGTATAATAAGTATAGGAAACGATAAATCCACAAATGTGGTTTTGCCGATATATAGTAAAAAATTCACATCTAAATCGCCAAATTACAGATGTGAATTTTCTTTTTTATTTATGTAGTTGCTTATCAACCCAGTTCTTATATAGAACTGTTGCTAAGGCAACGTTTAATGTTAAAGATATCATAATGGATATTATAAAAAATAGTGTCACTTTAATCATAAACATCTCCACCTTTCCTACGAAGATTCGCAAAATTGGTGGCAAAACCACATCTGTTTATTATCATTTCCTATGTTAATCAGTATAGCATATATTTTACAATAAGTCAAACAAAAAAAGTTCTTTCAACCGAAAGAACTTTTTCTATTTTTCTATTTCAAGTTTTCACTACATCTATGGCATATTGTTGGATTTTCTTCATCTTGTCCTACTGTTTCTGAGTACATCCAACATCTTTCGCATTTTGCTCCTGGTGCTACTGATATTTCTATTGCTACTCCATATGTGCTGTTTTCGTCTTTTTTGCTATCTTTTACTATTTCTAATGCTGATACAATAAATACTTGCATTAGTGTTTCTTCTATTGATTTTAAGAAATCATATTTTTCCCCATCTGCATATATTCTTACTTTTGCATTTAGAGAATGTCCTATTGTTTTGTCCGCTCTTGCTAATTCTAGCTTTTTAGCAACTTCTTCTTTTAATGCTATTATTTTATCCCATTTTTCTTCTAACTCTTTGTTGTCATATTCTGGGTTTTCTTTTGGCCAAGATGTTAACATTACGCTTTCTACATTTTCACCATCTCTATGTGGCATAAAACTCCAGATTTCCTCTGCTGTAAATGATGCCATTGGTGCTAAGATTCTTACTAATACATCTAATATCTCATACATAGCAGTTTGAGCAGCTCTTCTTTGTACTGAATCCACTTTATATGTATATAATCTATCTTTTATTATATCTAGATAGAAGTTACTCATATCTACAACGCAGAATTGATTTATAGCTTGATATGCTTTGTTAAATTCATATTTATCAAATGCTTTTGTGCATTCTTTTACCAATTTATTTAATCTAGATAATGCCCATTTATCTATTTCCTCTAATTCATTGTAGCTAACAGGTTTGTTCACATCAAAATCGCTTGTGTTTCCTAGAATATATCTTGCTGTATTTCTTATTTTTCTATATACTTCACTAACTTGTTTTAATATTCCTTTTGAAACACTAACATCTGATTGATAATCTGATGATAATACCCATAATCTTAAAATATCTGCACCAGATTCTTTTATTACATCCGAAGGGTCAATTCCATTTCCTAATGATTTAGACATTTTTCTTCCTTGTTCGTCTACTGTATAGCCATGTGTTACAACTTCTTGATATGGAGCTTTTCCTCTTGTTGCAACAGATGTTAGAAGTGAAGATTGGAACCATCCTCTGTATTGGTCGCTTCCTTCTAAGTACATTACGTGGTCAGTAGGAATTCCTCTTTCTTCTAATACAGATGCGTGTGTTGAACCAGAATCAAACCAAACATCCATTATATCTGTTTCTTTCTTGAATTTTGTGCATCCGCATTCGCATTTTGCACCTTCTGGTAGCAATTCTTCTGCTGTTAAATCAAACCAAGCATTTGTACCTTTTTCTCTTACTATATCTTGAACTTTTTTCAAGCTTTCTGGTGTTACATATTCTTTTTCACATTCTTCGCAATAGAATATTGGAATTGGAACACCCCATGTACGTTGTCTAGAAATACACCAATCATTTCTTTCTTCAACCATTTTTGTAATTCTTTCTTCTCCCCAAGCTGGATACCATTTAACTGTTTTTATAGCATCTAATGTTTCTTTTCTAAATCCATCAACAGAAGCAAACCATTGATTTGTTGCTCTAAATACGATTGGATTTTTACATCTCCAACAATGTGGATATTGGTGAACTATTGGTTGTTTCTTTAATAAATATCCATTTTCGTCTAACCAATTTATTATAGCATCATTTGATTTTTCATAATACATTCCAGCAAATGGGCCAGCTTCTTCTGTTTGATATCCTTTTCCATTTACACAAACTACTATGTCTAGATTATTTTTCAAACTACATAGGTAGTCTTCCTTACCATAACCAGGAGCTGTATGAACTGCACCAGTACCAGCATCTAGCTCTACTAATATTGTGTCATCACTACCAAGTACAACTCTTGAATCTCTTTCTATAAATGGATGTTTACAAATTACGTTTTCTAGGTCTTCTCCCTTGAATTTCTTAACTGTTGTGTAATTTTCTATTTCAGCAAGTTTCATTACTGTTTCAACAAGCTCTGTTGCTAATATTAGCTTTTCTTTTCCTATATCTACTAAGCTGTATTCGTAGTCCCCTCCTATTGTTATAGCTACGTTTCCAGGCAAAGTCCAAGGCGTAGTTGTCCATATTACAACAAAAGTATTTTCTACATCAAATAGACCTTTTGAATCTTTAACTGGGAATTTTACATATATTGATGTTGTTTTGTGGTCTTTATATTCGATTTCAGCTTCCGCAAGTGCAGTTTCGCAGTCTGTACACCAGTAAACTGGCTTTAATCCCTTGTAGATATATCCTTTTTTGTACATATCTGCAAAAACTTCAATTTGTTTTGCTTCCATTTCTGGTTGATATGTTATATATGGATGCTCCCAATCTCCCAAAACGCCAAGTCTTTTGAAACCTTCTGTTTGTACTTTTATATATTTTTCGTTAAATTCTTTACAAATATCTCTAAATTTAGAAATAGGCATCTCATCTCTGTTTATTCCTAGTTTTTCAATAGCCTTTTTTTCAGTTGGCATACCATGTGTATCAAATCCAGGTATAAATGGAGTATAAAAACCTTGTAAATTTTTATAACGAACAATTGCATCTTTTAAAACCTTATTTAAAGCATGTCCTATATGGATTTCACCATTAGCATATGGAGGTCCATCATGTAATACAAAAGGTTCATGTCCTTCGTTTTTCTTTAAACATTTTTCATATAAGTCATTGTCAAAAACTCTTTCTTTTATTTTAGGTTCGTTCTCAGGCAAACTTGCTCTCATTGGAAAATCAGTTTTAGGTAAATTTAAAGTTTTTCCATAATCTTTCTTTTCTTCGCTCATTTTTCCTCTCTCCTTCTTTATTTTAAAAATCCAAAAAGCCATTTCATCCTTAAATATAGGACGAAATGGCTTAATTTCCGCGGTACCACCTATTTTAAAAGCTATGCAAAATATTCTAGCTTTTCTCTCAATTATCTTTAACGCAGATATACGACTTATTTTACTTTAATGAAATTTCAAACAAGCAACTCCAAGGTGATAACACGCGATTATTATCTTACCAAAATTTCAGCAACCATTTGGCTCTCTACAAGTTTTACTCGAATGTCGTGTCCTTATCTAAGTTTTTTTAATCTATGCAATATATTATATAACTTTTATTTTAACTTTTCAAGAGTTTTAAAAAATATTTTTACCAAAATTTTTGCGGAAAAATTGCCATTTCTAATGTATTTAGTAATCTGATTATCTATCAAACAATCAGTCTTTTTACTTCACTCAAACTAAGCCCTGTGCATTTCTGAACAATACCTATTTCAATATTATTTTTCAACATCTGCTTTGCAGTTTCAATTATTCCGTGCTTTTCTTCCACGTTTTTCTCCGCGTTTCTCGCCTCGTTTCTCACCTCTCGCCTCTCCTCTGGCTTCACCAATCGTAATTCCACGAGCTTCGCCTTTTCTCATGCCACAACTAAATGCTGCTTTTTCGTCTCTAATTGCTCTGTTCCTTAATTCTTCTAGCCTTTGTGCTGCTTCATCTCCTTGTAGGTATTCGCATTCCTCTTTTGCTCTTTTTACTTTTTCATTTTGATTTATTGCCATTTCTATCATTCCCTTCTTTTCATAATCTATTAGTGCTAGCCATTCTTCTAGCTTTGTTTCTAATTTATTTGTTACCATTTTTCTAAATTTTGGTAATTCAATAAAGTAATATTTTACACCTTTTATTATTTCGTATTTACAATATTTTTTATCAACTGTCATTGTTTCTGTAAAATATTCTTCATTTCCATTTTTCAGTTCATAATCCAATATCCAAATAACAGCTATATCTTTTATGGTATCATATTTTTCCTTTGGTTTTATGGAATTCTTTATTAAATTACCAGCATAAAATACTGCTCTCTTTTCGGTATCTTCATAATTGGTATTTTGCATTTCTAGGTCCACAATCAATTTGTTATTTATTGTCGCCACAATGTCCATTCGACCTAGCTTTTCATTGATATTGCTAATCTCTGTTTCCACTTCTTTCTGTACTTCTATTGTATCAATTTTAATTTCAAGGATACTTTCTAATAAATCAATTAACAAGTCTTTATTCCTTTTAGCAGAAAACAGATTTTTAAATATAATGTCACTTTTTAAAGTTTTTTCATTATTCAATATATCTCCTCCTTGTAATTATACAATGTAATAATTATGATTTTCAATAGTTTTGCCAATACTCGTCTGACAGTATAAAATATGCTTGATTTATTGCCATCAGCTCATTTTGATGGCACTATAAAAATACAATTATTACTTGTAATTATTCAATTTTAAAATTTGATTTCTTTGGCTTGAAATAGCCTTCACTTTTATTTATGTCATACCTAAGTTGAACTAGATTAATTTGAATTAATCTCTTATCTAAATTTTTATGCATAAAAACAATTTATATTATGATACTACATATTTGCATAATTGTAAATACTTTTCAGCAAATTTGCTTCCAAAAATTTCCGACATATTTCGACATTTCTGTACTGTACCTCTTAGTAAAACAACGCTCTCTCAGACAAAAAGAAACAACAAAGCATTATTTTTTGTTGTTTCTTTATTTATATATTGCTTTTCCTCTGTCCTTAGACTCATTTCATTTATCTTATAAATCAAATATCGATGCCTCTTGTTGATTGATTTCTTTGGAATAAGATAAATAAGCACTACAAGATCCCCCATTTGATATAAATAGATCAACATATACAGTGTATGTTTTTCCCGGAGTAACTTCTATATATATCTCAGCTCTATCAGACAGTTCTCCATCTGCCGTTACACTAATCGCACCGCCAATCCTTATTAGTTGAACGGACAGTTAGGGTTCCTCCATCGTCAATATCATCTGGATAATTCATATTAAGTTCTAAAGAAAGTTTTAATATTTTTACCCCATTTGGAACAACAAATGTAGTTCCTTCATCTTTCCCCGAAATATTGATTACAGTTTCCTCGGTAGGTACTCCATTTTCCACAACAATCGTCATAGTCGCACTTGCGATTGCCCCAGTTTCTTTGGTTGCAGTACATTTTATTATATGTGTTCCTACTTTTAAAGTATTAGTATTTGTTACTTGCGCATTGCTATTGCTTGTATCTATGTATATTGTACTTGATATTCCGTATGTTCCATTTGCTGTTATTGTAAAATAATTACTTAATTCGTTACTGTCTCCTTCGGTTATGGTTACACTACTTTGTTTTGCTGTTACTGTTGGATTTGTTTTGTCTATATTAGTTATGTTGGCTGTTGCTGTTTTTCCTTCTTGGCTTGTGGTGTCTATTAGTTTGGCTTTTACTATGCAATTACTACTTACTGTTATTGTCCCTGTATAATCACTCCAATTCGCTCCATTGTCTTTGCTTATTTTCTTTATTAATCCAGTTGTATCGCTTGGCCATGTTACTGTTACAGTTACATCTTTGTTGGTTGGTGTACTTGGTGTTGCACTTATTTGTATCTCTCCTAAGTTTGCTATATTTATTGTTGTTGCTATTATGCTTTCTGTTATTGTTTCATTTCCAGCTTTATCTATTGCTTTCATTTTTATAGTATATTCTGTTCCTTGAGTTAGTTCAGTATATGTGTAACTTGTTTGTGTTTTATCTTCGTTTGTTTGCCAACTTGTTCCGTTGTCTTTACTGAAATAGTATTCGGCTATTCCACTGCTTCCATATTTTTCTGTTGCTGGTTGGTCTGTTGTTTTTCCAGTTATGGTTATGCTATTGCTTGTAGTTGTTGCAGTTGGAGTAAATATGTTTGGAGCTAATTTATCTATATTGGTTACATTTAATGTTGCGGTCTTTATTTCGGCTATGCTATTTCTTATTCTAGCTTTTATTACACAATTGTTGTTTAATGTTAATGTTGTTCTTACTCCACTTACGGTTGTGTATTTGTTTTCTCCATTTGAACATATTTCTTTTATTGCATTTTCGCTTCCATTTGGCCATTCTATGGTTACGATTACACTTTTATTTGTTGCTTCGCTTGGGTTAGCACTTATTTGTATTGTTCCTTCTAGGATATTATCTATTGTTATAGTTTTGCTTTCGTTTTCTCCTTTATTGTTTGTTGCTGTAAATGTGTATTTTCCATTTTGAGTTACTTCATATGTCTCACTTACTTCCGTCTTTCCGGTATATGTTTTAATACTTCCATCTGGCATTGTTATACTTTTTATTCCAGCACTGGCCTTTGCGGTAACTGTTATTGTTACTTTATCGGTTATTACGGTAGTACTTAACTCTGTAGTTAATTTTATTTTTCTAGTATCCAATTCGCCTTTTCCTTCATACTTTACGTCCCAATCTCCATTTGGCTTCTCGATTATTTCATATATATACCCATCTGGATTTGTTTTTACTTGTCCTGTTTCTTCATTGCTATTTCCTGCATCTATTATCCCTTTTTTCTCTAATGCTTCTATTATTTTATCAATTGTTATTTCTCTAACACTATTCTTCATTTTACTTATTATAACTAGCTCTATTTCTTCCTTCTTACTAGCAATTTTGCTTTGCTCAACTACATTTGTAGCATTTTCAAATATATTACCACTATTTATGGCGCTTATTCCAACTCCAGCTAAAATCACCAATATGATAATAGTTACAATTAGCGCTAATAATGTAATTCCATTTCTATTTTTTACTATGTTAAATTTTTTCCTCATTCTTCTTCCTCCCCACATCTTTCATTTTCACTTTTCCTAACCCCAAAAATTTACCTTCCAACTTCCTAAGCTAAAAAGTAAAATATAAAATTTAAAAATCGAGTTTGACCTT
>USMK01000017.1 GCA_900555835.1 uncultured Clostridium sp.
TGATTAAGATTTCGTACGGTTACTCCGCGGCACATTCGTCATTACATAAATTTTATCATTTTAATTTACTCCATTTTTACTACTCTATAATTTTTGAAAACTAAAATATAGCTGATATTGCCATTCTGCAATTTGAGTGCTTGACTTTTGGATGTTTACATATAAAACCATAGTTATTGCTATGGTTTACCTTATAATTTGAGTATTTGATTTTTAATTGCTTACATAAACATTGTTGCTATTGCTATTATGAATAGATGTAGTGGGTAGAAAACATAGAGTAGGTATTTGGTTTTTGGACCTAGTTTGCCGTTGTATAGGAGGATTGGGATTATTGATAGGAATGTGAATGTGGCTAGTAGGTAGTATGGGTAATAGTAGTTGGATTGGATTAGGAGTGGTATGTATTTTAGGAGTATTATGGCTAAGTAGCCGAGTGGAAGTAGTATTTTGTTTTTCTTTAATATGAAGAATGAAAATACTAATAATACTCCCCAGTAGCCATAATCTACTTTTAATAGCTCGCCTATGATTATACAAATGGCCGAGCCTAGTAGTCCTATTATTTTGTTTTTGCTTTTATCATATAAGCAAATTGCTAGAAGACCTAGTAATAGTGTGAAAAATATGTTTAGGTGTAGTTCCATTCCGAAGGCGTATTCAAATAAGTTGAATGGTAATTGCGATATTATGGCAAATAAAAATAGTTTCCAGAAATATTTTTTTAAATTATGTGTATGTTCATATCCTTCAGAAATTTGAAATGCAAATATCGGAAAAGCAAGTCTTCCTAAATAATTGCACCAAGAAAAATTACCACCATATATATAATAACCAAAGTGATCAAAGCACATTGAAATAACTGCTATCATTTTTAAAACAAACGAAGACATCTAAAAAACTCCTCCTTGTGCGAATTTTATGAATTAAAATATATCACAAAACGGGGAGAAAGTAAACTACGAAGCAGAGGATAATTGTATATTGGTTTAGAAGTACAATAGAAAGGTAAAGATGGAGAAAAACAAAAAATAGGAGGGTATATTGAACCCTCCTAACTGAAAAGATAATTGATGAGGTAGTTAAATCTCCTTTACTAAATTACAGTGCCCTTCCTTTAAAAATTGTAAATTCCTAAATGTGTACTCGTTAGAAAGGTTATGCTTAAATCCATCAATATTCTGATGTGTTGAGATTATGACAATTCGTTTTTTATCTTTGTTAGAATATCTGACAATGTATTCCAGCGTTCTTTCTGCATCAGCTGAATCGGATTCTGATTTATCATCAAGACCTGATGTACATTCATCTAACACAAGTACGTCAATTTCTTCATTTAACCAGTATAGCATTTTTGCAAGAATTAGCCTCTGTTTCTGTCCGTTAGATAGTGAATGTTCAAACTGTTTTTCTTTCATCCATTTCCAGACATCAAAGCAATTCGATTTTATCTCATACCATAAATGGAGGTTTTCCAAAATCGTTTGCATTTTTATAAGGTCAGGATTTTCGCAACAGCAAAACAGTTCTTCATAGATGCTAAGAGAACCAAATTTCAGATTTTCATCATAGGACAAAAATCTAGATGTAGAAGGTATTTCACTACTTTTCTTCAATTTGATTTTTTCAGTCAACATTTTCATAAATGTTGATTTTCCACTACCAGAGGGTCCGTACAGAATTGCTATTTCTCCGTTATTGATGCATATAGTATTTCTTGATATTAATGTGAAAGGCTTATCATTTTCAGATTCTTCTAAATATTGAATTGAGAATGGACTGATGATGATATTATCAATAGTTTTAGGCTTTGAAAGTTTTGTGGCTTCTTTATGATATACATCTAAAATTAATGACATATCAGTTTCTTCTTTTTTTAGTGCTATAAGCTTTGAATTGTGATTGTTTAAAATTTTAGCAATTCGACTAATATGCACTAATGCTGTTTCAACAATGAGAAGTGTAGCAGTAATCTCTGTTATTGTTGCTAAATTTATGCTATTCCATTCAACTTCTAACAGATAGAATGTTATAAATCCATATTGACTAAATGTTTCTAGTATTGCAACAAATAATCTTGAAAAATTAAGCTTTTTGTGGTAATTTATAGCATTCTGATTACTTGAAATAACAGTCTTTTGAAATTTACTTATTCTCATGTCCAAATCATTTGGGATAATTGAAGGAACACGAAGTAAATCGTTAACTATCAAAGATTGCTCGTTGTCATATTCTCTATTTTTCTGATAATATAAATCTGTATACAAGCTAATGTATGCAGAACTAAAAAAAGAGATAAGCATAAATATGAAAATCAAATTAATAAAAATAACCTGGTCAACTGAAGTATTGGTTACTATGGCGAAAAATAGCATAAGAAATGTGCTAATAATCTCAAATATATCAAATATATGGTGGATTTTTAGTAGCCACAGGTTTTTTAAATAGCTACCGATAGTATTTAACATTGATTCATTCTTCATTACCTTGTACCACTTATTTGATGTATCATACTTAGATACCTTGTTTGATGTCTTGCCAATGATTTGACTGCCTATGAAAACAATTTCGTTTTTCAAAATTAGGTCAAACTTATTTTGTTCTGAGTTTTCAAATGCATGGAAAGCTTCTCTTACAACCTGCTGACCACGATATAACATAAAAAAAATGATTCCAAGCAAAATCAGCCTATACTCAATCATCATGTTAGTCGCCTTGAGCATGAATGCAAAAATCAGAGAAATTACAGTCATTGCAAAACTCATAAAACATACTTTAAATCCCATCCGCTTAATGCTTGGGGGAATAGAAACCATTTCATCCGAAAGACCATATGGCTTGAAGAAGTTAATAATAAGATTCAACACCTCCCGCATTAAATGTTTCAATTTTTCCTGTCTTTTCATGTGTTTTTCCTCCTTAATTACGTGATAGAAAAATTTAAAAAAGGTAATAACCTATGCTTTTATTATAGCATATTTACATAATACTTTCAAGCATCTTCAATAAAAGGAGATTATATTATGCAGTAGAGAATAATTGTTGGAAAAAGTCGAAATAAATTATTTTTGAATTTGAAAAGTATTTACAATAATCAAAAGTTTTGATAAAATTACAATTGATAAATATCGTATTAAAATCTGTTTTTCGTGGGAAAATTATTATATGAATAAGAAAATAAATGTAAAGCATACTAATGATAGATTTTTCGATAAAAATACATAAGAGAGGGAATGAAAATGAAGAAGTTTAGAGGGTATAATGGAATAACATTGTTAGCTTTAATTATTACAATTATAGTATTAGTCATTTTGGCAGGAGTAGCAATAAATACACTATACGGTGAAAACGGAATAATAAGTAATGCACAAGATGTGGCGACATTGAACAATATAAAAACACTAGAAGAAGGAATTAATTTATATAAAATAGATAAAAATCTAGAAGGAAAAGTACAAGAAGAAAGTTATCCAATAGCATTAAATGAAGATGGAAGTAAAATAACACTAAGTCAAATGAAAAGTGCAAGTGAATTAGAAAAATTACCAGATGGAGTAAAGTATACATTGCTAAATTTAACAGCAGAAAAAGGAACAACAAATATACCAACATTTGAACAAATAGATTATAGCCAATTCTATAAATTAGACTACACCAAACTAAATATGAGCGAAGAAGAAGCAGAAAACCTAGTAATATATATAGAAGGAGATAATTACAAAGTAATAAACTTAACAGGAGTAAAATACCAGAACAAAGATATATATGTAATAATTCCACTAAACAACGAAGCAGAACCAGAATATATAACAGTAGCAAATAATACGTACAAACTATATGGAGATGGAACATTAAAAGCATTAGGAGAAAAAACAGTAAATAGTGGCTATACCAGCAGCGAAGTAAACGAAATAAATAACAGCTGGGACGAATTTGATTTAAAATCAATAAATGAAAGATTTGACAATAGAATGAATTTACCAGAAACACTAACCTCAGACTGGTATGCAGGTCATGTGTATTTCAGCACAGGAACAGCATATGTAATAGACCAGAACAATGACTTATGGGCATGGGGAGCAAATGATTATAACAAGCTAGGATTAGGACATTCTTTTTTGGTGGTAGAACCAACAAAAATACTAGAAGGAAGATGTGAAGGAAAAGAAAATGTAAAAGCAAGCAAAGTATGGGCCGGAGATTATAATACATTTATAGTAGATAAAGAAGGAATATTGTGGGCATGTGGAAATAATCGGACAAGGAGTATTAGGACAGGGAAATACAAATGCTTATAGCAAATGGATAAAAATAGATAATATAAATGGAAATGATATAAAAGAAATTCAATTAACTGCTAAATCATTTTATTCAGCAGCAGTAATAATAATGAATAATGGAAATGTATATGGAGCTGGACACAACGATGGGAGACTAGGAAAGGTGGGAAATAAGAGCAAGTTCGTAGCAATAGAAAATTATTATAATTCGAAACAAATTGAAATGGGTGATTTGACAACATATTTTATTAACTCCAAAAATGAATTATATGCTTGCGGATATTCAGGATATTTTAATATGAATGAAAATATTATTGTAGATAATGCAAAGAAAATTGCTAGCAATGTAAAGCAAGTGAAAATTAGAGGAGCAGAGGTAGTGTATTTAACGGAAAATAATAAAATATATTATACTAAGTATGGAGGTACACCAATCCAAATAAATATAGATATGAATGAAAATAGTAATGTGAATTTGGTTTCTGTAAGATATTTTATATCGAATAGTGAGTTATATTTAATTAATTTAGAAACATTAAATACTGATTTAAGTAAACATAATGTAACAAGTTATAATAATAACTATGGAGAGTATGAATTTATGCAAAACAAGAATATGAGCATATATATGACGGATAAGCCAATTATATATATAGAAGCTTGCCCTAATATTTGTAAAATAGGAACAAAATCAAATTATAATTTAAGAAAAGTGTTTGAAAATGTAGCCTTTGTGCAAGGAAAAGGGAATAATATAAGCATTGTTGATAGAAATGGAAAGATATATGAAAGCATAAAAGCAAATGATAATAAAAGTATAATTGGAGCAAAAAAAATAATAGCTTCTGCTTCCAATAAATATGTAATAAAAAAAGATGGAACACTATGGGCAAAAGGAAACTGGATGGCAGGAATGTGGGGAGAATCTGTTGAGAAAAATGATTATATACAAATAACAAAGGATGGAATAAATAATTTTACCAATATAAAGGATATTTATACATCTACTACGGGGTATGCCGTAGTTTTTAAAACATCGGATAATAAAATATATTGGGCGGGTTCAACTTCGTATATAATGTTACCTCAAATATATGGTGAGTATAATACAATTGGAAATGGTAGTATTACGTATTATCCACATGAAGTAAATAGTGAAATAATAGGATTAATAAAAGATAAAATAAAAGATGTAGCCTTCTTTCAAATAAACAAAGGAGGAATATCAGGGGCATGTACATTGATACTGACAGAAGATGGAAAGTTATATACCATGTCAAATAATAGAAATATGTCTGGAAATAGTAGTTATGCAGATATTACAAATGGTGACTTCACAGAACTAACAATAAAAGAAGGAACAACAGTAAAACAAGTTATAACAGAAGACGGACTTAGTCTAGCCCTACTATCCAACGGCGAAGTTTACGGATGGGGCTACAATACCTACGGTATTTTGGGACCAAGCTACGAAGTAGGTGGAATTTACCCAACCCCAGTAAAACTAGAAGGATTACCAGCAAACATTCGCTACATGAGCCTAGGCAATGGATTTGCAATATTTGCAAGCAAAAGTGGAGAAGTGTACGGCATAGGAAAAAATGACTACGGCCAATTAGGCACAGGCGACAGCGCCGGTAGAACCGAATTTGTAAGATGCACTAAGTTGGAGAAATAGTAGATAAAAAGTATTCAAATTAAAGAAAAAAATTTGAATACTTTTATTTTTATATTGAGTAGTAAAAAGGAGAATGTTATAAAATTCGCATTATAAATTAAAATTAAATAGCAAACTATTTTGGAGTATTAAGTATGTATAAAAGGCAGAAAAGCTAGCTTGTAGAATTTTGCCTATTATGTAGGGCTTTACAGAGATGCCATTTTTGGATATTATGCTTAGGACTTGTAAAAGAACGGAAAGGCCTCCAAAGCCAAGTAGAAAGGCACATATTATGATATTTACAGAAATGTTTTTGTTCGAAATAACACATACTTTGCTTACACCATTTGTTAGTTCTATTATGCCTGAAAAAATGCTATCACAAAATTCAGGAGATAGCCCCAAAATGTTGAATAAAGGTGAAAATACTGTACTTAAAATATCAAAAAAATGAGTATTGTCTAGCATTGAGTTGATAACAGAGAATAAAACTACAAATCCACCTATCATAACAATTGTGTTTATGGAATTTTTTATACTTATTCCTAATACTTCTCCCAAATTTTCTATATTTACAATTCCGTGGACTTTTTGAGTTGCATTCAGATAACCTATAAAGTGGATTTCTTTTGCATTTCCAAAATCTAAATAAAAATCCAACTGTTATACAAGCTAAAATATGAGTGAATAGTAATAAAAATCCGATTTTAGAATTGCCAAGTAATCCAGAGCCAACTGTTCCAACAATAAATAGAGGACCTGAGTTATTGGTAAATGCAATTAGTCTTTCACATTCTTCTGTATTACAAATTTTCTTTTCTTTTAAATTTGAAACTATTTTGGCTCCTGTGGGATAGCCACTTATTATTCCCATTAAAAAAGCAAAAGATCCTTCACCAGGAACATTGAAAATGGGTCTCATTATTCTATTTAAAGCTTTTCCCATGTAATGAATTACATTAGTATGACCGTAAAAGTTCTGTGGCTATAAAAAATGGAAGCAAAGAAGGAAGTACAGAGTTTGCGAAAAGTGCAAGTCCATTTTGGGCAGCTTTCATATTGTCTCTTGAAAATATGACAAGTAAAATTGTAAAAATGCAAAAAAGTATTGCAATAAAATTTCTTTTAAATTTAAAAAATACAACCTTAATCTTAGGTATAGTCATAAAATCACCTTGTAAAATATATTAAAATTTTGGATTGGTTATACCTTAAATTTTGAATAGATTAAATATTGGAGCAATTAATGTAAAACAAACTAAAAGGCAAAATTCGACAAAAACTTGATAAATAAGCCAATTCGTGGTACAATAGAAATGTAATAAACATTTATTACATTGTTTTTGACAATTGTTAAAAACAAATGGGTAGTACGAAAATTTTTACGAAAGAAAAAGGAGCAAAAAGAAATGAACGTATTGGTTATCAATGCAGGCTCTAGTAGCCTGAAAAGTCAGCTGATCGAAGTCGAAACAGGTAAGGTTATTGCCAAGGTTTTAGCTGAGCGGGTAGGCACACCGGAAACAATTCTGACTTTTAAGGCAGAAACGAACGAAATTAAGGTGAAAAAACCTGGAGACCATCAAAGGGCCATTGCTATGACACTTAAATTACTTACTGACCCGGTTTTCGGTGTCATTGATAATTTAGAGGAAATTGATGCAATTGGACACAGAGTGGTTCATGGCGGAGAAATATATTGCAAACCCATGCTTATCACCTCTAAGGTGATTGACGGCATTCGTAATTGCAATGCTTTGGCGCCATTGCATAACCCGGCATGTTTGCTGGGGATTGCAGCTTGTAAAAAGTTGATGCCGGAGAAAAAGCAAGTGGCAATTTTTGACACTGCTTTCCATCAAACTATGTCGGAAGAAAGATTTATGTATCCGATACCTCGTAAGTATTACGAAAAGTATCAGATCAGGAAGTACGGTTTCCACGGCATTAGCCATAACTATCTGGCGGAAACGCTTAAAGAAATTATGGGTGAGGCTGAAATGAAAGCTATTAATTTCCATCTGGGACAAGGCGCAAGCCTTTGTGCAGTGAAGGATGGAAAATCTGTTGATACTACGATGGGGTTATCTCCCCTGGCTGGTATATTAATGGGCACTCGCTCTGGCGATATTGACCCAGCAATTGTTTCTTATCTGGCTTCGGCAGAGAATATTGACCACAATGATGTGATTGATATCTTAAATAAGGAAAGCGGTATGTTGGCACTTTCAGGAGTGTCAGCGGACTTCCGCGATATCCTGGCAGAAGCAGATAATGGAAACAAAAGAGCTAAAATGGCTCTTGAACGTTATTATGAAAATGTGGCACAATATGCTGCTAAATTTATGGTAACGCTGGATGGAGCCAGACAACTTGTCTTTTCCGGCGGTATTGGTGAAAATTCGCCTATAGTTAGAGCTGAAATATGCAAGAAATTGCATATATTCGGAGTCGAGCTGGACGAAGCACTTAATAACCAAGCAATTGGCAAGAAGATGAAAATTTCTTCAAGCCATTCGGGCTTGGAGGTATTCGTAATTCCAACCAATGAAGAGCTATTGATAGCAAGGCAAACAGTGCAAACCGTTGAAACTGCCGAACTGGAAGATGCAAAATCGAAAACTGAAGCATAGAAAAAGCTAAAAACACGAAAATTCGTACTACTACTACCCAGACTTTTGTCTGGGTTTTTATTTGTAAAATTAAAAACAAAAACATCTATCTCATATTGAGATGGATGTTTTTGTTTTTGACCATTATTTTAGGGAAAAAGTGGTTTTAAGAATTCATTTTGGAAAAGGCTCTATCTTTTTTCATGAATAAATCATAGAGCCGTTGGGATTCTTTAAGAAGATTTGAAAATTTGTTTATATCTGATTTAATACATCTTTTCTGACTTCTTGAAAGATTACAGTATTTTTCGTTTGCATCTAAAAGTTGAAACAAAATCTCTGGGGAAGCTTCTAGGTCGATTAGTGTAGAAATTACCATGTCTACATTTTCGGCTGTTTCCATATCAAAGGTTTTGAGTTCGTTTTTGTGAAGCAACGAAATTTGTTTATTGATGTCTGGGTACAATTTTGTGACGTCCTTAAAATTTTTTTCATGCCACATAATTTGTTCTGAAAGATTATTGTTGCTTTCTCTAAGAGATGTGTTAAATCTTTCAGAGATGGCAAGATAATTTTCTGTTTCTTTTAATTTTATTTGTAGGTTATCCATTTTTTGGTTCATGTACAAATAAAAAAGAAAGATAATGATTAAACATAACAGAAAAATGGCTAAAAGTAAGGTATCAAAATTTACGTAATTAAATAAAAACTTTTTCTCAGCTGCATATGCTTTGCCAAGGTTGAATATTACTAATAATCCTAAAATAATGCTTTTTGTGATGAGTTTCATAAAGCTTGACTCCTCTCGTAATGACGATTGTAAAAATATTTATGTAAAACTAACATTGGAGGGGCGTTCCCCTGAACTAATTAGTGTGAAAGGGGAAAATAAATATATTATATATAAATTATAACATATTACCATTAAATGTCAATAGACGATGGAAATAAAAGTAAAATGATGAAATATATAGTGTGAATACTTTCACTGAAAATGGGCCGTTGAAAAAGGAGTAAAGTTGGTAGGGTTGTTGATTTTAAATTTTATATTTTTATTTTTTACATTAGGAAGTTGGAGACTTGTCATTGATTAAATTGGGATTTCAGTATATAATGTTTTTGGTGATTTTAGTGGATTTAAATAAGGATGTTAAATATATAAAGGGTGTTGGGCCTAATAGGGCTGGTTTGCTTAATAAATTGGGGATTTTTACGTTGGATGATTTAATTACATATTATCCAAGGGATTATGAGGATAGGAGTAAGCCTAAGAAGATTTGTGATGTGGTAAATGGGGAAGAAGTTTTGGTTCAAGGTATTGTGCAGAGTAAGCTTGTTGAGTCTAGAATAAGAAAAGGTTTGACTTTGTATAGGACGAAAATTGCAGATGATACTGGGTTTATGGAGATTGTATGGTATAATCAGAGTTATTTGAAAAATCAGATTAAACAGGGGCAAGTTTATAATTTTTTTGGTAAGGTTAGCTTAAAATACAACAAAAAAGAAATGAATTCTCCAGTATTTGATATTGATACTAAGACTAAAAATACTGGAAAAATAGTGCCATTATATCCGCTTACATATAGTTTATCTCAAAATGTATTAAGAGGTATTATTGAAAATGGAATAAAAGAAATAGAGGGACAATTGCCAGAAACATTGCCCGAGTATATTGTGAAAAATTATAGTTTATATGATATAAATACAGCCATAAAACAAATTCATTTTCCGGATAATTTTGAAAAATATGAATTAGCACGAAAGAGATTGGCTTTTGAGGAATTACTAATAATGCAACTGGCTTTACTAACACTAAAAAAATCGTATACGCATCAAGAAAAAGGAATTGTATTTGATAAAAATATAAAAATGGCAGATTTAATAGATAATTTACCATTCAAACTAACAAAAGCACAGTTAAGAGTCTTAGAGGAAATAGACAACGATATGGAAAGCGAAAAGCCAATGAACAGACTATTGCAAGGAGATGTAGGCTCTGGAAAAACTATTGTATCAATTATATCTGCATATAAAGCCGTAAAAAGTGGATATCAGGTAGCGATAATGGCTCCAACAGCAATTTTAGCAAGCCAGCATTTAGAAAGTTTTACACTGATTTTGGGTGCATATGGAATAAAATGTGAATTGCTAATAAGTAATATTACCAAAAAAAGAAAAGAAGAAATGTTAGAAAGACTAAAAAATGGCGAAATAGATGTAATAATAGGAACACATGCCTTGTTAGAAGAAAATGTAGTATTCAAAAATTTGGGATTAGTAGTAACAGATGAACAGCACAGATTTGGTGTAAAGCAAAGAGGAACAATAGTGGCAAAAGGCAATAATCCAGACACCCTTGTTATGACAGCAACCCCAATTCCAAGAACCTTGGCACTAATACTATATGCAGACCTAGACATATCAATAATAGATGAACTACCACCAAACAGGCAAAAAATAGACACCTTTGCAGTAACAAAAAGATTAGAAGAAAGAGTAAACAACTTTGTAAAAAAACAAATAGACGAGGGAAGACAAGCTTATATTGTATGCCCATTAGTAGAAGAAAACGAAGAAATAAATGCACAATCAGTACTAGAACTTGCCGAAAGATACAAAAACGAAGTATTTGCAGATTATAAGGTAGAATATCTACACGGAAAAATGAAACCAAAAGAAAAAGACGAAATAATGGAAAAGTTCAAAAAAGGAGAAATAGACATACTAATATCAACAACAGTAATAGAAGTAGGAGTAAACGTACCAAATGCCAGCATAATGATAGTAGAAAATGCCGAAAGATTTGGACTAGCACAACTACACCAACTAAGAGGAAGAGTAGGCAGAGGAGAATACAAATCATACTGTATACTAAAATACCAAGGAAACTCAGACATAATCAGACAAAGAATGAGCATAATGCAAGAAACCAATGACGGCTTCAAAATATCCGAAAAAGACCTAGAACTAAGAGGCTCAGGCGAATTCTTTGGCACCAAACAACACGGTCTCCCAGAATTCAAAATAGCCAACATATTTAAAGACATGCCAATGCTAAAAAATATCCAATCAATAGCCAGCAACATTTTACAAGAAGATCCAGAATTGGAACAAGAAAAAAATAAAAGATTAAAACACGAAGTCGAAAAGAAATTTGTAGAAAATATTGAGATGTAAAAAAATAAGGAGTGATTCATATGGATTTTGTTGTTATCGCGGGAATTATAATTATTGCGTATTTAGTTAATAAAACGGAATATAAAGGCCTAAAAATTTTATGCTATATTGCTATGCCTATAATAGGAGTATTATGGGAATACATATCTTGGCCTGACATAGTTGATTATAATTGGGTAACAAGAGTTGAAAATCCATTTTTACCAAATTTAGTTAAAACCTTTTTCGTATATATGATTATATATTATACCATAGCTATAAAGAATAAATTAGGTATAAAATTAAGATATATTTTCATATTGATTGGTAGTCTACCGGTAGTCATTTCTCCGTTAGACGGTTATACTCATGAATTTGCTTTGGAATTTCATCGTGCGTGTATATTCGATTTTCCATTTATAATACTTTTAATAGTATCATTTATAAGTGTTACAAACCAAATATCAAATATATTAAAAAGTAAAAAATAAAAAGAAAAAACTAAAATTATCCTCAAGGTAGTTGTAGAAAAGGAGATAATGTAAAATTTATGTAATGACGAATGTGCCGCGGAGTAACCGTACGAAATCTTAATCAAATTTTATGAGGGAGCGAAGGCTTCGGAGAAGCTCGTAAGATTTAATTTAGATTTCGTAGGTTACTGTGGCAAGCCGAGGAATGAAATAAATTTTATATTATTCTTTATTTGCAAACGGCCCATCCCAAAGCAAC
This sequence comes from uncultured Clostridium sp., assembly GCA_900555835.1. Taxonomy (GTDB): domain Bacteria; phylum Bacillota; class Clostridia; order TANB77; family CAG-508; genus UMGS1864. The sequence continues at coordinate 12,441 of USMK01000017.1, forward strand.
ATCTTGAAAGTAGAATATTCTTGACATATTTTTGATAAAATAATATACTATGTACAGAAATATAAGGAGGTTTATCTTTATGAATAATTTAATTGAAATTAGATGGCACGGACGTGGTGGTCAAGGTGCAAAAACCGCATCTTTGCTTTTAGCTGATGCAGCTTTCAACACAGGCAAATATATTCAAGGTTTCCCTGAATATGGCCCAGAAAGAATGGGTGCACCAATCACCGCCTATAACAGAATAAGCAATAGTCCCATAAATATTCACAGCAATATTTACTATCCCGACTTTGTAGCAGTTGTAGACGACTCACTTCTAGAAAATGTTGACGTTACATCTGGTTTAAAAGAAGAAGGAGCAATTATAATTAACACAACAAAACCAGCTGACTATTTAAAATCTCATTTAAATGGTTACAAAGGTAATGTTTACACCATTGATGCAAGAAAAATTTCACTTGAATGTTTAGGCAAATATTTTCCTAACGTTCCAATGCTTGCAGCTGTTGTAAAAGTTACAGGTGTTATGAGTGAAGAAGAATTTTTAGCAGATATGGTTGGTTCTTTCAAACACAAATTCGCAAAAAAGCCAGAAGTTATAGATGGTAATATGCAAGCTCTAAAAATAGCTTTAAAAGAAGTTAATAAAATTTAGAAAGGATAAGTGATTTACTTGGAAAAAATAGATTCAAAAATTACTTGGCAAAATATTACACAAGGCGGAAACATTTATACTGCTGGTAATGCCAAAGAATTTAAAACTGGTTCTTGGCGTAGTATTAAGCCAAAATATATAAGTGAAAAATGTACTCAATGTGGTCTTTGCTTCCCTGTTTGTCCAGATGATGCAATACCAGTTGGAAAAGATCAAAAAAGAGGAGATTTCGATTACGATACTTGCAAAGGATGTGGCGTATGTGCCAAAGTTTGTCCTTTCAAAGCAATTGAAATGGTAGAAAACTAATTTAAGGAGGAATATATAATATGAAAATAAGAGAAAGGTTAAGTGGAAACGAAGCAGCTGCAACCGCAATGAGACAAATCAATCCAGATGTTGTAGCAGCCTTCCCTATCACTCCATCAACAGAAATTCCACAATATTTTTCTAGTTTTGTTAGCAATGGAAAAGTAGATACAGAATTTGTCGCTGTTGAAAGTGAACATAGTGCTATGAGTGCTTGTATTGGTGCAGAAGCCGCAGGTTCCAGAGCTATGACAGCTACTTCTGCAAATGGAATGTCTTTAATGTGGGAAATGCTATATATTGCATCTAGTCTAAGACTTCCTATTGTTATGTCATTAGTAAACCGTGCAGTTTCAGGTCCATTAAATATTCATAACGATCACTCAGACGCAATGGGTGCAAGAGATTCAGGATGGATTCAAATTTTCTCTGAAACCAACCAGGAAGCCTATGATAATTTACTAATGGCACATAGAATTGCTGAACACAAAGATGTTCTACTTCCAGTTATGATATGTCAAGATGGATTTATAACATCACATGCAATTGAAAATATCGAACTTGAAGATGACGAAAGTGTAAAAAAATTTGTAGGAGAATATCACCCAGAGCATTATTTATTAAATGATAAAGAACCTATGGCAATTGGGCCACTAGACTTACAAGCATATTTATTTGAACATAAACGTCAACAAGCATATGCAATGGAACAAGCTAAAAACGTTATTTTAGAAGTAGCACAAGACTTTGAAAAATTGACAGGCAGAAAATATGGATTTATAGAAGAATACAAAATGGAAGATGCAGAAATTGCAGTTGTTTGTATGAACTCAACAGCTGGAACAGCCAAACACACAGCAGATGTATTAAGAGAAAAGGGAATTAAAGCAGGTGTTGTAAAAGTTCGTGTATTTAGACCATTCCCTGCTGAAACCATTGCAAATGCCTTAAAAAATCTAAAAGCAGTTGCAATATTGGACAAGGCTGATGGGCTAAATGCAGTTGGTGGACCTCTATTTACAGATGTAACCTCTGGTATGTTTGTAAATGATGTAAAAGTTCCTTCTGTTAGCTATATTTATGGAATTGGAGGAAGAGATACAACAGAAGAAGATATTACCAAAGTTTATTTAGAATTACAAGAAATTGCAAAACAAAGTAAAGTAACTCATCCATATAGATATTTAGGTGTAAGGGGGGAAAACTAATGGCATATAATTTAAAAGAAATAATAGCAAATAAACCATCTAGATTAACATCTGGTCATAGAATGTGTGCAGGTTGTGGAACACCTCCTATCGTCAGAATGGTTTTACGCGCATTAAAACCAGAAGATCATGCTGTTATATGTAATGCTACTGGTTGTTTAGAAGTTTCTACTTTCATATATCCTTATACTGCTTGGACAGATTCTTATATTCACACAGCATTTGAATGTGCAGGAGCAACAGAAGCTGGTGTTGAAGCCGCATACAAATCTTTAAAACGCCAAGGTAAATTACCAGAAGATAAAAACACTAAATTTATCACATTTGGTGGAGATGGCGGAACTTATGATATAGGCCTTCAAAGTCTTTCTGGTGCAATGGAAAGAGGCCACGACATGGTATATGTATGCTATGATAATGGTGCATATATGAACACTGGTATTCAACGTTCTTCTGCAACACCAAAATTCGCAGATACAACAACATCTCCTGCCGGTTCTGTAATACCAGGAAAAATGCAATCTCGTAAGGATTTAACAGAAATTATGGTATCACACCATATTCCTTATGTAGCACAAACATTAGCTGTAAATAACTTTAAAGATTTATATGAAAAATCTGAAAAAGCCATTTATACAGAAGGTCCTGCTTTCTTAAACGTATTCTCACCTTGTCCAAGAGGTTGGGGCTACCCTACTGACGATTTAATGCTAATAAACAAATTAGCAATGGAAACCTGCTATTGGCCAATGTATGAAGTAATAAACGGAAAATACAAAATAAATTACAAACCAAAAGAAAAAAAGCCAATAGAAGAATTTTTAAGGCCACAAAAACGTTTCAAGCATATGTTCAAACCTGGTAACGAATGGATGATAGAAGAATTCCAAAAAGAAGTAGACACCAGATGGCAAGCATTGCTTGATTTGGAAGAAATAACAAATAAAGAATAGAGCTTTTGGAAATTCCTGAATAGGTGTATGGGAAATAATTCCGGCACAAGCATTCCTTCTTTCAATTATGACATTATCCCGGTAAAATCAAATCACAATACATAAAAAAGCAAGAACCTTAGTTAAAATTCTTGCTTTTTTTGGTTAGCAATTTACTGCTTTTTTTGCCATTTTAAGGGCATCTTGAAATGTTTCGGCTCCACCAATGAAGCCAGCTGGATGGCAGAATGTTGCTGTTTTAGTTTCCGCTACGTTTTGCAAGTCTTGGTCGCGAAGACCTCTCCATTCTGGTGGAACAGTTTTGCGTTGTCCAAAACTTTGAGGTGCATCTGGTACACATTGCCAATTATATCCACCTCTGTTAGATGGATACACCACAAACCAAATATCTTCGGCTTTTGGATTCTGACTACTAAAAACAAACTCTTCCCAAGGAGCATATTGTTTCAAAATCATAATATGTCCTTCTGATTCTGCAATAGCAGTTTCGACAATTTCCTTTGCTTTGGCTTTGGAATTTGCTGATTTTAATGCATTTTCAAATATAATACCAGCAAATTCAACAGCTCTTTCAAAAGCTTTATCTGGTTCTTCATCGCTATCCCAGCTAGGATTGAATTCCTTAACAGTGTCCGAGATTGTTTTTGCAGATGTAGGATAATCAACCTTTGGCATTTTACCATTGTCAATAGCATCAATGCCTTGAATTAAATCTCGGTCAATTACATTCCATACAAACTCCGGAGCATAAGTCTCTTGGACTACACGTGGTCCAAACTCTTTCCAGATTAAGCCACAAGCAGCATAAGGAACACCATTCTCGCGAGTACCATTGCCACCTTTTTGGTGATGATCATATTGACCGAATCCAATGTCATATATAATAACATCTTCGCTCAAATTATCTGGAACTTTACAAGTACGAAGTACTTTTACTTCTCCAAATACCTTTGACAATATATATGTCGCCATTACATCATCAGCATGCATAGAACCTGCATGAGTTATCAGTTTTGCCTCTACTGCTTTTTTAGTCGTCTTAATCATTATTCGTCATTTCTCCTTTTTTTTTGCAATAAATTACTTGTTTTAATTATAATTTTGATTCTCTTATTGTAAAATCAAATAATTAAAACCAAAAATAATAATTCGACCTATTTTTATTATAGCATTTATTTCATATTATTTCAACTTTATGTTACCTTTGATTGCTTACATCTATATCGTTTTGATTACTTTTAATATTATTCTAATATTCAAAAAGCAAAGAACTTTAATGGTTTCTTTGCTTTTTGATTCTAATCTAATCTAATTCTGGTGCATCTACTGGACATACTCCGGCGCAAGTTCCACATTCTATGCACATTTCTGCGTCTATTTCGTATTTGTCTTCTCCTTCTGAGATACAGCTTACTGGACATGCTGCTGCGCATGCTCCACATTTTATACATTTATCTGTTATTTTATATGCCATTTTAGGGTTCACCTCCTTATATTTCGTCTGTATTAGTATTTTCTATTGCATCTAATTTTTCTAGCTTTTCTAATTCTTTTAATTCTTCCGTTTCTTCATCTTCTGATTTTCTTTCTATATTTTTGATTATTTTTATTTCTGGTAAAGTGTATCTTTTATAATAACCCCCATCTCCATCTTTAAATTTTACTTTTATTCTTTCTTTTAGGGTTTCAACTGAACATACTTCGCCTTGACCTTCTTCTGTTTCTACTATTGCACCTATTTTAGGTAATCTTTGTAGCTTTTCTTCATATACATTTTGCTCGTATTTTAGACAACACATTAGTCTTCCACAATTTCCAGATATTTTGCTTGGGTTTAATGATATATTTTGCTCTTTCGCCATTTTTATTGATACTGTTTCAAAATTTCCTAAAAATGAACAACAACATAATTCTCTACCACAAACTCCATTTCCTCCCATTCTTTTTATTTCGTCTCTTACACCTATTTGTCTTAGTTCTATCCTTACTTTAAATATTGCGGCTAAGTCTTTTACAAGTTCTCTAAAATCTATTCTTCCATCTGCTGTAAAATAAAATAGGATTTTTGAATTGTCAAATTTATATTCTACATCTATTAATTTCATATCTAGTTTATGTTTTTGTATTTTTTCTAGGCATATTTTCATTGCCTCTTTTTCTTTTCTTTTATTATCTTCATAATGTTTTATATCTTTATATGTTGCAACTCTTACAACCGGTTTTAATGGAGAAACTATTTTATTTTCTGGTATCAATCTATTTACGATTACAGCTTCTCCATAAGCTTCGCCATTTGCAGTTTCTACTATTACATTTGAATTTTTATTTATTTTTAAATCTCCTGGGTCAAAAAAATATATTTTTCCTGGCTTTTTAAACCTAACCCCTACTATGTTTTTCATTTATTTCCTCCCATATTTGCATAATTAAATTATCTATTGTCATATTATAATTACTATTTGATTTTAATCTTTTTTTTGCTTGCTCTACAATTTGGATGCAATTTATATAGCTAATATTTTCTTTTGCTTTTTCAAAAAAGAGGATATTCATATAATCTAAAATTTCTGAAATATCGTCTGTGCTTTTGTAAATTATTTCAGTTTCTCCAAATAATTTGCTCTTTGGAGTTTTTTCTATATTTTGTATTATAGCTTCTATACTATTATATAGTTCTTCCTTGTCCTTTATTTGTATAGCTTTTGCTATACTTCCTTCTGATAGTTTTAAAATATTTGAAGATACTTTTTCTTTTAGCTCTTTTTCAAAATATACACTAATCTCCTCTTTGCTTAATTCTTTGAAGGCAATTTTGGTACATCTTGATTTTATTGTTGTTAACATCTGTGTTTCATTATTGCAAACTAGAATTATTGTTGCATATTCTGGTGGTTCTTCTAATGTTTTTAGTAAGCAATTTTGTGCATCTACGGTCATTTTTTCGCTATTGTTTATTATATATACTTTTTTATTTGAACTTATTGGCTTTTCTAGTATTTTTGAATTCATTATTCTTATTTGCTCTATTTTTATAGAATTTCCATCTGGCTCTATTACTGTTATGTCTGGATTATTGTTTCCGATCAAATTCTATACAAGATTTGCAGTTATTACAAGGTTTTATATCTTCACTTAAACACAATATCATTTTGGCAAATTCTTTGGCAAATAACATTTTTCCAATCCCGTCTTTTCCAAAAAACATATATCCATTTAATATTTGATTTGAATTTACTACTTTGGTTAAAGTTTCTTTTATTCTGTCATTTCCTAGAATTCCTTCAAAAGACATTTTTTCCTCCTTTTAATCTACTTTTCCAAATAGATTTAGTGGCCAAAATCTGATTAGCACTCTACTTTCTATTTTCTCTAATGGTATACATCCAAAAGCTCTACTATCTGTGCTTTTTGGTCTATTGTCTCCCATTAAAAATACACATCCTTTTGGTACAACTACATCTAAGAATACTTCTCCATGTTCTGCTTTTGTTTCTATACCTGGTTGCAAATATTCTTCTTGTAGTTCCTCTCCATTTAAATATACTTTTCCATTTTCTATTTTTACATGATCTCCTGCAATTCCTATAACTCTTTTTATATAACTATCTTTATTTGTTTCTAGAACATAATATACAAATCTTGCCCATAATCCTTGTGGCTCTTTTTCATATTTGGCAACTGGATTATCAAAATTTGCTTCATATGATGTCATTTTTATTGTACTAGGTGATTCAAATGTTACTATATCACCTCTTTTTAGTTCTCTATGAAATGTTCTTACTGTTCTATCTAATATCAATCTCTGATTTTCAATTAGTGTTGGATACATAGATACTTGTTGTACAACTGTTGGTATTCCTATGTAATATTTTACTAGCAAAGCTAAAATTACTGCAATTATTATGCAATATGCCCATTCTAAAACTTCTTTCAATTTTGGATTTATCTCTGGTTTCATTCTTTTATCCTTTCTTATTTGCAATACAATTATTATACATTACGATTTCCCTTTTATCAAGCCTTTATTCTTCAATTTTTTGTCTGGTTTCTCCTGCTTTGGTTGGTACTCTTATTACAACTTCTGTACCTTTGTCCTGCACACTCTTTATATCCATGCTTCCACCATTTTGGTCAAGTATTTCTTTTGCAATTGATAGTCCAAGCCCGGTTCCTCCCATAGCCCTTGTTCTTGCTTTGTCTACTCTGTAAAATCTTTCAAAAATTCTTGATAAATCTTTTTCTGGAATTCCTATTCCATTGTCTATTATTTTTATGTAAGCATCATTATATACAAAACCTACATAAATTTTTATGTTTCCGCCTTCTGGTGTGTATTTTATACTGTTTGTTAGGATGTTTATAACAACTCTTTCTATTCCATATTTGTCTGCATATACCATTGGTACATTTGCAGTAACATAACATTCTATATGTTGATTTTTCTTTTTCACTTCTAGTTCCAAACTTTCTTGTGTTTGTTTTACAAGTTCTCCTAAATCAAATTCTGTTTTTTCGCATTTGTTTTGTTTGTTGTCATATTTAGAAAGTGTTAATAAATCATTTACCAATCTAGCCATTCTTTTAGCTTCTGATGATATTACACCTAAAAATCTTTCTTGTATGTCTTTTTCGTATTCGCCTTCTAATAATGTATCGGCATACCCCATTATTGAGGTTATTGGCGTTTTTAGTTCGTGAGATACATCTGCTACGAACTCTTTTCTCATATTATCTAGTCTTACATGTTCTGTAATATCTTGAATTACAGCAATTACTCCTCCGGGTCTATCGTTTTCGTCTTTAAATGGGGCAAATAGTAAATTTACATATCTATCATGTAAGTTTATTTTTTGTTCTGTTGATGTCCAATTTTCGAGATATATTATTTTTTCTATATTCATACTTAAATCCAGTTTGTTGAATATTTTTTCAAAATTATCTTGTTCTTCGCTTAATTCCAATAATCTCTTTGCAGCTGGGTTTATGTGGATTATTTCTCCATCTATATCAAATGCAATTATTCCATCTGTCATATGTAATAAAATTGTTTCTATTTGCTTTTTCTGACGTATTGCTTCATTAAATTTTTCATTTAGTTCATTGCTCATTTTGCAAAAAGCTTGTACAAGTTGATCAATATCTGTTCTTATTTTGTCAGGCATCATGTTGTCCATATCAACCATTTTCCCTTCCGCAATTTCATTTGCATTTTTCGTTAATTTGTACATTGGTTTTATAATAATTTTTCTAACAAAAAGTCCAACAACAACTGCCACTGCCATAAATGCTACAACTGCATATAGTGTTATTTCGTTTAATTGTTTTACCTCATTTGCAATTGTTTCTGTAATATCTTGTCCTGCTAGTACATTTCCTTCAATCATTTGTAACTGATAATTATAGAATACTCCAAGTCCAATAAGAACTGCTAGTCCGATTATTGTAAATATCAATATTATTTGTGTTTGTATATTTTTCACTTTATTTCTCCCTCTCGCACTAATAATTTTAGGGTAGCATAAGCCACCCCTAAATCTTTTATTTGCTATGTCGCAATATAATAACCTACTCCTCTTTTAGTAATCAATATTTTTGGATTTGAGGTGTCTTTTTCTATTTTTTCTCTAATTCGTCTAACAGTAACATCAACTGTTCTTATATCTCCGTAGTATTCATATCCCCAAACTTTTTCTAAAAGAATTTCCCTTGTTACAACCTGTCCTGGTTGACCTGCTAAATATTTTAATACCTCAAATTCTCTTAGTGTCAAATCAACAGCTTGTCCTTTCACTTTAACTTCAAATTTATCTAAATTTAATGTTAAATCACCTATTTTCATTACATTGCTACTTACTTCATCTTTTACTTCATCTTTTAAATTATTTGCTTCTATTTTTCTTAAATTAGCTTTAATTCTTGCCATTAATTCCCTTACACTAAAAGGCTTAGTAATATAATCGTCTGCCCCTAGTTCTAGTCCTAAAATTTTGTCAATTTCTTCTGCCTTTGCAGTTAACATTAAAATAGGAACATTTGGAAGAGAATGTCTTATTCTTTTGCAAACAGCAAGACCATCCATTTTCGGAAGCATTATATCAAGCAAAATTAAATCTGGTTTTTTTTCAAGAGCAATATTAACTGCCTCTAGTCCATCATTTGCCTCTAATGTGTTGTATCCTTCTCTTTGCAAATTATACATAAGTATCTCAACAATTGGCTTCTCGTCATCAACAATTAGTATAGTTTTTTTATTATCTAAATTATCCTCCACGCAAAATCACGCCCTTTTCTTAATATGACTAATTTATATGAATATTTATATCATATTTAAATTATTTGTACAAGGTATTTTGCCAAATTTATGTAATAATTGAGAGTATTTTTCATTTTTTTCAAAAAAACTATTACATCCCAAAATTTTTTGTTCTAAAATATTTATAGTGCAAAACAGCTAGATTTGCAATGAAAAGATGGCACATTTTAGTATTTTATTACCAATTTGTCCACTTTTTGGTGAATATATTTTTCTAATTTTTGCATAAATTCTTCTGGTTTTATTTCTTTTTTCGCAACCATTTCAAGTCCCTTTTCCCAGCTTGCTGTAAGCTTTGGGTTTAGCATATCTGACATAGACATATTTACTACATCATATATAGTTTCACCTTTTATCGTTGGTGTTATTATTTGTGTTTTGTTGTTTATTTCTATGTATTTTATTTTTTCTAGTTTTTTTATTATTTCAGCTCTTGTTGCACTTGTGCCTATTCCTGCACCTTTTATTTGTTCTCTTAGTTCCTCTTCTTCTATTAATTTTCCTGCATTTTCCATTGCTAATATTATAGAACCTGAATTATATCTTGTTGGAGGCGAGGTTTCTGCTTCTTTTGTGGTAATATTACTAACCAAGATTTCGTTTCCTTTTTTCAATGTATTTAATAATTCGATATGGTCTTCTTTATCGTCTTTTTCTATCTTTTTATTTTTTAGAATTTCTTGATATCCAATTTTAGTACAAACTTTGCCACTTGCATAAAACAATTCATTTTCTATCTGAATTGTTACATTTATTTTGTTGTATTCTGCTGGTGGGTAAAATATGCTTAAAAACCTTTTTACTATTAGTTTATACACATTTTTTTGCAATTCTGCTAATCCATCAAAATTTTCTAATCCTTGCCCTGTTGGAATAATTGCATAATGGTCTGTTATTTTACTATCATCTACATATTTTGTTTTTATTAAGTCAGTTTTATATTTTTCCTCTGCCATTTTTTTGATATATCCTTGAATTTCTTCGTCCTTGTAGTTTTTGGCTAATCCATTTAGATTTTTGCTAATTACTTTTGCAATAGCAGTTGATAAAACTCTGGCATCAGTTCTAGGGTATGTAACAAGCTTTTTTTCATACAAATTCTGAATTATTTCTAGTGTTTCGTCTGGTTTTATTTTAAATAATTTTGTACATTCATTTTGTACTTCTGCTAAATTGAATAAAAGTGGTGGATTTTCCTTTTGTTTGCTCTTTTTTACTTCTACTACTGTTGCCTTTTTTCCTTTTAAGCTATCTATAAATTTATTTGCATCTTCTAGTTTTTTGAAACCTGTTTCATTGTATAATTTAGGCAAGTTATATACACTTGATTTTTCTTGAACCTTCCACTCTGCTTTAAAGCAATTTTCCGTTTCTCCAAATTCTCCTACAATTTTATAATATTTTGTTTTTACAAAATTTTTTATTTCTCTTTCTCTCTGTACTACCATTCCAAGCACACATGTCATTACTCTACCAACAGAAATTACTATTCTTTCTTCTCCAATTTGACCTGCCACTCTTCTTCCATATATTACAGATAATAATCTTGAAAAATTTATTCCTATTAAATAATCCTCTTTTGCTCTCAAATATGCAGATTCTGATAAACTATCATATTCGTCTAGTTCTTTTGCTTCTTTTATTCCTCTTAAAATTTCTTCTTCTGTTTGGGAATCTATCCATATTCTTTTTTGATCTTTTCCTTTCACATTCGTCATTTGTGCAACTAATCTATATATGTATTCTCCTTCACGTCCAGAGTCAGTACCAACATATATTGTATCTATATCGTCTCTTTCAAATAAAGTTTTTATTATGTTAAATTGATTTTGAACAGCTGGTATTACTTCATATTTATACTCTTTTGGCATAAAAGGTAATGTTTCTAATCTCCAATATTTATATTTTTCGTCGTATTTTTCCGGATATGACATTGTTACTAAATGTCCAACGCACCAAGTTATTACCCAGTCGGCTGATTCTAAATATCCATTTTTTCTTACTCCATTTGCTTTTAAAACTTTTGCAAATTCCATTGCTACTGATGGTTTTTCTGTTATCAATAATTTTTTTGCCATATCTTCCCTCTTCAATTTTGTATTTTGCTTATTATATCATACTTTTTTATTTTTGTGCCAAACTAATTTTACAAAATAGGTATTCTTTTTGTAAATTTTGAGAATACTATTTATAAATGTTATATGAGGAGGTTTTATTTTGGACGAAAAGAATGCACATATTTTAAATGAAGTTCATAAAGGACTTGTTATGGGAATGGAATCTATTTCTGTTATTCAGTCTAAGGTTGGAGATAGGAATTTTAGAGATGACTTAAATATGCAATATAATGAATATGGAAAGGTTTTAGACAAAATCAATAACAGATTAACAGTCTCTGATATTCAAATTGCAGATACAAATCCAGCTGAAAAAATGATGGGTTGGGCTTCTTTACAAATGAACACAATGATGGATAAAAGTAATTCTCAAATTTCGCAACTTTTAATTAGAGGAAACACAATGGGAATAATAGAAGGACGAAAACTACTTAACCAAAACCCAGATGCAAGCACAGAAGTTAAGGATATTTTAAATGAATTTGTCAAAATACAAGAAAATAACATTGAAAAGTTAAAAACTTATTTATAATTTTTTCAAAAGTCATGCAGTTAAATCCTGTATGGCTTTTTCTTTCGCCTAGCGTAACTTATCTGTAAATAGCTTATTTCACGAATTTTTTTATTATAAAATTATTCTGTGAGGTGAAAAAAGTTTATGCTTAATTTTAATATTGATAAACTGTTAAAAAAGAAAAATAAAACTAAATATTGGTTATGTCAAAACATGAATATTACAAACAGAAATTTAAATAGAGTTATAAAAGGCGAAACTTCTTCAATTTCTTTTAAATATATCGAAGATTTTTGCAAATATTTAGAATGTACTCCATCTGAGCTTATAAATATTAGTGAAGATAAAAAAGAAGCATAAAATAAAAGCTATACAATTGGATCTACAATTGCATGGCTTTATTTTTTATTTTATATATATGTTTGGGTCTACATATTCCCCATCCTTTGTCATTTCAAAGTGTAAATGGGAATCATCTAATGCTTCAAAGCTTGACGTTGTTCCTACTGTTCCTAGGGTTTGTCCACTTTCTACTGTTTCTCCTTCTGTTACAAATTCAGCTGTTAGCAAGTTTGCATATACTGTTTGAAATCCATTATTGTGAGTTATTACTATACTTAGTCCATATCTTGGATCATTTTTTATTGAGCTAACTTTACCTTCTGCTGAGGCTTTTACAACTGTTGTTTTATCTGCTTTAATGTCTATTCCATTATGTGTTATCCATTCTCCTAGTGTTTCTGAATACACCAATTTATCTTTTGCAAACTCTCTAATTATTTCCCCTTCAACTGGTTTTATAAAAACAGGCTCTTTTACTTCTTCTTGTTTGGTTTCCTCTGTTTTTTCTGGTGTTGTTGCTTTTTCAGGTTCTTTTACTTGTTCTGTTGTAGTTGTTTTTGTTTCATTTTGTTTTGTTACATTTGTATTCTTTGAAGTTTCTGTTTTATTTGAAACATTTTGATTTGTTTTAGTTGTCTCATTTTTCTTAATGGTATTTAAACTTGAATTAGTTAATTCATTTACTGTTTTTCCCATATTCGAGCTAGCCTCTGTTGTTGTTCTTTCTGTTTGATTTGCATTTGGAACTAAATCCGATATTTTTGATGTACTAAGCTTTCCTTCCTCAATATCGCGGTCTATTTTGTTACTAAAAAACATAACCCCTATTGCAAACACAATAGCAACTATCAATACAATGCTTCCTGATACAATAATCATTGTTTTTGTATTATTTTTTTCGTGTTTTCTGTTTTCTCTTCTCATAATATCCTCCTAAAAATATTTTTCTTATGTAATAAGATTATTTCCTATTTTTTGGAGTTTATACTTTATTTTAGTAATTTATTATTTCTACATCTTTATAAAAATGTTTTATAATTCCCTCATAATTTAAGCCCTGTTTTGCTAGACTATCACTACCGGTTTGGCTTAGTCCAACTCCGTGTCCATAGCCCTTTACTTGAAATTTTATTTTTTCTCCAATTTCAACCGAAAAATTAGCTGACCTAAGTCCGAAAATGCTTCTGGTTTCTACACCTGACAAATTAACATTTCCAAATCGAATAGTCCTTACTCTGCCAGAATCGGTATATTCGGTTATTTCTATTGGTTTATCCTCTCCCCAATTTATTTCAATTTCACTATGCTTTTCTTTTATTTTCTCTATAATCTCATCTTTTGTAAATTCCGCTTCTGATGCATACTGCGAATAATTTTCTTCCCCAGAAGTTTCTACAACTTGCAAATAAGGGTAACCACTTCCGCCCCACACATTTATAGGCATTTCTGTACTTCCTCCACTATTAGAATGAAAAAAAGCATTTATCGGCTCTCCCTTGTATGTAATTATCTTTCCAGCGGTGCTATTTACCGCTTCTGTTATTTTACTCCAATTACTTTCTCTTTTATCCTCATCCCACCTAGCAAGCCTATTTTCCTTTGATATCCACGCTTGGCAACAAGCTGAACTGTCGCAAATATCGGCTCCGGTGTGCTTTCCATTGTTATGTATAATTTTGTATATAGTATATGTTCTTGCAACTACGGCTTGTGCTTTTAATGCCTCTAACTCAAAATCAGCAGGCATTTCTGCTGAAACTACTCCAAGTAAATACTCGTCCAGCTTTATTTCCTCTATTTCATTAGTTCCAGTATGCAATAATTTTACAGTATTATAATTTGAATAATTATAGCTAATTTTCTGTTCTTCGTTATTACCATTAGTTTGTTCTTCTATACTACTGCTAGCAGTTTCTGTTTCCTGCTTTTGAGTAAAAATAACAGGAATAAAAAAACTTAAAACAACAATTGCTATAATATAAATAATAAGTTTTCTCATATGCACCTCTTTTATGCAGAAAGTTTACTTTTCATATTCATTAATATTCTTTTTTCAATTCGAGATACCTGTACTTGCGTTATTCCAAGTATTTGAGCAACTTCTGTTTGTGTTTTTTCTTTATAATACCTAAGCAAAATTATCTCTTTTTCTCTTGTATCCAAATTTTCAATTAGTTCCTTTACAGATATTTTATTTATAATCATACTAGCTTCGTCCATTCCTGTGCTAATTCGTTCTAACTTACTTAATTTATCGTCATCTTGGCTATCGTCATTTATGGATTCTACGCATCTGCTAGAATCTATGGCAACAGCAATTTCTTCTTTGCTTACATTTAGCCTTTCTGCTAGTATATTTATGGTTATTTCTTTTCCCTCTTTTTTCATATAGTCTTGTTCCAATTCTCTTATTTTAATCCCTAGTTCTTTTATGCTTCTACTTACTTTAATCAATCCATCATCTCTTATAAATCTTTTAATTTCTCCTAATATGTATGGTACTGCATATGTTGAAATTCTAACATCAAAATTTGTATCAAACCTTTTTATAGCTTTTATAAAACCCATACAGCCAATTTGATACAAATCTTCGGCTTCATATCCTCTACCTGTAAATCTCTTAACAATACTCCATGTAAGTCCATTATTGTCTTTTAAAATCTGTTCCATTTTTTCCTGATTTCCTTTTTGTGCTTCAATAATGTCTTCTTTTTTTGTTTCATACATAGTAGCTCCCTTCTTTTGTTATTGATATGTACTCTGTAATTGTAAATTATCAGTCTTTTTTATAAGTTTCTTTAAAGTAACCTTTGTGCCGAGCCCCACAATAGACTCTATTTTCACATCATCCATAAAGCTCTCCATTATGGTAAATCCCATTCCAGACCTCTCCAAATTAGGTTTAGAAGTATACAAAGGTTCGCGTGCTCTATCTATATTTTCTATGCCCTTGCCAGTATCCGAAATTTCAATCTGAATACTTCCAGCATACATTTTGCATTCTATCTTAACAATTCCCTCTCTATCCTCATACCCGTGAATAATTGCATTTGTTACAGCTTCTGAAACCGCAGTTTTTATATCCGAAAGTTCCTCTATGGTAGGGTCTAGTTGAGAAGCAAACGCCGCAACGGTAATACGAGCAAAAGCTTCATTATTAGACTTGCTTAAAAACTCTAATTTCATTTCATTTTCATAAATATTACTCATTTATATCATCCCTTTCAAATCAACTTACCTTATTGTGTATCGGAATAATTTTCAAAACCCCAGACATCTCAAAAACTTTTTCCAACTTTTGATTTACATTAGCAAGCTCTAAACTTCCTCCCAGCATAGCAAGAAGTTTATACCTTCCCACAACCATTCCTATTCCTGAGCTGTCCATAAAAGATACGTTATTAAAATCAAATAAAACTTTTTTAGGCATATATCTCTGAATTTCATAATCCGCTCTCCTCCTTATTTTTTCCGTAGTATGGTGATCAATCTCTTCCGTAATTTCCATAACCAATAGCTTGTCCTCTTTGTTATACTTAACATTCAAGTTATCCTCCTCCTTTGCGTATATTTATATATACATTTTTTCCCAATTTAATCCTTCAAAGAAAAAACAGAACTTTTGTCGTAATTCGCCGATGGGCATGGGAGTTGGGAAAGAGATGGGTTCTTTCTTAAATAAAATAGAAGCATGTGTATTCGCATTTACACATACTTCTATTTTTTGAACACCCGTTATATTCAAAGCCCATTTATTTTTGGTATTTGAAAAAACTTTATTTTTTTCTTACCAATACACATTTTATTGGTTTATATACCCAGTTCCATTGCATTTGCTACAGGTATAAGAAATCTCACTAATCATTCCACCCGATCCACAAGTCGGGCAGTCGTATCCCGGATCATCATCAAAAGTAGATCTGCAGTCACCACATATATATTTTTCCCAGCTTCCTCTTCCCCCACAAGTCGGACAAGTAACTGTTCTACTATTTACCACAACAGTCATACTTGCACTTGCAGTTAGTCCAGTTGCTTTTTTTACTGTACATGTTACAGTGTGTGTTCCTACTCCTAGGCTATTTGTGTTAGTCACACTGTATGTGGTGTTTGTTATTGGGGCACTTCCGTTTGAACTTGTTATAAAATAATTGCTTATTGCATAGCTGTCTCCCTGTTTTATTGTTAGACTACTTTGTTTTGCACTTACTGTTGGCACATTTTTATCTATTTTTGTTATGTCTAATGTTGCTGTTTTTCCTTCTTGGCTTGTAGTATCTACTAATTTAGCTTTTATTATACAATTATTTGCTACTACTACTGGTCCAGTATAATTGCTCCAAGTACTTCCTCCATTTGTACTTATTTTCTTTGTTAATCCAGTTGTATCAGTTGGCCAAATTACAGTTACAGTTACATCTTGATTTGTCCATTCTGTTGTACTTGGACTTATTTGTATATCTCCTAAACTTGCTATGGTTATGGTTGTTGCTGTTATGCTTTCTGTTATAGTTTCATTTCCAACTTTGTCTACTGCTTTCATTCTTATGGTATAGTTTGTTCCTTGGGTTAATCCTGTATATGTATAGCTTGTTTTTAGTTTATTTGTATTTGTTTGCCAACTTGCTCCGTTATCTTTACTGAAATAGTATTCGGCTATTCCACTACTTGCATATTTTTCTGTTGCAGTTTGGTCTGTTGTGCTTCCAGTTATTGTTATGCTATTACTTGTAGTTGTCGCAGTTGGTGTAAATGTGTTTGGAGCTAATCTGTCTATATTGCTTACATTTAATGTTGCAGTCTTTATTTCAGCTATGCTATTTCTTATTCGGGCTTTTACTATGCAATTGTTGTTTAGTGTTAATGTTGTTCTTACTCCACTTACAGTTGTATATTTATTTTCTCCGTTTGAACATATTTCCTTTATTGCGTTTTCACTTCCACTTGGCCATTCTATTGTTACTGTTACACTTTTATTTGTTACTTCACTTGGGTTAGCACTTATTTGTATTGTTCCTTCTAGGATATTATCTATTGTTATGGTTTTACTTTCGCTTTCTCCTTTACTATTTGTTGCTGTAAATGTATATGTTCCATTTTGTGTTACCTCATATGTTGTTGTAGCTGTGGTTGTTCCACTCGCATATGTTTTGTTAGTTCCATCTGGCAATTGTATGCTCTTTACTCCACTTTTGGCTTTTGCTGTTACTGTTATTGTTACTTTATTTGTTATTCCTGTTGTATCTACACTTGTTGCAAGTGTTATTTTTGTAGCTTCTATTTCTCCTTTGCCAACATAATTTACATTCCAATTTCCATTTTTATCTTGCACGATTTCGTATACATATCCATCTGGGTTTGTCTTAACTTGTCCATTTTCACTATTACTATTTCCACTGTCGATTATTCCGTTTTTCTCCAATTTAGCTATAATATCATCAATAGTAATATCTCTATCTGCTTCTATCATTTTTCTGGTTATAGCAAGCTGAATTTCCTCTTTTTTACTTTCTATTTTACTTTTCTCTGTTGTGCTTGTTGCATTCCCTATTAAGTTTCCACCATTTAATTGGCTTAGCACTACTCCACCTAAGATTAGCAATAAAATTATTGTTATTACCAACGCAATTAATGTAATACCATTTGTTTCTTTACTATACATTTCTTATGTTTCTCCCTTCATTTTTTCTTTATTTTATTATCCTCATTAAGCCACAAAATTATGCCATAAATTTTCACACCAATTGTATCACAAAAAATCCGAAAACACCTAACCCTGTACGGCTAACTATCCAAATTTCTTAAAAAAATTTCTCACCTCCAACATTTTTCTCAAAAATTTACCTCCCAACTTCCTAAGCTAAAAAGTAAAATATAAAATTTAAAAATC
>USMK01000018.1 GCA_900555835.1 uncultured Clostridium sp.
TAGCATAAAATACTAAGTCTAGTTGCCTTCTCTATATCAAATTTATTTATTTTTTTATTTAGTAATAAAGTGTGTGTGTGTGTGTACAGCCCCAAGGCTTTCAGCCGTTTTTCTGTCCATTTCAACATTTCTCCTTCGTTTCCTACATTTTCTTCCTCCCTACAATACCACACCACCAAAAAAATTTCAATATTTTTAGCCCAAAAAATCGAAAAACTTTTTTAATCTACACCACTCCCTATCCTCAACCCAATAGAGTAAGCATCAAAGATGTGTCCCCAATGAAGCAAAATGCTTCAAAAGGAAACGTCCCCTATTTATTCGTTATGTGTATATTGCTGATTTCGGTGTTGGTTTCGCGGGATACTATGTTTTGAATTTTGGCTACATCTTCGGTGTTTAGTTTGTCAGCTTTTACTACTACATTGACACTTTCTTGGTTTATGAATATTACTACGTCTTTAAAACCTTTTGTAGTTATTAAATTCTCCATTATCATTATCGCATTTTTTTGGTTGTTTATTTTTATTATTTCATTTTGTGCTATTGCTTTTTGTTCTGCTGATATTTCGGTAGAATCTATCATTTTTTGGTAACTTGATAAGCTTTGTGAATACATTGTATCTCTTTGTAATTTTGAACTTGCAAAATAGTCGTCTTGAACGGCTTGCTCATTTTGTGTTACATTGGTATTAGATGTTTCTGTGGTATTATCCAAACTTGCATTATTATTGTCAGTTACACTTGATGTATTTACATCTTCATTTGGCACTAATGCTGGCCCATTTACTAATGTGGCATCACCAATGGTTTCGTTTTCGTCTTTTTCAGTATTTTCATTATTTACAGCCCCAACTGTTCTAATTGAATTTGAGCTGATTTCTTGTGTCTGCCCCTCCATATCTTTGCCAATACCCAAATACCCCACTGTTACTAGCAATAATGCTAAAACAAACACAATTACTTGATTTTTCTTCATAAACATAATATCCTCCCCTTATGTATTTGACTTCATTTCTAACACTTGTATTTTATGTGTAGCCAGTCCAGTTAATGCCTCTACTGCTTGAATTATATTTGTCTTTACTTCTGCATTATTTGCACCTTCTGCTACAATTAGTGCACCTTCCATTTTAGGCATAACCACTTTTTCAGTTACAGGTACCTTTTTCCCATTTTCCTCTTTATACACGATTTCCTTATCTGTTGTATTTTCCTGAATAGTACGTGTACCACCACTTTTATCTTCCTCTTTTGTTTGACTCTCATTATTCTTCTCATTATACATTGCTACCACTTGACTACTTTCAGAATATGTAATAAGCACTTCCACTTTTCCTACTCCATTTATTTTACTTAATATTTGCTTTATACTTTTTTCTGTATCTCCGCTGGTTTCCACACTCTCTACATCACTATTAACTAATTGAACACTATTATCTTGTGTTGTTTTTTCTTCTTTTTTGCTTTCATTTCCTCCCCAAATTGTATTTATTATAATTATTGTAACAACAAGTATAATTACAAATACAATCGCATTTTCTAAATTTTTCTTACTTTTCCCATCTTCCGACTTTATTAAACTTTGAAACTTTTCTTTAAGCATATTATAGCCTCCTAACTTATTATTATATTATCTTTATCTATTTGATAACTTTCAGCTAAATATTCTCTTATTTCTTCAATTTTTGCCTCTGATATGCTCTTTTTCTCTTGTGTTTTTTCTTTTGAATTAACATCTATTTTTATTTCATTTACCATACTAATTTGATTTTTTTCTTCTCTTTCTTGTACATCTATACTTATACTATTTATGTATCCATAACTTTCTTCTTTACTACTTATTTCTATATTAAGCGAATTTACAGCATAGCCTTTTTCCTCCAATTTTTTTGTTATCTCTGTTTTTAGTTTTTCTTTATATGTATCTAAAACCATATTATCTGTATTTATGCTTTTGGCTTTTTCGCTATAATCGCTAACATTACTACTTGCAAGTATTGCTCCTAAATCTATATCATCTTTTGAAAATTTAGTTATAACTGGTGAAATTATTGCAAAAAGTACAAATATTCCTATAATTGTTTTTATATATTTTTTGTTCTTTCCTTCTGGCAAAATCATTTCAATAATTGTGGCAATTATAACTGATGCAACAATTCCGGCTTGCCCATGAATTTAAAGCCCCCATAGTCCCTCCCTATCTATACATAAGTCCACTATTGGATATTTTTATTATTAAAGTAATTCCTATCATTAGCATTACTGCAACAGAACATGTTATTGCAAGTAGCACTTTAAAAGTTCCTCCCATTTGTTCAAGAAGTTTAACTATTTTATCGTCTGCAATTGGCTGACACAAGGCTGCTCCTAAATGATACAGTATTGTTAATGCTGTAAGTTTTAATATTGGTGTTACACATATTCCCACAATTACAATTACCCCTATTATTCCAATTGCATTTTTTAAAATAGAAGCACAGCCTAAAACAGTATCAATTGAATCTCCTAACACTTTTCCTACTACTGGTATAAAGTTTGAAACTGCTGCCTTTGCGGTTTTTGCAGTAAGTCCATCTACACTACTACTTAGTGTACCTTCTAGCGACAATAGTCCCACAAATATTGTAAGCATTATTCCGCAGTCCCCACACTATGCCAGATTTAAAGAAATTAGATAATTTATCAATTTGTACTTTGTTTGATATGTTTGAAATAATGCTAAATACAGTTGAAATTAACATTATCGGCATAATTATATTTGAAATTATGTTTCCTATAAAAGTTATTGCAAATAGTAATACTGGTTGAATAACATTTGCAGATACTATGCTTCCTGTTGTTACCATTAACGTTATGAGTATTGGTGTTAGCATATACATAAAATTAACCAAATTGTTTATTGCAGATGTTGTCATTTTTATAATATCTACAAAATTCGACATAATTATTGTTACTATTAAAATATATTGAACATAATATGTAATTTGAGAAATCCCTTTATTGCCTAAGTTTTCGCTAATGCTTTTAAATACACTATGTATTACAACAATAATTAGAATACTTGCTAGTGTTCTTATTGTTGATTTTATTTCGGTTCCAAGCATATTAAATATTCCCTGTAATAATGTTCCATTATTTACTTCTCCTTTTATTGCTGAATTTAATATGTTTGATAAATCCACATCTGGAAATATTTCTTTTGTATACTTTTGTGCTTCTTCAATAAATCCTGATATATTAAGTGACGATTTTTCTGCCTCTATTATGGATTCTTCTACTGCTTGTACCTGTGACGAAAATAGGCTCAAAAACAATAAAGCGATTATTATTGTTCCAAAAATTTTCTTCATTTTACCTCCACATCAAGGTAGTATTTTTATAATAAGTTCTAATAATGCAGAAATAATTGGTATAGATATTGCTATTATAATTACTTTCCCACCCAAATCTATTTTGTTTGCAATTGCTGTTTCGCCTGAATCTTGACATATGCTTACTGCAAATTCAGTTAAAAATGCAATACCCGTTATTTTTAGTAAGATTCCTAAAAATTGATTATCTATTCCTGCTTTATTTGAAAGATTTGCAAGCAGTTCAACAATTCCAGTCAATTTATCTAGTAACATAAATAAAATTAAGGCACCTGCTATTAAAGAAACATACATCGCAAATTCTGGCTTATATTGTTTTAGGATTACAATTATAATAAGAGCAATTAGTCCTACCCCAATAATTTTTACTATATCCATTGGCTTTCCTCCATTATAGGTTAAATATAGTTCTAACACTGTCAAATAAACTGCTTATTTCTTTAATTACTAAACTAAGCACTATAACAACACCTGCCAATGTGGTCATCATTGCTTGGTCTTCCCTCCCTGCCCTTACTAAAACTTGGTGCAATACAGCAACTAATATTCCAATTGCTGCAATCTTAAATAATAAATTTACGTCCATATGGTCCTCCTATATTAAAATAATAATAATTGCTATCCCTATAACCATTCCAAGAGATTTGTACAATTTTTCATTTTTTTGCCTTTCCATTTCTGCCTTATCAATTTGCAAACTTAGAAATTCTTGTAATTCCAAAATCTGACTTACTTGTCCCTCTTTATCAGTCTTTCCAAGCATTTTGCCAAATGATTTTATTAATTTTTTATCTTCTTTTGAAAAATTGTTACCATATGTATCTATTGCAATGTCCCACGCTTCTGTTATGGGTTTTGTTTTTAATAAATTCTTTACCTCTTCAAATAGCTTTCCTATTCTTGTGCTATTTATTTGTGCAATTTCTTCACAAATATCGCCTATTGGCTCATATGTATATCTTATTTTGGTTTTTATAACATTTAATGTTCTCTTAAACTCATTTAAGTCATTTACTCTATTTTTGTATTTACTAGAAATTAGAATTCCAATATATGTAGATGATAAAAATATTAAAAGAAACAGTACACCTTTTATTATATTCACTTTAATCACCATTCTTTTTTACTTTTGTATATATAATATATATTCAGCTTGTACTATTTTTAGAACAAAAAAATAAAAGCAATTTCAAAAACTGCTTTTACCTGTATTTTACTCAAAAAATCCAGCTCATTAAAGGCTGGATTTTTATTTTCTTAAATATCTTCCAAATTTTAATATTTTATATTATTATAATCTCTTATTTTAATATATGCATAAATTCCAGAAGCCACACAAGCAACGATAACAAATAATACTGAATAATCTACACCTGCTTTTGGTAAACTTGATGTATTTGTATAATTGCTTTTATTTGTATTGCTAGTATTATTTTTTATACCATTATTTATACTTGGTACATTTGTTACATTATTTGTTGTATTGGCTGTATTTGCTGTATTATTACTTGGTTGATTTATAGTAGGAATATTTTGTATTCCATTTCCTGTTCCAGCACTATTGTTTGTAGGAATTGGTGATGTAGCTTGTACTGGTGCTTGGATTAATACCAATAAAATAACTGCTAACATAATTACTAATAATTTTTTTAAATTTTCACTTTTTAACATCTCTTTTGCTCCTTTATAAAAATAATATTTCCCTTACTATTTAGTATAAATATTCTCTTAATATTTATACTACAAATTTGTACAAAATGCAATACTTTTTTACAAATTTTATACATTAAATTTAAATAATACAATATCTCCATCTTGCATTATGTATTCTTTTCCTTCTGATCTTACTAATCCTTTTTCCTTAGCAGATTGCATTGAACCTTCTCTTATCAAGTCATTGTATGATACAATTTCGGCTCTTATGAAACCTCTTTCTATGTCACTATGAATTTTTCCTGCTGCTACTGGTGCTTTTGTTCCTTTTTTTATTGTCCAAGCTCTAACTTCTGGTTCTCCGGCTGTTAGGAATGACATAAGTCCAAGTAAATCATAACTTGCTTTTATTACTTTGTCTAATCCAGATTCCTCTAATCCCAATTCATGAAGCATTTCTTTTTTGTCTTCTCCTTCTAGAATTGTAAGTTCTTCTTCTATTTTTACACATAAAGGTATTACTTCTGCATTTTCTGTTTCTGCATATTTTCTTACTTGTTCTATGTTTTTATCATTTTCAAGATTTCCTAATTGTTCTTCTGATACATTTGCAACATATAAAATAGGCTTCATTGTAAGAAGTAACATACTATTTACAATTTCAATTTCTTCATCTGTGAAGTCCATTGTTCTTGCTGGTTTTCCATCTTCTAATGTTGCTTTTATTTTTTCTAATGTATCAATTTCAAATTGATATTTTTTGTCGGATTTTAGCATTTTTTTAGCTTTTTCGATTCTTTTTTCTATTGTTTCTAAATCGGCAAAAACTAGCTCTAAATTAATTGTTTCAATATCTCTTACCGGATTTATGCTTCCATCTACGTGAACTATATTTGAATCCTCAAAACATCTTACAACTTCAACAATACTATCTACTTCGCGTATATGTGATAAAAATTTATTTCCTAATCCTTCGCCTTTGCTTGCTCCTTTTACTAATCCCGCAATATCCACAAACTCAATTATTGCATGTGTTACTTTTTCTGGATTATACATTTTTGCAAGTTCGTCTAATCTATAATCAGGTACTGGAACAACTCCTATATTAGGCTCTATTGTACAGAACGGATAATTTGCACATTCTGCTCCGGCATTTGTTATTGCATTAAACATTGTACTTTTTCCTACATTTGGTAAACCTACTATTCCTATTTTCATTTTGTTTTCCTTCCTATCTAATCATTCATTTCTTTTTCGCCATTATACTCATTTACTAAATATAGTGGTCTATTTTTTGTTTCATTAAATATTCTTCCTAAATATTCGCCAACTATTCCAAATAATAGTATTTGTATTCCTGAAAAGAATAATATTAAAAGTATTATAGCTTGATATGCCTGTATTGCTTCGTGAACTACAAAACATTTTGCTATTACATATATAAAATATACAGCCAAAACAATAAATGTTGGAATTGCTATAAAAGTAGATAATCTAAGTGGAGATGTTGTAAATGATGTAATTCCATCTATTGCTAAATCTACTAATTTCTTATAATTCCACTTTGTTTTTCCTGCTACTCTTGGTTCTCTATCATATAGCACTTCTTTTTTGTTATAACCGATCCAGCTAAACATACTTTTTGTATTTCTTTGAGATTCTCTTAATTTTTTTAAGGCATTTATACATCTTCTATCTAATAATCTAAAATCTCCTGTATCTACTTGTATTTCTACTTTTGTCATTTTTTGTAGAACTCTGTAATACATTTTTGAAGTGAATTTCTTAAAAAACGTTTCTCCCTCTCTTGTTCTTCTTCTTGCATAAACATCATCATACCCTTGTTCCCAATATTTTATTAGTTCAGGAATCAATTCCGGTGGATCTTGCAAATCAGCATCCATAAATATTGCAGCATCACCTGTTGCATAATCTAGTCCTGCTATCATAGCTGTTTCTTTTCCAAAATTTCTTGAAAAATCCACATATGAAATTCTATTATCTTTTTCTCTTTGTTTCTTTATAAGTTCTAGTGTTTTATCCTTGCTTCCATCATTTACAAATAGAATTTCAAATTCGTAATTTGCATTTTCTTGCATTATCTTTTCTAATCTTTCAAATAGAAATGGTAATGATTCTTCTTCATTGTAAGCTGGTATTATGATATCTATCTTTTTCATATTTTGCTCCTATTCTTAGTAATCCCCTAGGCATATTCCTACACTTCTTGCTGTTCTTACAAGTTCGCAGTCTAGTGTTACTTTTCTTAAATTACTATTTTTTGTATTACCTGATACTGCACCAATCTCAGTATTTTCTCCTACTACATCTTCTAATGAAACCGAATCTAGTTTTCCGTTTTTTATAACTACAAGTCTTCCAAATTTTTCTTCTAATGCTAAATTCATTGCCATAACTCCATATTTTGTTGAAAGCACCCTGTCAAACGCTGTTGGTGTTCCTCCTCTTTGTACATAACCAAGTGTTGTATTTCTTGCTTCTAATCCTGTTAATTCTTCAAGTTGTTTCGCAAGTTTTGAGCCAATTCCTCCAAGTTGAGTATTGTCAACTCCCTGTCCATTATCTCTTTTATTTAAAACTGTTAACTCTCCTCCAATTGGAACAGCTCCTTCTGATACAACAACAACACTAAATTGTTTTCCATTCTTTTTTCTATTGTTTATTTTCTTTATTACACTATTTATATCATATGGTATTTCTGGGATTAATGCAACATCTGCACCACCTGCTATTGCAGATTCTAGTGCTATCCATCCTGCATATCTTCCCATTACTTCAAGTACCATTATTCTATGGTGAGTAGCTCCTGTTGTGTGAAGTCTGTCAAGTGCTTCCATTGCAACAGATACAGCTGTATTATATCCAAAAGTAATTTCTGTGCATGCAACATCATTATCTATTGTTTTTGGAACTCCTATTACATTTACTCCTTTTGTAGAAAAATCTCTTGCAGATTTCTGTGTTCCATCTCCTCCAAGAGTAAATACACAATCAAATTCTGCTTCTTTAATGTTTTGTATGCAAACATCAGATAAATCTTTGTATACTATCTTTCCATCTTCTTCTACTTTGTAATTAAAAACATTTGCATTAGTAGAAGAACCAATAATTGAGCCTCCTGTTTGAAGAATTCCAGTTGCTAATGGATTATATGTTAGTTTCACAAAATTTTTATTTAATAATCCTCTGTAACCATCAATAATTCCATAGCACTCAACTCCATTATTTGCAGCTGTTTTAACAATTGCTCTAATAACAGCATTAAACCCTGAAACATCTCCTCCATTAGCCAAAATTGCTACTCTTTTAATCATTATTCTTTCATTCCTTTCATAGTAGCTTCTTACGCTACCTCATAAGTTTATTATTCACATCTTTTGATTTTAATGTATATATATTATCATAATTGTATAAAATAAGCAAATTATTTTTTCTCATATCCAGGCTTGCCTAATAGTCTAAACATATTTTTCTTGTATTCCTCTACACCTGGTTGATTAAATGGATTTATTCCTAGTATATATCCAGACATTGCACAAGCTTTTTCAAAGAAATATATTAAATGTCCAATAGTTTCTTCATCTAGTTTGTCTATTTCGATTTTAATATTTGGACATCCACCAGTTACATGAGCTAAAATAGTTCCTTCCATTGCTTTTTTGTTTACATAGTCCATTGATTTTCCAGCTAAATAATTTAAACCATCTATATTATCTTCTTCTGCTCTTATTTCCATATCTGTTTTGCTTTCATTTACAGAAATAACCGTTTCAAATAACTTTCTTTCTCCTTGTTGTATATATTGGCCCATTGAATGTAAATCTGTTGTAAAATCTACTCCTGCTGGGAAAATTCCTTTGTTTTCTTTCCCTTCGCTTTCTCCAAATAATTGTTTCCACCATTCTGTGATATAGTGC
Source organism: uncultured Clostridium sp. (assembly GCA_900555835.1). Lineage (GTDB taxonomy): Bacteria > Bacillota > Clostridia > TANB77 > CAG-508 > UMGS1864. Next base: position 8,966 of record USMK01000018.1, read on the forward strand.
ATTTTTGGTTCATAATTAACTAATATTTCTATATTTTTTCCATTTGAATATAATATATTCCTTGCAACTGCATATCTGTAACAATCATTGTATTTTACATCACTATCTAAATATTTTTCACGTGCTATACAAGCACCTTTCATCAATTTTTCTATATCAATTCCAGCAACCGCAATTGGTAATAATCCAACTGGTGTTAAAACAGAATATCTACCTCCAACATTATCTGGAATTACAAAGTTTTCATATCCTTCTTCGTCAGACAATTTCTTTAATGCTCCTTTTTCTTTATCTGTTGTTACAAATATTCTTTTTCTAGCTTCTTCAATTCCATATTTGTTTTCCAAAATTTCTCTAAATGTTCTAAATGCAATTGCAGGTTCTGTTGTAGTTCCAGATTTTGAAATTACATTTATAGAAAAGTCCTTACCTTCTATTGCTTCTATAAGCTCATTTAAGTAATTAGGGCTTATATTATTTCCTGCATATAAAACCAAAGGTGTTCCTCTTTTTTCTTTTGAAAGCATATTACTAAAAGAACTTGTTAAACATTCAATAACAGCTCTTGCCCCTAAATATGAACCTCCAATTCCTATTACAATAAGAATATCTGAATTATTTTTTATTCTTTCTGCTGCTTTTTTTATTCTAATAACTTCTGCTTTATCATAATTTTCTGGTAAATTAACCCAGCCTAAAAATTCTGTTTCACTATCTGCCATTTCATTTATATTATTGTGTATTTCTCGCACTTTTTCATGATATTTTAAAATATCCTTTTCTTCTATTCCACTATTTTCTAAATAAACTTTTACCATTGTATAATCAACTCCACTTATAAATTTGCCTTTATTTTATTACATATTCAAATCTTTTTCAATAAAAACACAAAAACTTTTAATAATCTTTTGATTACTAAAAGTTTTTATTTGTTTATTCTAATTCTCTTCCTTCGTTTTCCATATCGTTTCTTACTTCTTTTGCAAGTTCTACTGAATCGATTTTTTCTTTTTCTGGTTCAAGAACTTTTGAGCGTTTTGCAACTTCCATTCTAATTTTTTCATTTTTAATTTGGCTCATTGTTCTTGCAGAGGTTTTCATTCCAACAATTAAATCGTCAGCTGAAAGTATACTGTTAAAATTATTTCTTAATTTTGTTAATGCCCCATCTTTTCTTAATTCGCTCATATCTTAATCTCCTCCATTTCGTTTGCAAATTTTTTAAACTGTTCTAAATATCTGTTTTCTTTTCCTTTTAAGTTTCTATATTCTAATAGAACTAATGCTTCGTCTACATCAAAGCCTCTTCTTTCAGGTCTATGTAATAACATTCCACCAAATTGGTCCACAAGCTCTAAAATGTCACTTTCTTTTTCTCTTGGTTCACTACCACTATATCTATTTTGTTCTTCACATATTTTACAAAATCTTTTAGAAAATCCTAATGTTTCTAGGTAATCAGCACTTTCTTTTGCATACAATTTTACTTTTGAAAAATCCTGTGGATTTGTTTTCTTTTTACAAGAACAAAGCAAACAAGCAGTAAGTACCATATTTTCGTCTACATCTAGTTTTTCGTGTTCAATAAACATTTTAGCAAGAGTAGTCTTAAAAATAACTGAATTATCAAAGAAAATATCAGTTTTTCTTTCTAAAAAATACATAATTCCAAGCTTTTTCATAAAATCTTTTTCATTTAAAATGTAATCTGCAAAGGTCTCCATCTCGCTACCTCCAAAGTAATCTCTAATTTTTCTTCCATTATAATTCAAGTTCACAAAATTTTCAACAAAGTAACACAAATGTAATAAGAATGTAATATTTGTAATATTGCATTCTTATTCTTAAACTATATTTTATTCTACAATTGTTCCAATTAGAAATTCCTCTCCGTCTTCTAAAATTTGCACTTTTTTTATTTGATTTTCTAAATCCATATTTCCTTTTACTGCTACTTTTAAGTAATTTGGAGTATGTCCGATTATGTAATCTCCCTCTGGTTGTTCAAATAAAACCTCTACTGTTTTATTTATAAATTTTTGTTTATATTCCGCTTCATTTTTATGAGAAAGCTCTATAAGCATTCTACTACGTTCTTCTTTTTTCTCTGGTGATATTTGGTTTGGCATTACAGCTGCTTTTGTTCCTTCTCTTGGAGAATACTTAAATACGTGCATTTGGTAAAACTTTATTTTGCTTAAAAATTTATAAGTTTGCTTAAATTCTTCCTCTGTTTCTCCGGGAAATCCTACAATTATATCTGTTGTTAATGCACAATCCGGATAATTTTTTCTAAGTAATTCTGTACATTTTTCAAATTCCTCGGCAGTATATCTTCTATTCATTCTTTTCAAAGTTTCTGTACAGCCACTTTGAAGTGATAAATGGAAATGTGGACATAGCTTGTCTATTTTTATCAATCTTTCCATAAACTCTTCTGTAATTATTGTAGGCTCTATTGAACTTAGTCGAATTCTTTTTAAATCTGAAACTTGATTGATTGCTTCTAACAAATCAATAAGACTTGTACCATCTTTAAAATCCTTTCCATAAGAAGCAATATGAATACCTGTTATTACAATTTCCTTTATTCCTTCTTGTGTAATTTGTTCTACTTCTTTAACAATACTCTCTATTTTTCTGCTTCTAACTCTTCCTCTTGCATATGGAATAATGCAATATGAACAAAACCTATCGCAACCATCTTGAATTTTTATTACAGCTCTTGTTTTCTCAGTATATGTAACACTTCCAAAATCTAAAAACTCACTTTGATGCATAACATCAGAAACTTCCTCTACCGCTTCCTTGCTACTGAAAAAATCTTCAACATATTTTACAATATTATTCTTTTCACTTGTTCCAAGCACCAAATCAATCTCCGGAATATCCTCCAATTTATCTTTTGCCACCTGAGCATAGCAACCAACAGCTGCAACAATAGCATTTTTATTCGTATGCTTAGCTCGTCTTATAATCTGTCTAGACTTTTTATCCGAAATATTAGTTACAGTACAAGTATTTATAATATAAATATCAGCTTTCTCTTCAAAATCCACTGCCTCATACCCAGCCTCCACAAACTTTTGAAGCATAGCATTAGTCTCATACTGATTAACCTTACAACCGCAATGTATAAAAAGCAACTCTTTTTTTATTTTCCATTTTATTATTACCTTTCAGCTATTTTTCTACTTTTAATGATTGTATAATTCTCCCTTAGTATCAATGTAAAAAACATAAAATACCTTATCGATATGATTGCTTTTAAAGCAATTCGTACAACTTTTTGTTATTTTTACTTGCTATTGTTTTATTTTCTTATTCATTCAACAACTTCTTTTTCAAAATATTCCTTTATCACATTGACATCTATAATTTGATTTTTTTCAGTTTTATCCCAAGGGCTATTCTTTTTATGTGACATTTCTCTTAGTTGCCAAGCGGTATATATTGAAAAACTATCATATACCATCTCTAAAATATCTCTTATTTCCACGTCATTTTCTATTTTACTAACAATCTCATTATTTTCAGGAGTATCTGGTATTATTATAGGATTTCTACCAAAAACACAATAAGTATCGTAAACATTTCTAATAACAGGTCCATGATCCCATGCTTCTAAATCATCATCAAACAACTTATTTCCTGTTATCGCTAAACATACACCCTGTGCATTATACAATAACTTTTGCAATTTCAAATGTGTTATTCCTTCATACACTTCGTAGTCATCATTAGCTGCTACTTTTTGTTTTTGTTCTGCATAGTTTTTATATAAAAACCATTTTGCTATTTCCTGTGCTGTATATTTTGCTTTTTGATTATTCATAATGATTTCCTCCTCTTTCTAATATTATTATACCCCCTTGATTCTGTCAATATTTATTCATAATTATTATACAATTGTCCTGTAACATTATAACACTTTGAATCTCTGTCGTCAATGATTTATGTATACTTACCAAAAACTAATTATGCAACTTTCTTTTTTACCATTTCTATTATATTCTCTACTTTTCTCCAAGTTTGAGGTTCTTCTTGTGTTGGATATATTTCAATATCAAATTCTTCTTCTAATGAGTTTATTAGTTCTATAAATGCTAATGAATCTAATATTTCATTTTCTAACAAATCTATTTCTATATTTTTCCTTAACTCTTTGTATTCTGTTACTCTTTCTATTATTCCTATTATTTTTTCTTCCATTTAATATTCCTCTACTAATCTTCTTTCATCACATTTTCCATTTTTGTTTAAAGGAAATTCCTTTATGATTTTTATCATTGGGCACATATACTTCGGAATTTTTTTTAGTAAGTCTTTCCTTATTTCTTCAATTTCTTTGTTATCCTTCAATTTTATAAAAGCTATAATTTTTGTAACATTTCCCGCTTCATTCTTAATAGTTGTTACAATTGCTTTATCTACATACTCCAATCTGTTTAAATTTTGCTCTATATCATCTAGTTCTATTCTATATCCTTTATATTTTATTTGTTTATCTTTTCTGCCCTTATAATATAAAATGCCATTTTTTATATATCCTAAATCTCCTGTTTTATAGGCTTTTTGATTGTTATACATTACAAACTTTCTTTCATTTGGAATTAGATAGCCTTTTGCTACACTTTTTCCTGTGATTAAGATTTCACCAACTTCTCCTTCTTTTAAAATATTTTCATTATCATCGACAATAAAAATATCAACATCTTTTTTCGGTATTCCAATTGGCATTTCTTCTTGTTTTAATATATCTTGATTGATTTTTATACTTGTTACAGCAAAAGTACATTCTGTTGGCCCATAGCTATTTATTATCTCTATATTTTCAAATCGTGCATATAATTTTTCTACTGTTGTATTTAATAATTTTTCTCCACAAAATAATATTGTTTTTAAGTTTGGAAGTTGCTCATTATTAAAGCCGTTTATCTAATAATAATAATTCCGCAAATGATGGCGTTATCACAGCTACATTGGCATTACTATTTTTTAAGCTATCATATAATTCATATAAACCTTCCCCTAAGATATAATGTTCACTACTTGTTAATAAACTCAAATAAATATCTGCAACAGATAAATCAAATGAAAATACTGCTTGATTAAGAATTACCCCATTTTTTATTTTTACAATTGTTTCTAACCAATTTATACAAGAATTTACATTTTCATAAGTTACCTCTACTCCTTTTGGTTCTCCGGTACTTCCTGATGTGAATATTATATAATAAATATCTTCTTTCTTCATTTCAATATTCATTATTTCTTCATACTCTTTTTTAGCCATTATTTGTTCAATTTCATTTGAAGAAATATTTTTAGTTTTTTCGTTTTTCAAATCTCCTATAATAATTTTAGGGTTTGTTTGTTCAATTATTGTTTTTATCCTACTTTCTGGCATATTTTTATCTATTGGAATATATGCAATTCCAGCAAAAGAACATGCTAAAAATGTTGCTTCCATATATATTTCTTTATGTCCGATATACTATTATTGGTCTTTTTTCTTTGTCAATATTTATTACAAAATTATGTATATTACTTACATATTGATTAAGTTCACTATACGTATAGCTTTTATTACCAATAGTATATGCTTTTTGCTGACCACTTTCTTTTAAATTTTTTAAAATTCTATCCAGCAGCATTTTCATTCTCCCTTATTTCATTTTCGGGTATTAGTTCGTAATTATACATTACCTTTGATTCATTATTTAATATTAGTTCCTTCTTTATTTCTTGCTTTGTTTCTTTATCAATAATTGTTCTATATACTTTGCTATATCTATAAAATTCTCCTCTTTGATTTCTAGCATAATGGTTGTCTTCTTCTGATATTTTATACTTTTGCTTTAATGGAACTGTGCTTCTTATTTCTCCATTTAACATTGTATCATCTAACCATACTCTTATTTGAACTGGATATTTTGTAGTATTTTTAAATCTGTAATCTAATGCTTTATAGCAAATAGAAGTGCCTGTCCCAAAAGGGACTCTTCTATTCACATCTGGAAATAAAGCATCTGAATGGTGATGTTTTTCTGTTACTTCAAGTGGTGTATGTAAAACAAGCCAATGTATCATATTAGCCATTTGACACAATCCTCCACCGATTCCAGTTCTCATTTTTCCGTTGCTTATTACCAGTCCTTCTAAATATCCCTTTCTTTTAGTTGTTGTTCCAACAGTGTTATAAAAAGAAAATTCTTCTCCTGGATTAACTATAATCCCATCAATTTTATTGCAAGCTAATTGCAAATTTACTACTTTATTTTCCTGTAATTTCATATCTACACCCGGTAGCTTTCTAAGTAATACTTTTGTATCACTTTTCCATATGTAATCCAAATTTTCTTTATTTTTCTTTTTAGCAAATTTTCTTCCATTTCTCCAATCTTTTAAATCTTTTTTTCTAGCTTCCTTAAATAAAGATATTTCATAACAAATTGGTCCATATTCGCAAAATAATTTTCTTTCTTTCATTTCTTCCCCTCTTATTTCATATATTAGTACATATCATTGCTAACAGGTATAATATAATATGTTGCAATGGAAATACCGCATAAAACATTGTTTTTATGAACTTATTTCTTCTTCCTAGTTGTCCATTATATAAAGCTATTGGAATTATACTATATATAATAGAATACTTATATCCTGGATGAAATTTAGAAAAATCTAATGATGTTACAAAAGCTAACAATATCAAACTTAAATATGCTAATTTTAATACTATTTTTTGAGCTTTATTTTCAAATATTTTATTTGTAAACAATATTTTTTTATCTTTATCCATAAATAATTTTTCTATTATATATAGTTCAATACACATAAATGGAATTCTCATATCAAATTCGACCTTTATATTCATATATATAACAAAAATTAATACAATAATAGCAATCCTTAATATTAGATTTATAGTATTATTAAAACATTTAAAAATTGTTTTATATTCTATCATTGATATTAAAATTAGTGATAATGTATATGAATATAAAATTCCTATATATTCATTTACTTGTGTATAATAGTTTGGAAATAATAATTGATTAACCATTCCCATTATAAATATTGCAGTTTGCGTTATTGTAGCTAAACAAAAAATTCTAAATATATACCTTTTTATATTACTTGTATGGAAGAATCCTTGCACCAACAAATACAGAAATATAGGCATTACAATTCTTCCAACACTTCTAAATATGTAATATATATTTTCGTCCAAGGCTATTCGAAAATAGCTTCCTATATGGTCAATTATCATTGCTATTATTGCAATAATTTTTAAAACATTTGTAGTCATATTATTTTACCCTTTTTTATTTGCAATAATTGCTATTACTACTATAATTATCAATAATATACATAATCCAATTATTATCATATATTCCATATGTGTTTGTAAAAAGCTAACTATATTTTTCTTTTTAACAACTGTTATTCCTGTAGTATTTGTATTATTTTTAGCTTGTTCATTTTTTGTTGAAGTTGTTGTATTTGTAATATTATTAGATGTATTAGTTGAGTTAGATGCATTTTCAGAAAGATTAGATGTGTTTTCTTCATATTGACTTGATGTAACATTATTATATTCAATTGGATAATTATCATCATAATAATAATTGTCCTCATAATTATAATCTTCATCTTCATAATAGTAAGCATTGCTACTTGTAGCATTAGGGCTGGTTGCATCACCATAACAATAATATAAATTTGAACTTGTTGCATCTGCGCTCGTTGCGTCTGAGCTTGTTGCATCACAGCTTGTCGCATCATTATAAGTTGCTGCAAAACTATATAAATATCCTTCTAATGCAGTAATTTGTCCATTGTTTACAACAACAATTACTATTCTAGCAATTACTAATATTGCCACTAAAAAAACTATTAACTTTAAATTTGCAAATTTACTATTTTTTTCTTTTTTCATTTTTTACTCCACCTTTTCTTTATTTTTTAAACTTAAATATTCTAATGCTAAAAGCACCCAATATATTGGTTCAACTATTACTACCCACAAATTAAAAAAATCTGATATTAAATAGCAAATAATCGCTATTAAAAAAATTTTTGAATATTCATTTTTATTTTTTAACCCTTCTTTAATTTGAAAATATATAAAAATTAAATAACTCACAAGGCCTATAATTCCTATATTGATAAGAATTGTTAAATATACATTTCCTGCCGTATCATTTATTGAAAGTTCTCCGTAAATTGGCTACATCTTGTGTATATTTGTCCATAAATCTTACAGCAAAAGTATCTGGTCCAGTTCCCAATAATGTATATTCATTTAATAAGCAAACTGTTCTTTTCCATAAAAACATTCTATATGTACCAAATGTATCGTCCAAATTTCCATGCAATATCTGATGGACCTGATGTAACATTCCATGATTAAAATTTATAAAATATAATCCGATTATTGCTAGTATTGCTAAAATCAGCATTGTTACATACATTTTTTTTATTATCTTGCTTTTGGGGTTAATTGTAAATTTCATATTTTTTAATATATATGCCAATACCATAAAAATCCCAAATATAATAATCAATGCTAATGCTGTTTTATTAAATTGAAAATATAATCCGAGTTTTCCTATATCATAGTGATATTCTGGATTGATTATTATGTTTATAATCATTCCTAATATTATCATATCAATAGCAATTAAAGTTCTAGATAAATATTTACTATTTGTAATAATAAAAGGAAATAGTAAAATAAAAGTTGCTATAAACGCGACAGTTCCACTCATTACATTTATTATAACAAATATAAAAAATCCCATAAACACAGACAGTAAATGTACTATTTTATAAATTTTCTTTTCGTCGAGTATTACAAATGCTGAAAATGATACAGTAAGTAGCATACAATATATAGCTGATATAAAATCTATATTTCCTATGGTTCCCATAAAACTAACATTATGAGTTCCAATTCCTTCTTGATACATATTTAATGGATTAAATCCAATATACTGCAATATGCAGACTAAATTTAAACATATAGAAGATATTGAAAAATATAAAACCATTCTTTTTTCAAATTTTCCAAACAGAGTAATCGCCAAAAAGGTTAAGCAGTATAAAGAAATTGTTATTAAACCTTCGCCTCTTCCAACTCCAACAAACAAATTATATTTGTCAAAATATGGTGATATTATACAAGAAACAATGTTGATTGCCCAAAATATAATTAGTGCATGCTGTACTTTTGTCATTTTGTTTTTTATACCATTTATTTTATAAAAAATAAAATAATATAAATTGATTATTATAATAATAGCTAAATAAATAACTGAAATCCATAAAAAGCACCTGTACTTACATTCTAGTATTCTAAAAAAACCAGTAGCATCAATACACAATGGAAATATGATTATAATATTGGCAATATATAACTCTGTAATCTTATTTAATAACACTTGCATTTTATCTGAATTTTTATTATCTATATTTTCCATTTCCCCTCCTTTCCTTAAAAGCCAAAAAGCATAAACCTAGTACCAAATACTAAGTTCATGCTTTTTTCAATCATTTTTTATTTAATAATAAAGTGTGTGTGTGTGTGTACAGCCACAAGGCTTTCGGCGTTTATACATTTCATTGCTACTTTTTCTCCTTCGTTATATGATATTTTCTTTTATATCTTATCATATTAGTTTTATAATTAGCAATAGTTTTTTTATATTTTTTTAACTCTATCTCTTTTTCTCATCCAAAACATCTAAATTATCCAATGCTTTGCCTGTTCCTAGGGCTACGCATGATACTGCATCTTGGGCTATCATTACATTTATGCCTGTTTTTTCTTTTATTAGTTGGTCTAGTCCGTTTAAAAGACTTCCTCCACCTGTCATATATATTCCTTTGTCACTTATATCAGCTGCAAGTTCTGGTGGAGTCCTTTCTAATACCGAATGTACGGCATCAACAATTAGTCGACCTGGTTCTTCTAATGCTTCCATCATTTCGCTTGAACGAACAGTAATTGTTTTAGGAAGACCATCTCTTAAATCTCTACCCCTTACATCCATTTCAACATCTTGAATTCTAGGATAAACACATCCAATATTTATTTTAAGTTCCTCTGCTGTTCTTTCTCCAATTATTATATTGTACTTTCTTTTTATATATTTAACAATATATTCGTCAAACTTATCTCCTGCGATTTTTAGTGATGTGCTTACAACAGAGCCACCAAGTGAAATTACGGCAATATCAGTAGTACCTCCACCAATATCAACAATCATATTCCCACAAGGTTTAGATATATCAATTCCAGCACCAATAGCAGCAGCAATAGGTTCTTCGATTAAATATACCTTCCTAGCGCCAGCCTGTGAAGCAGCATCAATTACAGCTTTTTTCTCTACCTCTGTTACTTGTGAAGGAATACAAATCATAATTCTTGGTGAAAAAATAAACTTGCCACAAATTTTATTTATAAAAGTTTTAAGCATCTTTTCTGTTACCGTATAATTAGAAATAACCCCATCTCTTAGTGGTCTAGTAGCCACAATAGTGCCCGGTGTTCTACCAAGCATTCTTCTAGCTTCTTCTCCAACAGCCAAAACCTCATTAGTTACACTATTAACAGCAACAACAGAAGGTTCTCTTAAAACAATACCCTTTCCTCTAACATATGCAATTACAGTTGCAGTTCCCAAATCAATTCCAATATCCTGTCCAAAATGAAACATCAAACTTAACTCCTTTTTCTCTCTTTTCATTATTGTTACAATTTTGTTACAATTATATTACACTTTTTCAAAAATATCAATGCTTTTTGAAAGAAAAAGCACGAACATCAGCTTTCATTTAATCCTAGCCAACATTCGTGCATTTAATCTTTTTATAATTCATTACAATACATAATAAAGTACAACCAAGGCTCCAACAATTCCAATTGATAAATAACCTTTGCTTACCAAATCAAGTTGAACATCTGTTAAACTTGTAACCTCATTCACTGTTGATATTTGATAAGAAGCTATATTATTAAGCTCAAAATTTACTTTAAAATCCTTTTTTTCTCCTGAACTAATACTGCCCAAATCTATGTATTTTCTTCCCATACAATGTCCATATTTGCTATAAAACTCAAATTGCAAATATTTAGGAGCATCCTGTGCATCCTCTTTTTTAGTAATACTCCCCTCTACATATCCACTAACATTTGTAGCCTCCGCTTTACCAATTTGAACACTATAACCCGTTGTATCATTTTTAGCACAACTCATTTCCTTATAACTATTGGCCAATGAAACACTTACAAGAACATCTGTTAATACATAAAAAGCTACAAATATCAAAAAATATATCAAAAATGTTTTCATTCTTTCCATTATATAATCCCCCTAAAATACTTTATATACACTGTTTCTTTACTCTATACTCGTCAGCATCCTTTATCTGCCACTTTTTAAAATAATATATCTCGTCTAATATTATACCTTAGTGTACATAAAAAGTAAATACTTAGACTTACGCTCTTTTAAAATTCATAATAATAATTCCAACAATAACAATAATAGCACCAATTACAGACTGAATAGACATATTCTCCTTAAACACAACAGCAGATGCCACCAATGTTAATATCTGCACAATTCCAGTTACAATCGGATAAATATAACTCAAATCAAACATGGTAATAACCCTAGTAAACAACAAAAAGCTACCTAAATAACAAACAAAACCAATTCCACTAACAATACTCATACCCAAAGTAATTGTACCATCCTTAACATCCAAAGACCCTGGATTTCCCCCGCAACTTCATAAAAATCAACCCAGCCACGGTCAAACATAAATAAACACCAATCAAAACATACTGCATAATAATCCTCCTACTCGTATTCTCCATATAAACTTCCACCTCTTAGTATCATTCTCTATTACTTCTAGTGCCTCTTGATTATATGATACAAAATTAATTTAGTCAAGCGAAAATATTTTTCAAGTTATGTAAACTGTTTTGCTTTTTTCTTCATTTAGTGATATAATAAAAATATAATCATTGCAATCGAATAACTAAGGAGGAGATAATTATGGCAAGATATACATCAAATAAAAAACTTTCCGAAATGGAACCAACCAAAAAAAACAGCAAAAAAATTTGGGCAATGCTTTTAAGTGGAGTAGCAGCAGTTAGCATCGCTTCTGGTTTTGCTTATGCTAACCTAAAAGATAATCTACAACATAATTCAGATGTAAGAAATACCCCAATCGAATTCGAAATGAACACATCTGCATCTGGTACACCTGTACTTTCAAAATACTTAAAAGATAACAAACAAACAATTGATACATTAAGAAGAGACTTAATTTCATATCAAGAATACCACAATATGCCAAATCGTTCAGAAGCAACAGAAAAAAAGATGGAAGCATTAATTAATAAATTAAGCTCACCAGAAACATTATATACAGTCAGTCAATTTTCATTAAACCTTGTAAAAGCTAAAATGGCTGATGCATATAAATTAAAAGATTATCATGATATACAAGTAAGAGTTTCTAATGATCCCACTGTTCCAAGAGAGTATAGCATAATTAATACCGAAACTAATGAGCTTTTATTTAAACCTGATATTGGATTTTTCAGTAAATCCGATGCAGAAAAAATGAAACTACACGAAACTATTGAAAAAACGATTGCTTTGCAAAATGTAGAAGCTGATAAAGATTCAAAATCAGATAAAACAAGGTTTGCTAATCAAGCATATTTATTATACAACTCTGCAATAAAAACTGCTAATACAAAATACATTGCAAAAAACGGAAAACTTATGGAAGTTGGAGAACCAAAAGTGGTTACACCTACTCTTACTCAAAAAGTAAAAGATACGGACGACGAAAGAGGTTTATAATAATTATTCATAATATATATTAACAAACATAAACTATATAAAAAGTTTATGTTTGTTTTTTTATGGAGGTTACTTATATGTTTGTTTATAATTTGAAACTAAATCGTACTAGCATTTTCAAAATTTTGCTGGTTATTGCAATTATTGTATTTGTTACACTCTTTGGAATCGCGGTATATAGAATCGTTTCGACAAGTTTAAATAAATCGTTTAAAGTAAATGATTCTATTTTACAAGGCGAAGTTGCTACACTTACCTCAGATAATTATACAGATGTACTTAAAATGGTACATAATGATTTGAATACATATCTAGGACAAAAAATTAAATTTACTGGCTATGTTTACAGAGCACCAGATTTTGCTGAAAATGAATTTGTTTTAGCGAGAAATATGCTAGTAAACAATAATACTCAAAGCCTAATAGTGGGATTTTTGTGCAATTGCAACGAAATCAAACAATTTTCTGATAACACTTGGGTTGAAATAACAGGCGAAATTACCAAAGGCAATTATCACGGAGAAATTCCAGTAATTAAAATCACACAAATAAATAAAGCCCAAAAGCCAGACGACGAATATGTATATCCACCAGACAACACCTATATTCCTACTACTGTAATATTTTAAAAAATAATCTGTTATACAGAAAACCCAAATTGTTAAAACAATTTATCTAACAATCTGGGTTCTCTTTTTATATAAAATCAATTAAAAATTATTCAATATCGTTTATCTCAATACTATAAATAGTCAAAAATTTTATTTTCTATCAAATATCGTCTTAACTACCCCTTTATCAATCAATGTTCCATATACATTTTTTATTACAATTAATGCTATTGGTCCTATTAATAGTCCCAATACTCCTATTATTTTAAAGCCTGTATACATTGCTATTAGTGTGAATATTGGGTGTATGCCAATTTGTTTGCTTACGATTTTTGGTTCTAGGAATTGTCTTACTATGGAAATTACTGCAAGTATTACTAATATTCCTATTGCAAGTTTTATGTTTCCATTTATAGCTTCAATTACTGCCCAAGGTACCATTGCTGTTCCAGACCCAAGTATTGGCAAAGCATCTACGAAGCCAATTCCCAGTGCAGCTAAAAATGGATATTGAACATCTAGTCCTATCCATTTTAAAATATATAATCCCACAAGAACCTCCACAAAAGCCATTGCCACTAATATAAATTCAGCTTTTAAGTATGAGCCTAAACTGCTTATAAGTTCCCTAATATGCAAAAATACTCTCTTTACCCAGGTTTTGGGAAAGTGATGTTCTACTTGATCTACCATATATAATTTATCTACACAAATAAAATATGTTGCCATTAGCGTAACAGCAATGTAAATCCCTATTGTTGGCAAGCTTGTTAGCCATTGTATAAAAACATTTAGGAAATTACTTAGCATTTTAGATACATTTCCTATCACATCTTGTGTTGAACTTTGCATTATTGATGTAATTTGTTCGGGAATATGAATTCTTTCAAACTTAAATTTGTCCATTATCCATTGGCATTGATTATATATTTTTTCCGAATATTCATTGATTTTTCCTAGAAAATTATAAGATTCAGAAACTAATGTTATAACTCCCCAAGTTATTATTCCAATAAGTATTGCAGATACAATAATAAGTACAATTATAGCTGATGTTTTCCTAGACAGCTTGCTCTTTTTGTGAACTCTTTTCACAAGTGGCTCTATTAACATAGCTATAATAAAGGCGATAACAAATGGCATATAAAATATGGAACATTTTATCAATATATAGAAGCCCACAATGCTTAAAAATAGTATAAAAATTCTTTTTAGCACTTTACTCCAATATCCCATATCTACTACCATTTGTCCACCTCCTATTTTTTATTTTATTCTTTTGCTGTTAATTTATTCACTTAATACAAATTATCATAATAGTTATTCATTCCATTTTGATTTGTATTATATGGGAATACTCCTGCATCTCTTGGCATTGGTGGTCTTGGTGGAGGATTTCCTCCTGGTGGAAATGGTGGACGCCCTGGTGGTGGCATCGGTGGCCTTCCTGGTGGAATAGGTGGTCTGCCTGGCCTTCTGTTAAGCAATTCTCTTAGTATTAAAATTCTTATTAAATCTTGTAATGTATTATTTGGTCTTCTTTGTCTTGTTTCTCTTTCTATTTTGTTATTTTCTGTTTTCGAACTGTAGGTATTGTTTTTGCTAGTTGATGTATTTCTTACTTCATTTTTTTGAGTTTCTTCCATTCTTACATCTTCTAGTTCCAAATTTGAATACACCTCTTTTGTTAATTTACTAACAAACTCTTCCGTTATTTCTCCTCTATATTGGTTACAAGCCTTGCACACCATTGGATATGCTATTTTATATATTTCTGGATATAATTTTTCTATTTCAACATCTTCCATATCTCTATTTTCATTTTGATATGCCATATTGTAATATCCATTATATGTAGGCATTCGGCTATTTTGAGGATATCCTAATACATCTCGCATATATTCTTCATAACTCTGATAGTACATAATAAACCTCCTAAATTTAGTTTTTATATACTATTCATTAAAATTTGGTTTGGTTACAAGGAATTTACTATTGATTTGAATTTATCTCCTCTTTCTTCAAAGTTCTTGTACATATCAAAACTTGCACTCGCAGGAGAAAATAATACAACTTCTCCTTTTTTTGCCACTTTTTTTGCAGTATTTACTGTTTCTTGTAGTGTATCGCATTCATAAATTTCTATTCGTTTTTGTTCTACTTTCATTTCATTTTCTACTGATTCTTTTATTTTTTTAGAAGTCTGCCCCATTAAAATTAAAACAGAAACATTGTCTAAAATTGGCTTAGCAATTGGTGTATAGTCTAAGTGTTTATCATATCCACCAGCAATTAAAACAATCTTTTCATTAAATGATTTTAATCCTGCAATCGTTCTTGTTGGGCTTGTTCCAATAGAGTCATTATACCACTTTACTCCATTTATTTCTTTTACAAACTCTAATCTATGTTTTACTCCTTTAAATTGTGTAACAGCTTCTATTTGTTTTTCTGTACTAGCAATTTCTAGTGTTGCAGCTATTGCAGTACATACATTTTCATAATTATGCTTACCTCTTAGTAGTAAGTCTTTTGTGTTTAAAATATGCTTTCTAAGTTTATTATCACATACTTTTATAATATCATCGTCTAATATTACTCCATTATCTAACTTATTTTCTCTGCTAAAAAAGATTACTTTTCCTTTGGCTTCTTTTGCACATTCTCTTGTTATTTCATTATCATAATTTAATACTAAGATTCCATCTTCATTTTGATATTTAAAAATGTTCTTTTTAGCTTCTATATATTCTTCATAAGACTTATGGAAATCTAAATGATTTGGCGAAATATTTGTTATAACAGCTATATTCGGACTTGTATGAATATTCATTAGTTGAAAACTACTAAGTTCAAGAATTACCATATCATTTGGTTTCATTTCTTGAATTTTAGTAAATAGTGGTATTCCTATATTTCCACCTAAATAGCAGTTAAATCCTTGTTTTTTTACGATTTCATATATCAAACTTGTTGTTGTGGTTTTTCCGTCACTTCCAGTAACTCCAATAATTGTACCTGGGCATAATTCCATAAGCATTTCTATTTCAGATGTAATTATCGCACCTCTTTTGGCTTCTTTTACAAGTTCTGGCCAGTCTTCTCTACAAGTTGGTGAACGAAATATAATATCAAATCCATTTAATTTAGATAAATTATTTTTTCCGAATGAAAATTCAATATTGTTATTTGTTATAATATCCATAATGTTTTTATCTATGTTATCTATTGTTCTATTATCAAAAACTGTAATTTTAGCCCCTAGGTCGTGCAAATAACTCAAAAGTGGAATATTACTTACTCCCAAGCCTATTATTGCAATTTTACGATTTCTTATGTAATTAAAAAATTCCTCTAATTTTTCATTTTTCCATTCCACGGCAAAAAGCACCTCCTATTTAATATATTCTAGCATATTGTCAATTGCTTCACTAGCATTTGCACAATTTGTAACATCTATTTCTATTGTTTTATCAGATTTGTCATAAAATCCTGCTTTTTCTTGCAAATTATCTCTTGTTTGAATGTTTGCCTTTATTTCTTCAATATTTTCTGTACCATATTGTATGCATTTTCTTCTAACTCTTTCGTCTAATGTGGCAGTAATAAAAAAGTGATAATCTGTATCTGGATAAATTTTCATAATACTTCTTCCAGAAATTATTACAGTATGCTCTTTTTTTAGATTATCTATAATATTTCTTGCAAATTCAAATAGTCCTTTATTATCAGCAACTCCTCCAACATTAGAAACAGCAAGAGATGATTCTTCTGACTGCAAATCTTCTTCTTTTAATTTTTCATTTTTATAGTAAAAGTTTGTTTCTCCATCTTCTATTACCATTTTTATTTGTAATTTATCCATAATCAGCTTAATATCTATATTGCTAGCATTATTCTTGATGGCATCAAGGCTTCCTGCATTTTTTAGCATTACATACACAATTGCTCTATATAAGTTTCCTCCATTTAGAAAAACAGCATTTGGAATTTTTTTCGTTAATTCTCTACAAATTGTAGTTTTTCCGCTTCCAACTAAGCCTTCAATTCCAATAACAATATTTTTTTCCATAACAACACTTCCTATCCAATTTATAGATATTTTATCACAGATTATATGGGAAGTAAACCTATAACATATTTTAAAAATCTTATGTATATTTTATCTAAAAAATGCCAAAATAATACTACCAACAAATTAAGGAGGTGCCTCACAATGGGAAAAAATAAAGAAAGTAAAAAGAACAAAAACAATAAATCTAACAAAAACAATAATCAAAAAAATAGTGAACAAAACAACAACGAATGTGAATAGTTGTAAAAAAAGAAGCCAATATACCAAAAAGGCTTCTTTTATTTTATTTCTATTCTACTCACATCTTCAACTTCAATAGGCAATTAGAAATAATTTTATTTAATGCAATTTAGTTTGATATTGCTAGTTTTTCTACTTCTTTTAAGCTTAACCCTGTATATTTAATTACGCTTTTCTTATCAATCTTATCTTTAAGCATATTTTTAGCAGTTTCCATTTTTGCTTTTATTTCGCCATCTTTCTTTCCCAAAGCCCTTCCTATTACAATTCCAGCCTCCTCGCCTTCTTCTCTACCACATCTTCTGGCTGCGGCCTCGTCTCGAAGGGCTTTGTTTCTTAGTTCTTCTCTCCTTTTTACAGCTTCATCTCCTGTTAAATATTCGTATTCTTCATTGGCTCTTCTTATTTTTTCATTTTGGTTCATTGCCATTTCCATCAAATCCTTCCTTTTATAATCTATAAATGCTAACCAATTTTCTAAATTGGTTTTTAACTTATTTGTTACCATTCTTCTAAATTTTGGCAACTCTATAAAGTAATATTTTACGCCTCTTATTATTTCGTATTTGCAATATTTATCTTCAACAGTTTTGGTTCTTGTAAAGTATTCTTTGTTTTCAGTTTCTAATTCGTAATCCAAAATCCATATTACTGCAATATCTTTAATGTTTTGATAATCTTCTTTTGGTTTTATGCAATCTCGAATTAGGCATCCTGCATAAAATACTGCTCTTTTCTCTGTATCTTTGTAATTGGTATTTTGCATTTCAACATCAACTATTAATTCGTCATTTACAGTCGCTTTAATATCTAGTCGACCTTGCTTTTCTTCAATATTGTGAATTTCTGGTTCAACTTCTTTTTGAGTTTCGATTTTTTCAATTTTTATTTGCAATATGCTTTCTAAAAAATCTACTAATAAATCTTCGTTTCTTTTTGCAGAAAATAGATTTTTAAAGATAATATCACTTTGTGGTACTTTTTCAGTCAATAATAATTCCTCCTTTTATTATATATCGTGATAGTAAATTGTTTCAATACTTTTTGCAATACTCGTCTGGTAGTATAAAATCTATGTTTTTATATAGCTTTCTCTATTTTTAAGATAAGTATAAATATCGAAACATTCTTTTCACATATACATTATTTAATTCTTAATTTCTTGATTTTCTTAGGCTGAAATTGCCTTAATTATCCTGTTCATACTAAGTTGCGATTTAGATTAATTAGACTTAATCCTTATTTGAATTTTTATGTATAAAAATAATTTACATTATGATACTACATATTTACATAATTGTAAATACTTTTCTCGAAATTTTTTCCATGAATTTCCGACAATCTTCGACATTTTTTTCTTTTTAACTTTGATAAACTTCTATTCTAGGAGGTGTTCAATTTGAAAAGACTTGGAAATTTATACAAAAATATTTATGAATTTGATAATATTCTTTTAGCATATAATGAGGTTTTAAAAAATACACATAATAAACGTAGAGTAGAAAATTTGAGGGAATACAAATCGGTTTATATTTCTAGAATTCATAACATTCTAGAAAACCAAAAATATATTGTTGGTCCTTATAATACATTTAAAATTTACGATCCAAAAGAAAGGCAAATTGTTAGTCAAAATGTTCAAGATAAAATTATTAATCATTTGGTTTCTCGTTTTATACTCTATCCTGCACTTTTGCCTTGTTTACTTGATGTGAATGTTGCTAGTAGAAAAAATATGGGAACACATAAAGGTCTAGAATTAGCTAATACATTTCATAAAAAATGTAAGATTAAATACAAATCCTATTATATTTTAAAATGTGATATAAGCAAATTCTTTGCTAGTATTGATCATGATATTTTAAAACAAAAATTACGTAGACGTATTAAAGATAAAGATTCTTTAAAAATTGTATTCGATATAATTGATAGTAATTTAAAAGGTTTATATATAGGTTCTATGACCAGTCAAATTCTTGCTATTTTCTATTTGAATGATTTAGACCATTTTATAAAAGAAACATTAAAAATAAAATATTATGTTCGCTATCAAGATGACTTTTTGTTATTTCATCACAGCAAAGATTACTTAAATTACTGCTTAAAAGAAATTAAAGCTTTTTTAACCAAAGAAAACTTATCATTAAATCGCAAAACCAGAATTTATAAAAACACCAATAATTTTTTATATTTAGGAAGAAATACAAAAGGTAAATATTCTAGATATAGAAATGTAAAGAGAAAACTAAAAGCAAGATATTACTTATACCAAAACAATAAACTATCATTAAATAGCTTTGTTTCAAGTGTAATCTGTTATAAACAATTATGTAACACTAGTTCAATTTTCAAAATAAAAAAAGATAGCACTAATAATAGCACTACCTAAAAACAGTAATAAGTTAAACTCCCCTTCAATTAATATTTACTAACAAATTTAACTATCTATTTTTATTTTATAGTTAGCCAATGGCTAATTAAAGGATATTGGTTTGTTTCTATCTAAAACTTCTCTTATTCTACCTTAGTAGAAAATAACCACAGTTTTTTAGAAGCTAAGGGACGAACGCCATTGTTGTTGTTATAATTGTTGTTGTTCACGTTGCCGTTGTAGTTCACGTTAAGCAAATTGTTGTTGTTATTAGCAGACGGAGAGGCGAGCCATATTCAACCATACCCTAATTTAATGACTTTATCCATCCAGTAGTATATTTTACTATGTCATCCAATTTATTACCAAATTTATAATATTTTTTTTGAGTAATAACGGCTTTATCATATGATAGGTTAAGCAAAAAATCTACTACTTTTATTTTAGCAATTACTTTTAGCAATAATTGCTTTTTATATTCAATATCTATTGCTGTATTTGCTTCATATGCTAGTTCCAAGATATCATATAAGTTTGTTCTAATTCTATTTTTTAATTCAATGTCTTTTTTAGGGAAATTGTCCATTTGTTGATCTGTCATTATTATAAACTCCCTTATAAACTGAATTATTTTAAATTTTTCTGTTTGCATATACTATTTCTTCTATCCTTTTTATTGTTTCTTCTATATTATCATTTTCTATGTTTTCCTCTAAGTTTTCCTGAATTTTGTTTATTTTTTCTATTATCTTTACATATTTTTTTGCTTTTTTTAGTTTTTCCTCATATGTATTCAAATTCTTAAAGTCCATTTTATAATCTACATCATAATTATTTCTCGTATCTATTATTAAATAATTTATTTTATTTTGTTCTAGTTTTGCCATAGCCTTTACCAATCCGCCCTTTGGGAAACCGCAAGTTGCAATTTTGCTGTCCTTTTTTATTTTATATTTAAATACATAAGATAATACATAAGCATCTTTTCCAAAGCAATTATAAAATGCTCCTACTTTATAACAAATTACATCACAAGGATGGATTTCTTTTATTGTTCTTGCCATATTTATTACACTCATTATTTTTATATTTGAACGTTAACAGACGCAAGGCCTGTTAAACGTTATCCTTTCTCTACATTTTTATTTTCTTTACTTGCTTAATTTGTATGTTCCATCTCCATTTGATACTAATTGGATACCAGAT
>USMK01000019.1 GCA_900555835.1 uncultured Clostridium sp.
AAGTCTAGTTGCCTTCTCTATATCAAATTTATTTATTTTTTTATTTAGTAATAAAATGTGTGTGTGTGTGTGTACAACGCCAAGGCTTTCAGCGATTTTCTCGTTCATACTTACTCTTTCTCCTTTGTTTTTGTTCATTTCAAAATTATTTTACCATACAGATTTAACAAATTTCAAGACCTTTTTAAAACTTTTTCATGCTTTTTTCAATTTCTGCCAAAGCTCTATCTGCTAAGGCTTGATATCTTTCTTGTTTATCTCTTATTTTTTGTGGTAATTCCGGTAAAATTCCAAAGTTTGCATTCATTGGTTGGAATTTTGCATTTTCTGTACTGATATAATCTGCAAGTTTCCCTATTACCGTTTCTTCCGGGAAAATTTGCTTTGGTTTTCCTAATATTTGGTTTGCAACATTTATTCCTGCTACTAATCCAGATGAAATCGACTCTACATAGCCTTCAACTCCTGTTATTTGTCCTGCAAAGTATATATTATTATTTTGTTTTAAATTGTATGTTCTATCTAGCAATAGGCTTGAATTTATATATGTATTTCTGTGCATTACACCATATTTTACAAATTCGGCATTTTTTAGTCCTGGAATTTTGCTAAACACTCTTTTTTGTTCTCCAAATTTTAAATTGGTTTGAAATCCTACCATATTAAATAATGTACCTTCTTTGTTATCTTGCCTTAATTGAACAATTGCATATGGTCTTTTGCCTGTTCTTGGATCTGTAAAGCCAACTGGTTTTAGTGGGCCATATCTTAATGTGTCTTCACCTCTTTTGGCCATTATTTCAATTGGCATACAGCTTTCGAAAATTTCTCTTTTTTCAAAATTGTGCAATGTTACAACTTCTGCATTTACAAGTTCATTATAAAATTCTTTGTATTCTTGTTCATTCATAGGCAAATTGATATAATTGCTATCTCCTTTGCCATACCTATCTCCCCAAAATGCAATTTGCATATCTATTGTTTCTTTTTCTATAATAGGAGCTGCTGCATCAAAGAAATATAGCTTATCTTGTCCTGTTAAACTCGCAATTTGCTTAGACAAACTTTCAGATGTTAAAGGACCTGTTGCTATTATTACAATTTTATCTTTTGGAATTTCTGTTATTTCCTCATTTATTACTTCTATATTTTCTATTTCTTTTATTTTTTTAGTTACAGCTTCTGCAAATTTTTCTCTATCTACTGCCAATGCCTGTCCTGCTGGTACAGAATTTTCGTCAGCAGTTTTAATAAGCAATGAATCTAATCTTCTAAGTTCTTCTTTCAAAAGTCCACAAGCATTAGTGATAGCATTTGATTTAAATGAATTACTACATACTATTTCAGCTAAATTTTCATTAGAATGAGCAGGAGAAAACTTTTTAGGTTTCATTTCATATAATTTTACTTTTATTCCTCTTTTAGCAACTTGATAAGCAGCCTCGCATCCGGCCAAACCTCCACCTATAACAATAACTTCGTCCATTTTTATGCTTTCTCCTTTTTAGGTTTATTCCAAGAGATATAATCACAACTACCTGGGTTATTTTCGCAAATATAGTAGTTTCTTTTCTTTTTAGTCTTACGAATTTGCACTTTCCCTCCACATTTAGGGCAAGGAACATCTATGGTTTCTACAAAAGGCTTAGCATTTTTACACTCTGGATATCCAGGACAAGCCAAAAATTTTCCATATCTACCATATTTAATAACCATCATTCTGCCACATTTATCGCAAGGAACATCTGAAACTTCGTCTTCTAATTTTACATGTTCTAATTCTTTTTCAACCTTTTCTACTATATTTTCAAAAGGGCCATAAAATTCCTCAATTACTTTTTTCCATTGTTCTTTTCCTTCTGCTATCTCGTCAAATTGGTCTTCCATTTTTGCTGTAAACTCAACATCTAAAACATCCTTAAAGTTTTCTACAAGTAGTTTATTTACAACTTTTCCAAGTTCAGTAGGATGCAATTGTTTTTGCTTTTTCTCTATATATCTTCTTTCTAGAATAGTTGTAATAGTTGGAGAATATGTACTTGGTCTACCTATTCCCTTTTCTTCCAAAGCTTTAACTAAACTTGCTTCTGTATATCTTGGTGGTGGTTCTGTAAAACTTTGCTTAGACTCAATTTTTTCTCTTTTCACTTCTTCATTAACTTCAAGTTCAGGCAAACTAATATATTTTTCTTCTTTTTCATTATCAACAGATTCAACATATAATGCCATAAATCCAGCGAATTTAAGTGTTTGGCCATTTGCTTTAAAATTATATTCGCCAGCTTTAATAGAAGCAGAAACTGTATCAAACACAGCAGAAGCCATTTGACTTGCTAAAAATCTGTTATATATCAATTTGTATAATTTGTACTCATCTGCTGTTAGCGACTCCTTTATCTTATCTGGCACTAAATCAGCATAAGTAGGTCTAATTGCCTCATGGGCATCTTGCGCATCAGCTTTTGTTTTATAAAAACGATTTTCATAATATTCGTTTCCATATTCTTTTTCAATTTGCTTTTTAGCAGACTCTCTTGCCTCAACAGAAATTCTTGTAGAATCAGTTCTCATATATGTTATAAGACCTATACTACCTCTTTCTGGTATTTTAATACCTTCATATAATCTTTGAGCAACAGACATTGTCTTTTTCAAAGTAAAACCAAGTTTCCTTGAAGCCTCTTGTTGCATTGTACTTGTTGTAAAAGGTGGTGCAGGACTTCTTTTTTTATCAGTTCTTTTAACATCTTCTACAATATATTTTTCATTTTCAATATCAGCTAAAATCTTATCAACATCTTCTTTTGAGTGCATCTCGATTTTTTTATTATTCTTGCCAGTAAGTTTAGCTTCAAAAGTTTTCTTTTTATTATCAACTTTTTTAGATAATTTAGCATATATATTCCAATATTCTTCTGGAACAAAATTATCAATTTCTTCTTCTCTATCTACAATCAATTTAACAGCCACAGACTGAACTCTACCTGCTGATAGTCCTCTTTTAACCTTTTTCCAAAGCACAGGGCTAATCTTATATCCAACAATTCTATCCAAAATTCTTCTAGCCTGTTGAGCATCAATCAAATCTTTATCAATCTTTCTTGGATTTTTTACAGCCTTTTGAACTGCCTCTTTTGTAATTTCATTAAAAGTAACTCTACAAACAGCATCCTCTGGAATATCCAAAATATATGCCAAATGCCAAGCAATAGCCTCTCCCTCACGGTCAGGGTCAGTTGCCAAATAAACTTTTTTAGCATTCTTCGCATCTTTTTTTAGTTCCTTAATCAAACTAGCCTTACCCCTAATATTAATATACTGAGGCTCAAAATCATTCTCAATATCAATACCCATCTTAGACTTAGGTAAATCTCTAATATGTCCCATAGAAGCCACAACCTTAGTGCTTCCACCCAAAAACTTCTTAATTGTATTAGCCTTAGCAGGGGACTCCACAATAATCAACTTATCCGCCATATCATTCTCCTATTTCAAAATTTACTATTTTTCAATTATACCCCAAAAAAAACAAGAAGTAAAGCCCCCTAAATAACTCAAATTTCCTCATTGACAAATATCAATAATTGTATTATTATTATACTTGCCTTTCAATTGTGAGAAAGGAGGCGAGTAATGTTCATTGAAATTATACTTAAAGCTATCGCTATTATAATTGATATTATACTTCTAGTAATAGAAATATATAAAAACTTACATAAATAGCGAGAACCCAGGAATTTGCCCTTCCTGGGTTTTTTAATGTCATTGAAATTATACTTTTTTCCGCCGTTGCAACTATTATACCATCAATTAAAATATATGTCAAATTTTTCTCCCCTAAGCCAACATATCCGCAATCACATACTCCAACGTAGTTGGCGTAACTGCATTATTTTTGAGCTTTTCCAAAATCTTATCCACTTTTTCCTCACTAGAAGTTAACATCTCTACTACACTATTCTCTTGCTTTATCTCATTATCCATATATTCTTTTTTTACTACTTCAATTCCATATTTAAA
Source organism: uncultured Clostridium sp. (assembly GCA_900555835.1). GTDB lineage: Bacteria > Bacillota > Clostridia > TANB77 > CAG-508 > UMGS1864. Next base: position 4,021 of record USMK01000019.1, read on the forward strand.
ATTCTCATTTCCATTTGTTATCTTATAATACTCCAACTCCACATTATGATAAATCTTATTCTTCCTTAGCAACTCCTCCCTTAATAGTATTTCTCCATATAAATATCTTCCGTACGTCAAAATAAAACCCCCTTTTATTTTTGGTAATTTCTACTATATACTCTTTTTTTCATATGCGCAAGGAAAATCGTTCGCATGATTTTACAAGTTTGTTTACGATTTTCTCTTTTAACTCCTTGGTCGACAATTTTCTACATTTTTCTTACATCACGTCATAAAAACTTAAAATTCCAGAAATGTTTTTGTTATAAGTTTGTAACAAAAATAAATAAAAAAATAATAGCTTTATTATATATAATTTTATAATAAAGCTATTATTTTATGACTATTTTTGTGTGCATTTTTTTATTTCAGTATAAATTCTATCTTCAACATCATCTATGTTTATACTATTTGCTTTTTCTCCCATTTGTTTTAGCAAATCCTTATCTGTTATTACACTATTTATTTCTTGTTTTAATTTTTCTGCTGTCACATCATTATTTAAAACAATTCTCGCAGCTCCTATTTTTTCTAGTACTCTGGCATTTTTTTCTTGATGGTTTTGACTAACATTAGGAAGTGGAATAAATATTGCTGGTTTCCCAAGTTTTGCAATTTCGGTTATAGTTATTGCTCCACTTCTACAAATAAGTAAATCAGAAACATTCATTACTTCTTCCATATTGTATATATAAGGTAAAATATTAACATTATGAATTTTCCCAATATCTAAATCGCTTTGTTTTAGTTCGTTCCTTACTTCTTCATAATTTTTCTGTCCAACTGCCCATATTATTTGATAATTTAAAATCTGTTCATTTTTTATAAGTTCTACCATTGCGTCATTTATTTTTTTAGCGCCTTGACTTCCCCCGAACACTAGAACAACTGGTAATTCTGGATCTAGTTCCAGCTTTTCTTTTAAGAAATATTTTTCCATATCATTAATTTTTAATTTCTTAATTTTAGTTGGAGTTCCTGTTACAACAACTTTTTTTGCATTTTTCAAATTTTCTTTTGCTTCTTTAAATCCTACAAAAACCACATCTGTTTTCTTAGCCAGAATTTTTACAGCTAGCCCTGGAAATGAATTGCTTTCATGCAAAGCTGTTGGAATATGGCATTTTCTTGCAGCTGTTAGCACAGGTCCACAAATATATCCTCCTGTTCCTATTACAATATCTGGTTTAAAATCTTCTATTATTTGTTTTGCTTTTTTTACAGATTTTATAGTTTTTATTGTATGTTTTATATTTGTCATGTTTATTTTTTTGCTAAGTCCGTATGCTTCTATTGTTTTTAATTTATATCCTGCTCTTGGGACTAAATCCTTTTCTATTCCTCTATCTGTTCCTATAAATATTATTTCTGACTTTTCTTCTTCTTGAATTTTATTTGCAATTGCAATTCCTGGATTTATATGCCCACCAGTTCCTGCTGCTGCAATTATAACTTTCATTATTTTTCCCTCCATTGTATTTTTTTTACACTTTGCTGTTTGTTCTTGAAATATTCAGCAATACTCCGTACACCACAAAGCAATATAATAAGTGCTGTACCTCCATAACTAAAAAATGGAAGTGGCATACCTGTTACTGGTATACTTGCCGTTACAACTGCAATATTTATAATTGCCTGTAATCCTATCAAAGCAGTAATTCCAACTGCTAATAGGCTTCCAAACATATCTGGTGCTTTCATTGCAATTATTACTCCTCTCCATATAAATATTGCGAAAAGTAATATTACTACTGCACAACCTATAAAGCCTAATTCTTCTGCTAATATTGCGAAAATAAAGTCATTGTGTGGTTCTGGTATGTATAAATATTTTTGCTTGCTTTGTCCGAAGACCTGCTCCAAAAAGTCCTCCCGAACCTATTGCATATAAACTTTGTATTGACTGCCAGGCATCTCCTGTTGGGTCTGCCCAAGGATCTAGCCATGCTTGAATTCTATCCATTCTAAATCCTGCACCTTTTGTAAATAGGAATATAACTCCCATTATTCCTCCTGCAAGACCTACTGTTAAAAAGTGTGATATTTTACTTCCTGCAACTATCATCATTATCGATGTTACTGCTACTATTATTAATGTTGCACTAAAATGCTCTTGGAATAATACTAATATAAGCACTGCTGGTACTAAGTACATAAATGGTATAAAAAATCCATGAAAAATATTTTTTAGTTTATCTCTATTTTTCTCTAAATATGCAGCATAAAACACAATAAATCCTATTTTAGCAAGTTCTGATGGTTGAAATGTTGTAAAACCAAGATTTATCCATCTTTTAGCTCCGTCCAGATGATGTTCCGAATTAGTGGAACCATTGCAAGTAGCACTATTGAGCCTATGTATGCTACTTTATAAAAATGTTTGTAAATTCTGTAATCTATTTTAGATATAATAAACATTGCTACAAGCCCTATTACCGCTGATATTGCTTGTTTTTTTACATAAGTGTAACTGTCGCCTGTTTCGGAAAATGCTGATGGCGAGCTTGCTGATAAGACCATTATTATCCCTAGTGCTAATAGCAAAAGCACAGTTATACATAGAATAAAGTCTACCGGTTTTGCTTTATATTCTTCTTTTTTAGTGTTTGCCATCGTCCTCTCCTTTCTTTTAAACTGCATATAGTGCAATTATACAAGCAACTAATGTTACTACACTAAACACTGAAACGATTTTGTTTTCTTTCCAATTACACAATTCTAAATGATGGTGTATTGGTGCCATTTTAAATATTCTTCTTCCTGTTTTTCTGTAATATCCTACTTGTAGCATTACAGATATTGTTTCTAATGTTGGTATTATTGCCACTAATAACAATATTAAAGGCATTCTAAAATATAATGCTATACCGGCTACTACTCCACCCAGCAGTAGTGAACCTGTATCTCCCATTATTACTTTCGCAGTATGTAAGTTAAATAGTAAAAATCCTAAACAAGTTCCTACTACTACACTTCCAAATACAGTTACTTCTTTTATATCGAATATTATTGATATGACTGTTAAAAATGTCATTATTATTGCTGTTACACTTGTTGCTAATCCATCTATTCCATCTGTTAAATTTATAGCATTTGTTATTGCAAGTATTACAAATATTGCAAATGGTACATACACCCATACTGGCAATTCTATATATACTTTAAAAAATGGAATATACGTTGCTGTTCCAATTTTTAGTACATTTAATAAATAATATACATATATTACCGCTACCAATAGTAATCCCAACATTTTATATGCTGGTTTTAAGCCTACGGTATTTCTTAATACAACTTTTTTAAAATCGTCTATAAAGCCTACTGTTCCAAATCCTAATGCCATAAGTACAAGTGGAAATATTTTCATTGCCACATCTATATCTCTATGATAGTAATAGAGGAAACCACTCGCTGAGGTGAGTATAACACTTATCATTATAATTAGTCCACCCATTGTTGGAGTTCCTTCTTTTACTATATGTGATTGTGGTCCATCAGTTCTTTCTGTTTGACCCACTTTTAATCTTCTTAAAATAGGTATTATTATAATAGATTCTATAACAGTTATAGCAAAGGATAATAGCAATACTTTTACCTGAAAGTCCAAAAATCTCACTCCTCACTTTTACTTATAATTCTTCTATTACTTCTTTTACTATTACTCTCTCGTCAAAAGGATGTTTTACCCCTTTTATTTCTTGGTATGGTTCGTGTCCTTTTCCAGCTAAAACAATAACATCTGTTTTATTTGCCATTTTTATGGCTTCTTTTATTGCTTCTCTTCTGTTTTCTATACATACATATTTTCCATTTGTCTTTTTCATTCCTGTTTCTATTTCTTTTATTATTTCATCTGGTTTTTCTGTTCTCGGATTATCTGATGTAATTATTGAAAAATCAGCAATTCTTCCTGATATTTCTCCCATAATTGGTCTTTTCGTACTATCTCTATCTCCACCACATCCAAATACGGATATTAATCTTCCTCTTGTATACGCTTTTACCGCTGTTAATATGCTTTCCAAACTTTCTGGTGAATGAGCATAATCTATCATTATTGTTAGTCCTTTTTTGTTGTCTACAAGTTCACTTCTTCCTGGTACTCTAACTGCTAATAGAGCTTCTTTTATTTGGTCAGCATTAGCTCCAAATTCAGTAGCTACGCAAATTGCTGCTAGTGAATTATATACACTAAATCTTCCTGGTATTCCTGTTTTTACTCTTTCATTTTTTTCGCCTATTTTTACTTTAAAATCAACTGATGCACTTGTTACTGTAATATCTTTTGCAAGTACATTACATGGATTATCTATTCCATATGTTTTTATTTCGCAAGGTAAATCCATTTTTGTTAATTTTTGAACCTGTAAATCATCTCCATTTATGTAGGCTTTTTTGCACATACTAAACATTTTTAATTTTGAATTAAAGTAATCTTCCATATTTGGATGTTCTTTTGGACTTATATGGTCTCTTAAAAAGTTTGTAAATACTCCAACATCAAATTCTATTCCTGCAACTCTATCTAATTTTAAGCTTTGAGAAGATACTTCCATTACAACTACATCTACTTTTTCTTTTACCATTTGAGCAAATAATTTGTGAAGTTCTAGGCTATCAGGCGTTGTTCTATCGCTATCTTCTAGTTTTTTATCTCCTATATATTTAGCAATGGTTCCTATTAATCCTACTCTTTTGCCTTGTTTTTCTAATATAGATTTTATCATAAATGTTGTTGTTGTTTTACCTTTTGTTCCTGTAATTCCAACTATTTTTAGCTTTTTAGCTGGATTTTTATAAAAATTGCTTGCACATATTGCCAAACTATATCTTGTATTTGGAGCTACAATTAAAGTTACTCCTTCTGGCAATTTTATTTTCTTTAAGTCTGTTCCTTCCTCTACCATAATGGCAGTTGCGCCTTTTTCTATTGCATCTGCTATATATTTATGCCCGTCTGTATCAAATCCCTTTATTGCTACAAACATCGAATTTTCCTTTACTTTCCTTGAATCACTTTCTAATGATTTTATGTCTAAATCTAAATTACCTTTTGCTTTTAAACCTTGCAAGCCAGATAATATTTTTTTTAGTTCCATTCTTACATCTCCCAACTCATAGATTTTTACTTTTACATTATATAATTATTTTTTCTTTTTGTATATATTTATCGCATAATTTTACATTATTTTTTTAAATTTGCACCTCTACTTTGCTTCCTTTTATAACTTTTACTCCGTGGTTTTGGCAATTGTTCCATAATTATTTTTTCTTTAACATCATCTTCTTTTTCTTCTTTCAATATCAGTTCTAAGCCTAAATCCTTTAAAATACTTTTTGCTTCTTTTATTGTTTTATCTCTTAGCTCAGGAATTTCAACTTCTTCTAGCACATCTTCTTCTGTTTGATTATCCTTTTTCACTTCCAAATAAGCAAGCACATCTGTCAAAACCTTAGAAGCTACTGGTGCTGCTATGCCTCCTCCTTGGTGTATTTTGTCACTACAATTATGCCTCTTTTATCTTTTCAAAGATACTTGTTTTATTTTCCTCATCTATGTATTCTAAAATACTGTTTAATTCATTCATAAATTTAAAATGAATTGTAATTTTTTTATCTTCATGAATCTCTATGTAATCAATTAACTCTGTTATAACATCTCTGTCTAATTCTGTTATATTTTTATGTACTTTAAAATTTTCTATCCATTTACTATTTCCATTTATAATTTCTTCTTCTTTTTCTTTTTGTTTATCTAGATTTTTCATCATTTCTTTTATTCTATCAATATCCTGTTCATATTTTTGTTTATACTCCAAATACTCTTCTTTAGTTATATATTCATTTTTCCAATCTTCATATAAACATCTTTTTAAATTGCTTATTTTTTCTATTTCCTTTTCTTTTGTTCTTTTAATATTTTCCATATTTTCACGTGCTAATTTTTTAGTGTTTGATTTATTAATCTGCTCTAATATTTTTTCAGTATCAACAAGTAATTCTATATGTAATTTAATAGCTGTAAGCACTGCATTTTCTAATTCTTCCACTTTTATAGTATGTTTTGTGCATAACTTATTTGATTTTTTTCTGTATGTACCACATATGTAATATTCATAAACAGTACCTCTTTTGTTTTTACAATATTTCTTATGCATCGCTCTTCCACAATCTGCACATTTTAGTATTCCAGCCCACATACTTAGTTTTCCACTATTTTGTACCCTAGCATCAACTTTTCTCATACCTTGTGCTTTTTCAAATAATTCTTTATCTATAATTGCCTCATGCATATTTTTTACTGTAATCCATTCTTCTTCTGGTACTTGTTCTACTTTATGAACTTTATAGCTTTTTACTCTCCTTTTGCCTTGCGTAATATTTCCTATATAAATATCATTTTTTAAGATATTTCTGACAGTTGATGGACACCATGAATAATCTTCTTGCATTATTTGAAAATTATTATAGTTTTGATTTAACTTCTTCTTTTTATAGCCTGTTGGATTTAAGACGCCCATATCATTTAGTTTATGACATATACTTAAATTTCCTAATCCTTCATTTACTTTCCATTCAAAAATTTTTCTTACAATTTCGGCTGATTCCTTATCTATAATTAACTTATGATTATCTTCTGGATTCTTTATATATCCATATGATGGAAAAGCTCCCACAAATTCTCCGTTTCTTTTTTCTTCCATTTAGTGCGGACCTTATTTTTATTGATGTATCTCTACAATATTCATCGTTTATTAAATTCTTAAATGGAACTAATATTGTATTCGTACTTGTAGGATTTTTAAAGCTGTCTACACTATCATTTATGGCAATAAATCTAATATTAAATAAAGGAAATATTTGCTCTATATAATTTCCAACTTCTATATAGTTTCTTCCAAGTCTTGATAAGTCTTTAACTAGAACACAATTAATATTTCCTTTTCTCATATCTTCTAGCAATCTTTGAAATCCAGGTCTATTAAAGTCTGTTCCTGTATAACCATCATCAATATAAGTATCATAGACAATCAAATCATCATGTTCTTCAATAAATTCATTTAACAACGCCTTTTGACTTGTAATACTATTGCTTTCTTGCTTGTTTTCTCCGTTGTCGCTATCTTCTTGTGAAAGTCTTATATATACTGCGACTGACCAGTTTTTTGTTTCTTTTGTGTTTGAATTTTCTGAAGAATATTTTGATTTTCGACCAGCCATTAATTTTTTACCTCCCTTCTTTTATAGTGTAACGTGTTCAATTAGAAAAATCAGCCCAATTTGCTTTTTTGTTTTAAAATATTTATCATGCATTCATTAATTTTTTTATCATTTTCAGAATATTTAAATTCGACAGTCATATTTCCAACTTGCAATTGATATAAGTTTTTATTATTAACTAAACATTCAAATTTTTGTTTCATATTTCAATTACCTCTTTTATTTTTGATATTTAAGTTTATTATGTTGAGAAAAATTTTATTACTTTTTTCTCTTTACTAGGTAAATGCCACTTAAAACTAAAAAACCGGAAATTTTCAAAAAATTTTTTATTTTTTTATAAATTTGCAAAAAAATAACTAGATATTAGTTGTTTTACTAATTTCTAGTTATTTTTATTACTTGTATATCTTATTATTTTAAATAAACACTCTTGCCAAATTTATTAACATTTTAATAAATTTATTCAAAAGAGGTGATTATTTCTAACCACCTCCCAGTTCGACATCAGTTGATGTCATAGTCGAGGAATTAGTCCGCTGTTTTGTAGGTTTCCTTAACGGAAGTTACATCAGCATTCTGATCCTGACAACCTTTGCAGTTTACTCCACCGCCCTGACATAAGCTTGCACATCTACATGTGCTCGCAAAAGACATAGGCTTAACCATGGAGTCTGCAACCTTTTTGGTGTCAACACACTTCATAACCTTTACCTCCTTTTGATGAAAAAATATAATGTTAAGGTTATATATTAACTTAGGAAAAACCTAAGATAACCTTCTCAAATTTGAGAAATGTTGACAAGCATATTATTTGTTTAGCGATTATCATTCTATCATATTTTCTAAATTATGTCAAGTATTTTATTGTGGTTTTTATAAAAAACTCTAAAAAACACTATAATAAAAATCAAGATATAATCAAAAAACAAGCTTTCTTGACAAATTATGTAAATTACATTATAATATATATACATCTTTGTAGAAGATGAGATATTATAAACCAGTGTAAAAAATAACTATAACATCTAGGAGGTACACATTATGAAACTTTCAAAATTTTTTACAGTTGTTCAGATTGAGGACGATGTTTTTGCTGTCTACAATCGACTTGTTATGGATGTAGTATTTGTAACAAGAGAAGAATTGACTAAAATTCAGAATCTTCATTTTGAAACCAAGCTACTCAAAAGCAAAGGAATCTATGTAGAAAATGATTCTACAGACGAATTAGCTTATGAAAGACTGAAGGAACAGTACTTTAAAGAAAGTACAAACTTGCATATTATGTATTTGATTTTAACAACAAGTTGTAACCTTGCATGTAAATATTGTTATATAGAAAACAATGTTTGCAACAACAAAATTGAGCATAATATGTCAGAGGCAACAGCACACCTTGCAATTGAAAGATATATTGAACATTTAAAAAATGTTGGTTTAAAAGAGGCTGAAATCATTCTTTATGGTGGTGAGCCACTTACAAACTGGAGCTGTGTCAAAGAAATTGCAAAGTATACAAAAAAAATGACTGAGAATACTGGAATCAATGTAGTTGTTTCTATGGTTACTAATGGAACATTACTTGACGAGGAAAAAGCAAACTTTATTGCTGAATATAGCATAAAAGTTGGAATTTCTATTGATGGTCCAAAGGAGATTAATGACGAAAATAGAATCTATCGTGCTTCAGATAAAAGTGTTTATGATAGAGTCTTACATACAGTTGATCTTCTTAATTCAAAGGGAATTGATTTTGGTTTTTCGATTACACTTTCAGATACCTTTATAAAAAATAAGGAAGATGTAATTGAATGGCTGAAAAATATGAAGGTAAATGGAATTGCATATAACCTTTATCATTTTTCTACCGATGACGGCTGTTGGAAAAAAACATATGAAAATCAGAGCGATTTCTTGATTGAATCCTTTGAAAAATTATATGTTGCAAAAGGTCTTGTTGAAGATCGTCAGTTCAGAAAGTTGGAAAGCTTTAAAGATTCAAGATTTAAGTTTTCTGATTGTGCGTCCGTTGGATGCAACCAGATAACCGTGAGACCAGATGGAATTTTAAGTATTTGCCATTGCTATTCTAAAACAGATAAATATGTAATTGGCAATATCTATGATATGACATTTGATGAAGCTGTTAAAAGCCAAGAAGCAACTTTTTGGAAGTACCGATCTCCTATTTTTAATGAAGAATGTCTTCAGTGTGAAGGAATTTTCATTTGTGGCGGAGGATGTCCTGCTCAAGGAGAAGCTTTATTTGGAGGCAGAAAAGAAATTGATAAACCATTCTGCATTCATACGAAGAAAAGCTTGGTATGGTTGTTAAAAAAGCTTTACGAAAATTCGTAACTTTTTACAAGTATCTACAAGAAATAAGGAAGTCTTTATAGGCTTCCTTATTCCATTTTTAATTTCATAGTATATTTTTCTATCTCAAAACCATTGTTTTTATATAAATTAAAAGCATCTACATTTTCTGAACATACAGTAAGTTCAAGATTATCAATTTTTTGTTTCATACACCATTGTTTAAAATTATTTATTAATAAATTTGCTAATCCTTTTTTTCTATGATTTTTGGAAACATATAACGCATCTAATATAGCTTTTTTATCTATATATACTAATGAATCGATTATATATCCAAAAAGAAAAGCAACAATCTCATTATTTAGCGTAGCAACCAACAAAATGGAATTATTTTGTCTATTTTGATAGTAATTATTTACAACATAATTTTCATTTATATTTTCATCATATTGTTTTTCATCTATTATTAATTTATTTAATAATTTATTAGCATAATCTATTTCATCTTCTTTAATTTCTCTTATTATATAATCTGTATTTTTCATTTAATTCTACCTCCAAATGTATTTTATCATTTATTACTAATGTGGTCAAGAAAAAACTAGAACATACAATTGTACATTCTAGCCTTTTCTTTATATGCGGTTTAATATTAATTCTTTATGAAAAGAAAGAAATGATAAACTCTTTTGTAGCTTCACTTCAAAAGAAAGTTGCTGATTGTATATATTTTTTATACAGTCAATTAAATTAACACCGTTAATTTTAATTTGATAGAATTCATCATAAGCTTTAATTGTACTATGAGTTTTGCTTTCAAATAAATTATTTCTTAAAATAATATCAATAAGCAATTCGCTTAAAATCCATTCTAAATTTGGATATTCAAATTTATCAAAAGAATAATTTGGATTTATTTCTAATAATTTTTGAAAAAAAACAAAGTGACAGCTCTCATGCAATAAGACCTCTAAAAAATTTTCAATATAAGATGGAATATAAAATGAGTTATTTATAATCCATCTAGGGCAAAATGCAACATTTCCTACCTTTACTGTAATGCAAGTATTTTTCCAATAAGTTTCAAATTTTCCTGCAATTACAATAAGTAACTCGATAATATCAGAAGTTACCATATTTTGAAAATTCTTAATTTTCTGTTCAATACTTTGTAAGTTGTTGTCAAAATCTTCTTTCAAATATGTATAACAAAAATTGTAAATATCTATATAATTAGAGTCTTTGCTAAATTGATTCAGTAATTTAGGATATTTATCAAATAATGTTATATTAATTAACGAGTGCTCACACATAGAAGTGTATAAAAAATCAGAGAGTAATTCTATTTCTTCTTCATACCGCATAGATTGAAATACAATAGTTGGGCGTTGTTTATTACTCATAATGATATACCTTTACCTTTCTAAATTTTGTAACTTAATTGTACTAAATTTTTATCAAAAAGTCAATTTATGTAAATGTATTTTATAATATTTATTTTATAAAATACGAATAAATCAAATTTTAACTTGATTTTTTATGCCTATATCTTTTACATAGTGCACGAATATGTGTCTAACACACACTCCTAAAACACTAAAAGGAAAAGCCTTTAACTTGTCAGATTTTCAAAAAAATGTCAGATTTTTGTCTGACATTTTATATAAGTACATTTTGTAATATTTTCTTACTCTCTGTATGTCTTTATGATTTTTGGACATATTGTCCAAATTACTAATTCATCTGCTTTGCTATAAATAAAATTATTATATTTTGCTAGTTCTATAAAGCTATCTGTATTAGGTTCCTTATATCTATTTTTTAATTCACCTATAATAGAATCTTTTAAATAATTAAATTCTTCATCTTTTAATTTTAAAAAATCATTTATTTCTCCATTCATTATCAGTTCTTGATACGTTATCGTTTTATATTCTTCTAAATACTTACTATATAAAATTCCATATTTACTTAACATTTTTACCTTCTAAACATTCAATAATTAAATTTATTCCATCCATAAATCCACATTATAAAACTTCTCGTTTTCGTAGCCACCAATATTTACTAATTTGTTGCAATGTTTGTCTATTTTTTCTAATATCCTTTCCTTGTCATTTTCTTTAGCTATTTTAGATATTTCATTTTCTATTTTTGGATAGGTATCTTCTCCTTTTGTTATTTTTGATATTTTCTTTTTATCGACATCATTTAGTATATATAAATCTTCTGCTCTATTATTATACCAAGAGTCAACAACAGATTTCTCTTGAAATGATTTTAATTCTTCATTATTTAGCATTTTTTATATCTCCTTACACTTAATTTTTTATATTTACAACCTCATTTCATTCGGTTGCATAAGTTATTTGTAACTCACCTTGTTCGAACAACTAACTTAATTCTAACGTGCTCAATTTATAAAGTCTGCCCATTTTCAAAATTTTGTACTTTTTTCTCGTAGTGCAAGAATAGATGTATTACATCGCTCCATAAAACATTAGAAAGCAAAGCTTTCTAGTAGTATTACTTTAAAAAAAATGTATTACAAAAAGGCATACATTTTTTATAATATATTTTTATTGATATAGCCTTACTCTTTGTAAGATTATATCAATTGTGAACAACTTGTACACCTTTTGCTTTTATAATTAACTATTTATTTATAAATCATAAACTCTTTTTTGCTATATGCCTTTACTCTCTGTAAGGATATATTCAATTAGGACAGGTTGTCCTAATTGCCTTTAATAATATTCTTTAATTTAAATTTTTCCTGTGTGTGTTATTATTTATTATTATTACTTATTATTTGTGTTAATTTTTTTAACATACTGTAATCGAAATCTTCAACGTCTAGTTGTTTAAAATACGAATTACTAATTGTTCATCTCGTGGATTACTGAGTTTTTCAGTACTTTAAGCAACTTTTCTTCATTAATTTTATAATAAGTCTTTGGTGGAATATCTATATGTTTTACATTTAAAATTCCTGCTGTTTGTAAAATTGATGTTGCTTTTCTTTGTTTATATGGACTTAATTTTGTACTGTTTTCTATGCTCTCTTTCGTCGCAAAAAAGTAACCGAATTTTAATTCATTTCTTTTTCTAAAATAATTCATTCTCCCATATAATTCGCCTAACATTACAGCTGAATTCACTCCAAATTTAGTTATCAAATCTCTGTTAGTCATTATAAAATTTGTACCAATAATATTTTCTTTTGACATAGCATGTACTCCTTTTATATTTTTAAATAGAAAATAATTCTGAAATCACTTTCTCTTTGATTTAATTGTTTAATTTTAACCTAAATTGTAATACTTTTTGAATGTTGCTTAAAATGTAGCGACAAAATGAACCACGCACCTCCTTGGTGTCCGCCTTCTCCTGTTGGATTATATAGAGTTATTAAAATTACAAGTTCTGGATCTGTTATTGGGGCTACTCCCATAAATGATGCTATGAATTTGTTGGTGTTTACGCCATCTTCTGATGTACCTGTTTTTCCTCCAACATTGTAGCCTTTTACTTGTGCTCCTCTTCCTGTTCCTTGGCTTACTACTGAGCCCATCATATCTAATACTTTTTTAGAGGTTTCTTCTGATATAACTCTTCCAAATTCTTGTACTGGATATTCTGTTATTTCTCCTGTTTGTGAATTTATGCTTTTTTTGACTAATCTCGGAACCAATTTTATTCCATTGTTTGCAATTGCACTTACTGCTGTTACCATTTGTATTGGTGTTACTTTAAATCTTTGCCCAAAGGCTATTGTTGCAAGTTCTACTGGTCCTACTTTTGCTTTATCCAAAAATATGCTATTTGCTTCACCAGGAAGCATTATTCCTGTTTTTTCTAGTAATCCGAATCTTTGTAAATATTCATAATATTTGTCTTTTCCAATTTTCTGGCCCAATCCAATAAATACTGGATTGCAAGAATTCATTAAGGCTTTTCTTAAACTTTCTGGGCCGTGTGGTCTATAATATCTCCAACATTTTATTTTTACTCCTGCAATTTCAATATACCCAACGCAACAAAATTCTCCTTCTTTGTCTGTTGTAGTTATTCCTTCTTCTAATGCAGCTGATGCTGTTACTAATTTGAAAACCGAACCAGGTTCATATGGATCTGCAATAGCCTTATTTCTCCACATTCTTTGTAGACTTGATGTTCTATCTGTTTTACTCATTGTATCCCAAGTATTTTTTAATTCTTCATTGTTTATCTCATATGGACTATTCAAATTATAGCCAGGATATGTAGCCATAGCAAGTATATCGCCGGTTTTGGGATTCATTATAATTATATTTCCACCATCTGTGCACACATTATCTATACAGGCTTCTTTTAAATATTTTTCTACAATTGATTGAATATTAAAATCAATTGATAATATTAAATCTTCGCCATTTACAGCCTCAACATATTCCTCTTTTTCACCTCCAATTTCCCCGTCCTTTTGCATCTGTTCTTTTTAATATTTTTCCTTTTGTTCCTTTTAGTAATTCTTCATATTTAGATTCAATTCCATCTAGTCCCTGATTATCACTTCCGCAAAATCCTATTATGTGTGAAGCTAAACTTCCATATGGATAATATCTTTTTGAGTCTTCGTCTATATTTACTCCTTTGGTTATATTGTTATCCTCTAACCATTTTCTTAAAGTGTCTGTTTTTTCCTTATCGCATTTTGTAACAATTGTTTCTATTGAACTTCTTTTATTAACTTTTTTTGCAACTTTTTCATAATCTAAATCGAAAATATTGCAAAAAGCATTTATTAAATCTTCTTTTTTTTCTTTCTCAATATTTACAGGATTTATTGTAACAGTTTCAACTGAGGCACTTGTTGCAAGCACTATTTTCCCCGTAGAATCATATATTGTACCTCTTTTAGGATTAATTTTTCTATCTAATGTTTGCTGTTCATATGCTCCAAGTTTTAATCTATTTCCTTCTATAAATTGAATATATGCTATTCTTATTGTTAGCCCAAGTAATATAAGTCCTGCAATGATTATTATATATAACATCCTCTTTTTGACCTTTATGTTAGAAAAAATCATATTTGCCTCCAAAATAAAAATAAATTCACTAATAAATTTTATTAGTGAATTTATTTTTTATTCTATGTTATTAAAATATGTTTTTTATATAATTTATTATTTTTTGAATAATATTTTCATTATCATTCATTTTAATTTCTTCTATTGCACCTTCTATGTGGTCTTCTTTTGGTAATGAAATGTAGCGAGTTTGGTTACTTGTTGCTTTTTGCATACCCAATTGTTCTCTTGCTATTTTTTCTAGATCATTTAAATTTAAGCTATTTTCTATGTTTACTTCTAATTGTTCATTTTCTTTTTGAATAAGTGCCAATTCTTCTTGTGATTGTTTTAGTTCAGAAAAGCTTTCATTTATTTGTGAATTTCTATAACTTATTGCAAATAATATCACAAAACTTATTGCTAAATATAAAATGCATTTTGTCTTTCCTTTTTTGGCTTTGTTTTTCTTTACTTCTTGTTTTTGTTCTTTTTTGTTTTCAGTATTTTTTAATGTTGAACTTTTTTTCTTTTGAATAGGATTTTGTTTTTCATATGGAATATAGTCCGGTTTTAATTTTCTTGGACTTGTTTCATAAACATATCTATTATAGTTTTTATTACCAGACAATTATTCCACCTCCTATTTATATTCTTTCAAAAATTCTAAGTTTTGCACTTTTGCTTCTACTATTATTTTCACATTCTTCTTCTGTTGGTAATATTGGTTTTTTATTTATTATTATTCCTAATTGTTTTTTATTGCATACACAATATGGCAATTCCTTCGGACAAGTACAATTTCCTAATGCATCTACATATGCTTTTTTTACTGCTCTATCTTCCAATGAATGGAATGTTATTATGCATAGCCTTCCACCTGGATTTAAAGCATTTATAGAATTTATTACAGTATTATATAATGGTTCAATTTCATTATTTACCTCAATTCTAATTGCTTGAAATGTTCTTTTGGCAGGATGTCCTTCTTTGTGTTTTGCAAATTGTGGCATTGCATTTTCTATAATATCTACCAGTTGTTTTGTTGTTTCTATTTCTTGTTTTGCTCGTTCCTCACAAATTTTTCTTGCAATTTGTCTTGAAAACTTTTCTTCTCCATATTCATAAATAATTCTAGCAAGTTCTTCTTCTTTATAATTATTTATTACATATTTAGCAGTTAAAACTTGGTTTTTATCCATTCTCATATCAAGTGGAGCATCTTTCATATAGCTAAAACCTCTGTTTTTTTCATCAATTTGATATGAAGAAACTCCTAAATCTAGTAAAATTCCATCAACACCTGGTATTTGCATTTCTTCTAAAATTTGTTTTATATTATCATGATTGTCTTTTATATATCTGATATTGTTAAATTCTTTTAATCTTTCTTTTGCTACATTCAAGGCCTCTATATCTCTATCAATTCCAATTAGCATTCCTGTTCCTTGCAATTTTTTAGCAATTTCTTTGCTATGACCAGCTCCACCAAGAGTTCCATCTACATATATTTTTCCGTGGTCTTATATTTAAGCCTTCAATGCATTCATTTAACAGTACCGATTTGTGATTAAATTCCATTTCTTATCCCACTCTCGTTTTAGAGTAATATAGCACAAACAGTTGGTAAGAATAAGATACCAACTGCTGTACTTACTTTTTTTAAATTTCTTTTGTGGTTTAATAAATCTTTTGTACCTTTTTAAATTTTCTTATGTAATATATATAATTTTACTTTTGTAAATTATATCCTATTATCTTATGTTTGGTTATAAATTCTTTTGTATCTTGGTCACTTTATCCTAAGCATCCTTTAATACATTTTTTCTTTTGTTTCTTATTATTTATCATTAGTAAAATTTATATAAACTTATTTAAAAGTTATATACCTAAGAAATCCATTTTTTCTGCAATTTCGTCAGCAGAAATGTTTTCGTCGCTATTGTGTTTTGTCCATTTTTCTTTGTTCCATAGCTCTATTCTATTTCCTACTCCTATTACAACAACTTCTTTATCCATAGAAGCATATTCTCTTAGGTTAGATGCTACTAAAAATCTGCCTTGCTTGTCCATTTCACATTCGGTTGCACCTGATAGGAAAAATCTTACGAAGTCTCTGGCATTCTTGTTTGTAAGTGGAAGCGTTTTTAATTTTTCTTCAAAGTTTGCCCATTCGTTTTGTGAAAATCCAAATAAACATCCGTCTAAACCTTTTGTTAATATGAATTTTTCTCCCATATCTTCTCTAAGTTTAGCTGGCATTATAACTCTGCCCTTTACATCTAGCGAATGTTCATATTCACCAATAAGCACTTTGCTTCACCTCACTTCACTTTCTCACCACTTTGTGCCACTTTTCTCCACTTCAATTAGATTTTAATACAACATTTTATATTTTGCAATAGTTTTTTGAAATTTTTTTAAAATTTTTTCAAATTTATTTTTTTGTAATATTTTCCTTGTTACTCTAAGGTTTTATTGATTTTCGCAAGCAATTTTATCTGATGTTTTCGTAAAATTTTTGCATTACAACCTTGTGGGGTTAGTAGTTTTGCTCAATTATTTGTTATACTTTTAATAATAATAGGCATCCTATTTATAAAAATATAATTTTTGGAGGTAGTTATGACGATTTCTGATGCAATCACGGAAAGATTAAAGAAACTTTGTCGTGAGCGAAAAATAACCATCAACAAATTAGCGGTTACTTGTGGAATAACCCAATCTACGCTTGAAAATATCGTCTCTGGGCATAGTAAAAACCCCAAAATCTCAACTATTGTCAGAGTATGTGTAGGACTAAACATATCATTAAAGGATTTCTTTAATGACCCTGTTTTTTCAAAATTTGAAAAAGTAGATTCATAATTTGAGATGCTATTATTAAAATAAAAAGAAGATAGTTTAGCTATCTTCTTTTTATTTTAATATCCATATTTCTTCAAATGCTCCCAAGGCACTTTTTGTTTTTCTTCTTCTGCCTGTTCATCCTCTTTTTCTTTATCTTGTTTAGCCTTTTTGGTGTTCTCGTCTTTTATTTTTTCTTGATTTACAATTTTGTTTCCTTTTATTTCTTCTTCTCTGTATGCCTTTACTTCGTCAATAGTGTCTTCGTTCTCTCTTTTTTCCATAATCTTGTCTGCTTCTCTATTAGTTGGCCATTGATGGCTAGTAGTCATTTCAGTTGCGATATATTCTCCTGTATTTTTTTCTCTTCTTAATTCTTTAAATTCAATTGGTCTAAATTCCTTAATATTAGCAGCAAAGCTGTATTCGTTGTTTCCCTTTATTTTTAAAACTCCACCAATATTGCCAAGGCTTTTTCTTTCTACATTTTGGCCTTGTGACTCAATATCAATTGTGCTTTTTTGCTCAACAGCTTGTGATGGCAAAACAGTATCTAATTGCTTAAACTTTCCAGTTTTAATATCTTGACCTATTACTTTAAACTCATTTGTACTACCAATATATACAATAGAAACCCAACCTTTAAAATCAGTACGAGCCTCTGGAACTAATTTGTAAAATTCCTTGTCTTTAATTTCACTACTGCTTCTAATATCATCAGGATTTACATCCAAGTCTTCTCCCATTTTGGCGATTTTTTCTTCTTGGTTTTCTGGAACTTCGGCATCTTTTTGCTTTTCTTCTTTCTTATCCTTGTTTTCCACCTTAATTCCTGCTTTTTCTAAACTATGTTCTTTTTCTTCTTCATTCTTTTCCTTATCCTCTTGACTTTTCTCTACAATATCCATCTTCATTTTACGTTTATCAAAGCCAATTTTATCATAAAACTCCTTAGGCATCTTCTCTAACTTAGCCTTATATTCATCAGTAAACTCAATCTCGCCATTTTCATTACAATTAGCAATACGTTCACCCTTTTTATTATAAATCTCATAAAGCAAAACATCTTTATCGTCCTTCTTTTCGGACTTCACAATAGCAAAAACATCCTTCTCAGAAAACTTATAGAAATCCTTCTCTTCCTTCAAAAACTCAAATTCCTCATAATACAAAATATCCTCAATTTTCTTCTCCGCATCCTCACTTTGCGAACTATTATATATCTCATTAGCAACCCTAATCTTCTCTTCATCCTCCATAAACTCACTCCCTTATTTATTATTCCTCCATGTAAAATCTTGAATATCGCTACTTGTTTTATTTTTCTCTTTCTTTTATAAGTATAACACATTTTTTACAAATTTGCTATTTTTTATAGTAAATTATCTACCTCATATGATTAATCCGCCCAGTAAGGAACGGATTTTTAATATAATATTCCTTTTCTATTTGTCGCTAGGCAATTTCGTAAGTATATGCTCAACAAGATGTGTCCCCAATGAGTCATTTTGACTCAAAAGGAAACGTCCCCTGTGGTTGGTGCATATAATGTTGTATGGAGGGAAGGTTTTATGGCTAAGATTTTGGTTTATAATAATAGTTCTAATCGTATGGAGGTTTATTATAAGGGAGAGAATGAGTGGATGCCTTATAATACTAATGGAACTCTTAAAGTTAAGGAGTTTAGGGGAAGCAGTCAATCTAATATTTTGTGGACTGATAGGAATACTATGCTGGCTTGGAATTCTTTTAGATATATTTATGGAAAGCCAATTCCTGTTGGCTATGCTTTTAAGAGAACCTATGAAGCTGGTCATAGTGGGCAGTCGCAACATTACGCTGGTGTCGCCTTTGATTTGGGACAAAGATTGAGTAATAGTGAAAGAAATAATTTAAGAAATACTGCTGTTTCCTCAGGTGTTTGGTCTTATGTTGAACCAGCTGTGCTTACTCCAACTTGGGTTCACGTCGACCGAAGGAATTGGAATTCGGCTTGTACTAGCGGTGGATATCCTTTGGTAAAACGTGGTAGCAGAGGCGTGTACGTTTTGGTGGCACAAGACTCTTTAAATACACTTGGATATAGAACTGGACGGTTTGGATGGGATTTTTGGAGTTCAAACTCAAAATGCAGTTGTGGCATTTCAAAAAAGTGTTGGGCTTTCTGCTGATGGTATAGTTGGTTGCAACACTTGGCGTTCTCTACAAGAGGCAGTTATTGGAACAGGCAAAACTTCAACTACGATTAACTAAATTATACGCAAATTAAAAAACTTCATATACTTAATTTGTATATAAAGTTTTTTAATTTTTTTGTTGCTCTACGGCTTTTACAATTACTCTATGTTTGCTATCATCTGTACAAGTAATAAGTGTTATTTCTTTTTTACCGTTTGTATGTTGATTTGTACATTCAACATCTGTTGGGGCTACTACATATTTATCATAAACCTCATATGTAACAGTTCTTCCTTTTGTGTCCGAAATTTCTATTGTATCTCCATTTTCTAATTTAGGCACTTTGCTAAAAAATTTTTCATTTCTGTAATTGTGTCCTACTATACAAAAATTTCCAATTTCATTTGGTTCTGCTCCCCAAAATTTACAAGGAGATATTTTCATTAATTCAGGTAAAATACTTGAATGTGTTTGTGATAAAACTGGATATGTTAAATCTATTTTAGGAATATGTATTTTAGCAATTGTTGTGTATTCTGTTCCGTCACTTGCAGTATATACTGTGGTATCAATCCCAACTTCTGTTGCTAAATCGTCTATATTAACTTCTTCTTGACTATTTTGTTCTGTTTGGTCTAATACTACAATTATTACATTGTCTTCTTTTCTCATTGTGGAATCTGTATTTTGCTCTACAAGTGGTTGTGCAGAATCCATATCTGCTAAAAACATTTGCGATACTTGTTCGTCTCTATCTCTTTCATATGAAGCATATATGCAGTAGGTGGTTAATATTATTACTGCCAAAACAGAAAAAGCAAAATTGAATTTGTATGCTTTCTTTTTTCTCTTAAATTCTGGTGTAATAAATACTTTGTCTGTTACTAGAATTTGATTCATTATATTCCTCCTACATTTATACTATATTATACCATTTAACTGGTCTTCTACGCAATAGAAATTATTGTAATATTTTGTTTATTTTAAATCAATATCTAGTTCTACTGGACAATGGTCGCTTCCCATTATTTCAGAATGAATTTTTGCATCTTCTATTTTTGCCTTTAATTGGTTTGATACTAGAAAATAGTCAATTCTCCAACCAATATTTTTTTCTCTGGCCTTCATCATATATGACCACCATGTATAGCAATTTTCTTTATCTGGATATAAATATCTAAAACTATCTGTAAAACCAGAATTTAACAATTCTGTTAATTTTGCTCTTTCTTCGTCTGTGAAACCTGCATTTCCTCTGTTAGTTTTTGGATTTTTTAGGTCAATTTCATTATGTGCAACATTTAAATCTCCACATAAAATTACTGGTTTTATTCTATCTAATTCGTTTAAATATTTTCTAAAATCATCTTCCCAAACTTGTCTATATTCTAGCCTTGTTAATTCTCTTTGAGAATTTGGAGTATATACATTTACCATATAAAATTTTTCAAATTCCAATGTTATAACTCTTCCTTCTTGGTCATGTTCCTCAATGCCTATTCCATATTTTACGCTTAATGGCTTTATTTTGGTAAAAATTGCAGTTCCTGAATACCCTTTTCTTACAGCACTATTAAAAAATTTAGTATAGCCTTCAAAATCTATATCCAATTGACCTTCTTGCATTTTTGTTTCTTGAATGCAAAAAATATCAGCATTTATTTCTTCAAAAAAATCTTTAAAACCTTTATTGCAAACAGCTCTTAGCCCATTTACATTCCACGAAATCAATTTCATTTTTCCTACCTCCTAAGTCTTGAATATTATATAGCTTCAATAGTAAAATAGCAAGATATTTTTAGTATTCAATAGCCTGTTTTATGTGGTTAATTTGTGTTCTTTTGTTTTTGTAATATATCTCTATTACATCAAATCTTATATAATATTTGTACAAATTATTAATATGTACATAATATTCAGTTGCTCTTTTTATATGTTTTTGTTTTGGAGTATTTACCGCTTCTGCTGGATTTCCATAATTTATATTTGTTCTTGTTTTCACCTCTATAAATACAATTTCATTTTTATCTTTTGCAATTATATCTATTTCGCCTTGCTTGCATCTAAAATTCCTTTCTATTATTTGGTAATTTTCTTTTTTTAGGTAATTTTCTGCTATATTTTCCCCATCTTGTCCTATTTCTTGTTTATAACTCATTTACAGTTCCGCCTTTTCATAGTAATTTCCTGGTAGAGATTTTATATATCCTTCTAGTTCCATAAGCATTAAATTGGCATTTATACTGCTTATGTCTGTTTTTAGTTTTTTACATATTACATTTACATTCATTGGTTCGTCTTCTAGAACTTCGTATATAGGCAAATATTCGGCAGGAATTTTTACTGCATTGTTTTCTGCTTTTCTTTCAACTTTTATTGCATTTAGTATGTCGTCTATATTAGTTACTAAACTTGCACCTTCTTTTATCAATTGATTAGTGCCTACTCCATTTTTTCTTTCTAAATTACTAGGAATACAAAAAACTTTTCTGCCTTGACTTTGAGCTAGTTTAGCAGTTATGCTAGTTCCGCTTCTGTATACTGCTTCAATTACCAATACACCTTTTGAAAGACCACTTACAATACGATTTCTTTTAGGGAAATTCTCTGAATTTGGCTTTACATCTGGTTCATATTCCGTAATTATAGCTCCATCATTTTCAATTATTTGTTTAAATAATTCTTTATTTTCTTCTGGATAAATATTGTTAAATCCACTTCCTAAAACAGCAATAGTTTTTCCCCCTACACTTAAAGCTCCTTTGTGTGCAAACCCATCTATTCCCACAGCCATTCCGCTTATTATTGTAAGACCTTGTTTAGCTAATTCTTTTGAAAATTTTGTTGCATATTTTTCTCCATACTCGGTATTACATCTAGAACCAATTACGGCAATTCCATCACTTTGTAATATCTTTTCATTTCCCACTAAAAAAATTTTATTCGGTGGATTTTTTATTTCTTTTAATTGATTCGGATATTTTTTGTCTTCTATTTTTATTTCTTTTATCTCCATTTTTCACCTTTTAAAAATATTTTCTATCTAAACTTCTATACTGTATTGCTTCTGCAATATGTTGTGATTTTATATTTTCGCTTTTTTCCAAATCAGCAATGGTTCTTGCTACTTTTAGAATTCTTCCATAGGCACGAGCACTAAGTCCTAATTTTTCAAAAGCGTTTTGCAATATTTTATGAGATACACTATCTAATTTGCAGTATTTCTCTATCAAACTTGGCGTTAATTCTGCATTTGAATATAAATTATATTCTTTATATCTATTTATTTGAAGTTTTCTAGCTTCATTTACTCTTTTTTTGATTTCACTTGAACTTTCTATTTTTACATCTTCTTGCAATTTTTGATATTTTACTGGCGTTACTTCTATATGAATATCTATTCTATCTAATAATGGGCCACTTATTTTTCCCATATATTTTGCAATAGACTGGGGCGAACAAGTACATTCTTTATCCTTAGAGCCATAATATCCGCAGGCACAAGGATTCATACTTGCAATAAGCATAAAATTACAGGGATATTCCAAACTTGAATTTACTCTACTTATTGTTACTAATCTATCTTCTAGTGGTGTTCTCAATACTTCCAGAGTATTTTTATTAAATTCTGGCAATTCATCTAAAAATAACACTCCCGAATGAGCCAAACTTATTTCTCCGTGGCTTTGGTATTTTCCCTCCACCCACAAGAGCAACACGAGATATAGTATGATGTGGCGCTCTAAACGGTCTTGTAAATACTAATGAATTTTCATTCAAAACACCTGCAATACTATGAATTTTACTCACTTCTAATGCTTCTTCAAAACTCAAATCAGGTAATATTGAAGGCAATCTTCTAGCAAGCATCGTTTTGCCAGAGCCCGGCGAACCAATCAAAATGCAGTTGTGTCCGACCAGCAGCCGCAATTTCCAATGCTCTTTTTACATTTTCTTGCCCCTTTACTTCGGCAAAATCCATATTATATTTGCATTGTTCTACTAGCATATTTTCAATATTTATCGGCTCTGTTTTTATGTTTTCTTGTTTTAGCAAAAACTTAATGGTTTGCTCTAAACTTTTTACTCCTATAACCTCTAATCCTTGTACAACACTTGCTTCTTTCGCATTTTGTATTGGCAATATAGCTGTTTTTATGCCCAATTTCAATGCCTCAATACACATTGGTAATACTCCATTGATTTTGTTTAAACTTCCATCAAGAGAAAGCTCTCCCATAAAAATGGTATCTTGAATATTTATATCATTCAAATTTTCAGTAGCCATTAAAATTCCTATTGCAATTGGCAAATCAAAAAATGAACCCTCTTTTCTTGTATTAGCAGGAGCTAAATTTACAGTTATTTTTCTACTAGGAAATTCTATCCCAGAATTTTTAATAGCTGTTCTCACTCTTTCTTTTGACTCTCTAACAGAAGCATCTGGCAAACCTACAATCTCCCAATGAGGCAAACCACTTGCCACATCTATTTGCACATCTACCAAATAGCCATTAAGTCCGTTTAAAGCCATACTTTTCACTATTGATAACATATTAAATTCCTTCCTATGATTTATTTGGCTGAATAAGCCTGATTAAATAAGTTAAAATATAAGAGGAAACATTTTCGATATATTTCCTCCACCCCATGTTTCTCAAAGATTTCTGATACATTAAAGAAACTATAATAATTATACACAATCCCCAAAACCATTGCAAGAACTTTTCATCGCAAGTTTCGACATGGTTCGACACATTTCGACATATGGAATTATAACTTATTTTTGTATGAGATTTTTACTTTTATAATTATAATTTTATCATTTTTACCATAGAGTTTAATTCTTTCAAACTCAATCCTGTACACTTCATAATAATTTCTTTTTGCACATTACATCTAAGCAAATTTTTAGCAGTTTCTCTTTTTCCTCTTTTGCTTCCTCTTCTTTCTCCGATTTTTTCTCCACGTTCCTTTCCCTCAGCATATGCCGTTGCCTCGTCAAATTCGGCTTTTTCTCTCAATTCTTGCAGTCTTTCTCTTTCAGCTTCTCCTGTTAAGTATTTTCTTTTTTCCTCTGCCTTTGCTATTATTTTATTTTTTTCTGTTACCATTTGCAACAACTCCTTCTTTTTATTATCTATAAAAATCAACCATTGATCTAATTTATTA
>USMK01000020.1 GCA_900555835.1 uncultured Clostridium sp.
ACAGGAACAAGTGAATATTGGAAAGCGAACAATATTTACGACCTAGCTGGTAACGTATGGGAATGGACACAAGAAAAATATTCAACAGGTACCGATCGTGCTAGTCGTGGTGGCTATTACTACGACGGTGGAGACATCAATCCAGCAGCTATTCGTTTCTACAATGATGCAAGCAGCACTGTCAGTGTCATGGGTTTCAGAGCCAGCTTTTACTTGTAGCACTGTACTCTGGTAGCGATGCATCAGAGCAAATGCTTGGTAAGTTTTATAAATAAATTTAAACGAAGGTAAAGGGTTTGACGCGTGAAAATGCGTTAAATCCTTTGCGCATGCGACTGTGCTAGTCATGGCAAAAAAACTTTACTTCTTG
This sequence comes from uncultured Clostridium sp., assembly GCA_900555835.1. Classification (GTDB taxonomy): domain Bacteria; phylum Bacillota; class Clostridia; order TANB77; family CAG-508; genus UMGS1864. The sequence continues at coordinate 371 of USMK01000020.1, forward strand.
TCTATTTTCTGGTACAATATAAGTATATTGGATATATTGGAGGTGTATTTTAATGGGAGATAGATGTGGTTCTTGCAGTAAATATAACTCAGGAAGATGCCAAGAAGACGGAAAATATGTTGACAAGTACGATAGTGCTTGCAACGATTATGAAGATTAGTAAAGAAAAAGTATGTTTTGCAGATTGTGTAAAGCATACTTTTTTATTTATGTAAAATTTAGTGAAAATTTTTGTATTTTTTGTTCTGATTTTGTTGACAATATAAATTAATAAATATAAAATAATAATAAATTCAAAAGATTATGTAAGGGGGATTCTAAATTGAAAGACCAAAAGGGAATTAATAAAATTGCAGTAATTATTGGAGTTGTAATTGGATTACTTATTGTAGCTATTGGAGGAGTAATTATTTTATCTAATGTCAAGAACAAGCAACCACAAACACCAACACAGCAGGTACAAGAACCAGAAAATACAGAGGTTTCTGCTGATGAACAAACAGATATTGAAACTTATTTAGAAAAGTTTACTTATGTAGCAATTATGGGAGAAACAGGAGCTACATCTCATGAGAGAATGTCACAAGAAACTGCTATGGTATATATGGCAACAGAGAATGTTAAGGAAGAAAGTAATAATGCAAATTCGACGAATCAAAATACTAATACTACATTAAACAATGGAATTGCTACAAACACAGTAGGAAATGAGAATACAAATACCTTAGCTAATACTGCTACAAATGGAGATAACAGATTATCTATGGATATTGGAACAACTGATAATACAAATTCAGCAAATACGGCTGGAAATACCTTGAATTCTAATATTCCAACTGTACCAGCAAATCAAAATACCAATGTGTTTGGACTTGCAGAAGACACTATTCAAAATGCAGTATTTGAGATGTTTGGACAAAAGTTGGATAATTTGTCTACAATTTTACAAACTGAAAGTATTAAACAAGAAACATCTGATGTTCACATAACACAAATTCAAAGTTTAACAAAAAGCAATGGGATTTATACAGCAGTATATAATGCTTGTATAGAAACAAATGCCCAAAAACAAGCAGGAGTAAATCTTTACGGATTGGATTCATATGCTGTACAAGCTAAATTTGAGAAAAATGATAATCCGGAGTACAGTGAATATAAATTGTCTTCTATAAATATAACAACAAAAACCACACCAACAGCTTATTATGAAACATATGTTGATGGAAAATGCGGAGTTATAGATAATAACGGAATGGTAATATTAGATGCAAAATATAGTGCCATTGAAATACCCAATAGCTATATTGGATTGTTTATTTGTAGCACAGAGGGAAGCACGGCTCCAACAATATTAAATGAAAAAGGTATTGAGCAATTTACTGAGTATGATAGTGTAAATTTAATTACTGCAACAAGTGGAACTGAAAGCTCTTGGACAGAAGATAACATTTTATTAACTGAAAAAGATGGATATTTTGGGGCTATTGATTTTAAAGGGAATGTTATTTATGATGTAATATATGAGGAAATCAAGCCATTAGGATATGAGCCTGAAAGATTGGTTCTAACTAAGTCAGGTAATAAGATATTAGCCGATACAAAGGGAAATATTATATCTAATGGAACATATTCAAAAATAGGAATACTTGGAATAGATTTTGAATCTTCAGCATTGGTAACTGCAACAAGAACCCAAGAGGATGTTATCAATTTAATGCAACAAGAAGATTATGTTTTAGGACTTACTACCGCTGGAACATATGAAATTTTGGAAACTAAGAATGTGAATGAAACTACAACAATTATGAATAAAAATGCTAATTCTTATGGATTGACGATTGGCACAAACTGGCAACTTGTAGCGTTGGACTTGTCTGTGCCTGTACAAAATGTGATTACATTAGAGAATGGACAAACCATAACTTTGGTAAATCAAAAACCTGTATATACAAAGCAATTAGCATCTCAAACAGCAACAGAATGATGAGAATACTAAATTAGTTCTTTGAGAATGAATAAGATAGGAGAATTCTAAGAAGATGACTGAATTAAAAAGTCAAAAGGGAATAACCTTGATAAATGTGGTTATAATGATAATTTTGGTTTTAATAATAAGTACAGCCATTATATTTGGATATGGAGAAAAGGGAATAGTAGAAAATGTAAATAATGCAGTCCAAAGAGCTAATGTCGAAAATATAAAGGGACAAATTAGAACAGACATAATTGAACACCAAATATCAAACAAACAAGAAATATCAGAGGAAGGTTTGAAAAATATATTAAAACAATATGGGGAACTTTCGGATGAAGAAAATATAATTGATAAAACATTAACAATAGGTGGGAAATACCAAATTAAGGTATCTGAAATTATAAATGAAGTAACCAAAGAAAGTGAAAATGTGCAACCAACATTTACAATTGTTGCAAATCCACCTGATATAACCAATTTTGATAAAAATAGTACCTATTATGTGTCGTGGAATTTGGATAATAGTCCGTATATCATAAATGATGAAACATTAATTAGTAAAAATCCACCAAACAACTGGTATGATTATACCGAAGGAGTGAATCATTGGGCTAATGTGAAAACAATAGGAGGTGGAAATGAATGCTATTGGGTTTGGATTCCAAGATATGCATATAAAGTACCACAAAGAAATGGAAATGAACAAAAAATTGAAATAAAATTTTTAAAAGATGATACGAAAGTCGCTTGGGGAGAAAGCGTAGAATTAGGGAAAGAATGGTTAATACATCCTGCTTTTACACAAAGTGGAAATGGTGGCTTAGGAGAATTAACTGGAATTTGGGTAGCAAAATTTGAGACAAGCAGTAACCATCCAAGTGTTCTTGAAAATCCAACAGAAGAAGAACTCAAATATGATGGAGGAGCAGAAATTGATACTGATTTAAAAGTGAGGGTAAAACCAAATGTGATAAGTTGGAGATCAATAACGTTGGGAGATTGCTTTACTGTATGCAAAAATTTAACAAAAATAGGAAATTCACTAGAAAATACTACTAATATTGATTCTCATATAATGAAAAATACAGAATGGGGGATGGTTGCATATTTAAGTAGTAGTGGATATGGAAAAAAAGGCAGAATATACAATAATCCATACTATATAAACAACATATATTTATCTTCTATAACTGGATTGTGTGGAGAAGAAGCTGGCTATATAACAACTACATATAATGATTCAAAGGTGTACAAATATAATACAGAAAAGGGAATTAATGCAAGCACAACTGGAAATGTTTATGGAATATATGATATGGCAGGAGGATCATGGGAATATGTAGCAGGAATATATAGCAAGAAAATTTCAAATTCTCCAAATTATGATATGTTGTCAATAGATGCTAAATATTATGATACGTATACAAGATATGGTAATAGTAAATATGGAGATGCGATATATGAAACATCAACAAAATTAAATGGAACAACTAGTTGGAATTCTAATTTTTCTAATTTTGTGAATTCGGGAGAACCAGTATTTGTAAGAGGAGGACGAGCTGGACATGGAGAGAATGCTGGAATTTTTGCATTCAGCTATGATAAAGGAGGAGCAATAAAAAATACAAGTTTTCGTCCATGTTTAACCATAAACCATAAATAATTAATAGAACTATTTACAACTTTTACTAAATCTGGTAAAATGTTGTAAATAGATTTTTATTCTAATAATTAGTACATCTAATCTAATTAATTCCAGAAAAAGGGTGAAAAATTGAAAATTTTATTAGGAAAAATGTTGAATTTATTTTTTCCAAAGGTATGTGGATTTTGCTTAAAAATAAATAAAGATGCACTATGTTTTAAATGCAAAATGAAAGCTGATAATATGTTAAAAGGTGAAATAGAAGAAATCAATGGCAAGTTTTTTTCATATTTAATTTATTTGTTTAAGTATGAAGGAATAATAAGGGAAAAGATTATTAATTATAAATTTAATGATATGGCCTATTTGAGAGATACTTTTGTAAATTTTGTTATAAAAAATGAAAAAATATGTGGTTTTTTGAAAAAATATGATATAATAATCCCAGTTCCAATACATCGCAAACGTATGAAGAAAAGAGGATATAATCAAAGTGAACTGATTGCTAGAAATATTGCGAGAAGTACAGGTTTGGAGTTAGTTGCAGATGCTTTGACAAAGGTAAAGAATAATATTGCTCAAAGCACTTTAAATAGGGAAGACAGACAAAATAATGTTAGAGATGTGTATGGGATTAAAAATATTGAAAAGATAAAAAATAAAAGGGTTGTTTTAGTTGATGATATATATACAACTGGCAGTACTGTGAATGAGTGTAGTAGAATTTTAAAAAATGCAGGTGCTAATAAGGTCGCGGTGCTTGTGATTGCGAAAGATTAGGAGGAGTTATGGAAGATTTAGTTGAAAGTATATTGGATTATGTAAGAGCAGATTATACTGATTATGCTATTATGATAAATGGTGAGTGGGGTAGTGGTAAAACTTATTTTTGGAATAATAAAATAAGAAATAAAATTGAGTCACTTCAGTTGAATGGTAAGCAATATACAACTATTTATATGTCTTTGTATGGAATTTCAAATTTGGAAGATATTAGTAAAAAGATATTTATTGAGACTACTCAATTAATGGATAAAAATTTAAAAAGATATATGGATATGAACCATCAAACTACAATACCAGAATATGCTAAAACTGGGCTTGATATGGCAAATTTCTTTGGAGTTACACAAAATGGAGATAGAATTGATTATGGAAAGTTCTTTTCAACTGATGACAAGGTTTTGTGTTTTGATGATTTGGAAAGAGCAAATGTAGATGTTATAGATATTCTAGGCTATATCAACAATTTTGTTGAACATGACCATATTAAAACAATTATTATTTGTAATGAAAAAGAATTATCAACAAAACTAAAAAGCAGTAATTTGGAAATGAAAACATTTATTGCAACATATTTGCTTGACAAAGAAGGTGATTTGTCTAAAACAGACAAGCCAATGGTTGAAAAGATTAGAGACAAAATAGAGTATGTTTTTGATAAAGCCAATGATTATGAAAGAATAAAGGAAAAACTTATAGGTGAAACTTTTGAGTATGCACCAGAATTTACTTATATAATCAATGGTCTTCTTATGAGATATGAGGCAAATCCTGATTTGATTAGATTTTTAAGGGAAAATACGCAATTAATTATTTCAACATTTAATAAAAGTGGAACTAGAAATTTAAGAATTTTAAAACATGCTTTAAATGATTTTAGAAAAGTTTTTGAAATGGTTAACAAATATTATCCAAATACTAGCCAAAAGGTATTAAAAACAATGCTTATATTTACAATTGCTGTTTCTTTTGAAATAAAAGCTGGTAAAATAACAAAAGATAAATTTGTAAATATTGAAAATAACGAAGAATATAAGGCAATACTTGTATCTTCAAGGGTTTTGATGGATAATAGACAATTCTATATTAAAGAATTTGATAATAACTATTACTACAATTTTAAAGCAGAATATAGATTTTTCAAATTTATTGAAATCTATGTACGTACTAGAATTTTTGAAATGAAAGTTTTTAAAAATGATATGGAAGTTATTATAAATACGGTGGATACAGACAATTTGCCAGGATACAAAAGACTACTTACAGAGGAATATTGGAAAATTTCTGATGACCAATTTGGTAATGTTATTGACGAAGTAATGGAAGATGTGAAGTTTGGTAGAATTGAGGTTATTGACATTGTAAAATTGTTTATGTATTTTTGCTATTTTATTGAAAAAGATTTGATTAAATATGATATGAGAACTGTAAAAACAAATTTTATCAATGGAATGAATGTAGCTGCATTAACTTCAAAATATTGTGATAATGTGGAAGAACAATTATCACAAATTGGATTAACACAAATTACTCCTGATATGCAAGAAATTTTAAATCATTTCGAATTAATCAATCAAACTTTAAAAGACAAAATGTACAAAGAAAAGGCAGAAGAAATATTTAAATGTATTCCAATGAAAATGGAAAACTTCTTTGCCAAGTTTGAAGCAGAATGCATGAATATCCCGATATTCAAGTATTACGATGTATATCAAATGTTCCAAAGAATATCTTGTGCAAACAATGAAGATATAGTTACAATACGTGAACTTCTAATGAAAAGAGTGAATAAATACAAAAAAGAAATAGAACCAGAGATGGAAAATATAGAAAAGCTAAAACAAGTTGTAGATAACTACACAGATGGCAAGGTTATAGGAATTAAAATAGTAATGCTAAAAGAATTTTCAAAAGACCTAGGAACAATACTAGATAAATATAAAAATGATAATTCTTTAAAACTAGAACAAATAATAAAACAAGAAGAACACCTACAAAACAAAGTAGCGCAAGAAATACGAGAAGATGATTTACTTCCATTAGATGGAATAGATATAATTAATTATGTAGACGAAAATGAATAAAAATATTCAAATTTGCTTGCATTTGGTGAAAAAGTCTGATATACTATAAAAGTTAAAAAATATACACACAAGTTTAGCTTGGGTTTGTGCTTAATTTTTTAGGTGAGCCTAAGCGAGTTTAAAGGCTTGTGGAAGTTATAACAAAAAAGGGAGGAATTTTAAAATGGCAGTAGTAGCTATGAAACAACTATTAGAAGCAGGTGTTCATTTCGGACATCAAACAAGAAGATGGGATCCTAAAATGGCTGAATATATATTCCAAGCTAGAAATGGAATCCATATTATCGATTTACAAAAAACATCAAAAAAATTAGACGAGGCATATGCTTTCGTAAAAGAACAAGCAGAAGAAGGAAAAGACATTCTTTTTGTTGGAACAAAAAAACAAGCACAAGAATGTATGAAAGAAGCTGCTTTAAAATGCAATATGTTCTATGTTGACCAAAGATGGTTAGGTGGAATGCTTACAAATTTTGAAACAATTAGAGCAAGAGTTGAAAGACTTAAAAAATTAGAAGAAATGGCTAATGATGGAACATTCGATATGTTACCAAAAAAAGAGGTTATAGGTCTTAAAAAGGAAATGGAAAAACTTGAAAAGAACTTAGGCGGAATTAAAGATATGACAAAATTACCAGGAGTACTTTTCATAGTAGACCCTAAAAAAGAAAGAATAGCAATATTAGAAGCAAGAAAATTACACATCCCAGTTGTAGGTTTAATTGATACAAACTGCAACCCAGAAGATGTTGATTATCCAATACCAGGAAATGATGATGCAATTCGTGCTGTTAAATTAATCGCAGACGTAATGGCAAATGCTGTTATAGAAGGTAGACAAGGTGAAGTTGTAACAGATGCTAATATAGCAAATGAAGAAGCAACATCAGAAGAAGCTACAAGCATGGAAGAAGTTGTAGCTAGCGAAGAATAATTTATTATAGAGGAGGATTTAAGTATGATTACAGCAGAACAAGTTAAATCTTTAAGAGAAAAAACAGGTGCAGGTATGATGGACTGCAAAAAAGTATTAACAGAAACAGACGGAGATATGGAAAAAGCAATGGAACTTTTACGTGAAAGAGGAATTGCAAAAGCAGCTAAAAAGTCTGATAGAATAGCAGCAGAAGGTTTAGTATATGCATTAGTTTCAGAAGACAAAAAAGTTGGAGCAGTAGTAGAAGTTAATGCTGAAACAGATTTTGTTGCTAAAAACCAAGAATTTAGAGATTTTGTAGCAGATGTTGCAAAACAAATAGTAGAAAAAAATCCAGCTGATGTAGAAGCTTTATTAGAACAAGAATCAATTGTTGTACCAGGAAAAACTGTTAAAGAAGTTTTAACAGACAAAATAGCAACAATTGGAGAAAATATGTCTATAAGAAGATTTGTTAGATATGAAAGTGCAGGACTTGTTGGAAGCTATATTCATGGAGACGGAAAAATTGGTGTGTTAGTTGATATGCCAAAAGGAGACGACACATTAGCTAAAGACATTTGTATGCAAATTGCAGCTGCTAGACCAGAATACTTAAATGAAACAGAAGTACCAGCAGATGTACTTGAAAAAGAAATGGAAATATTAAAAGCACAAGCTATGAATGAAGGAAAACCAGCAGAAATAGCAGAAAAAATGGTAAAAGGTAGAATAGGAAAATTCTATTCAGAAATATGCCTTGTTGACCAAGCTTTTGTAAAGAATCCAGATATAAAAATAAAAGATTTATTAGCACAATCTGGTGCAGATATTGTTAGATTTACAAGAATGGAAAAAGGTGAAGGACTAGAAAAAAGAGAAGAAAACTTTGCCGAAGAAGTAATGAAACAAATGAAATAATAAATTTTAGAAAAAGCCATTTAGCAAGTAGCTAAGTGGTTTTTTTATGCGTAATATTAAGAAAATATTACAGTTATTTTACATTTTATAAATCCCTTTATTTTCTATTGACTTATTCTTTTTAAGAGTGTTATACTTTAAAGGTAAGAAACAACAAAATTCGATAAAAAATTTAGAGGAGGATTACAAATGAATGTAATGGCTTGTAGATTTACAGGCAAATTTGTTAAAAATATAGCATTAGTTTTAATGCTAATACTAATTTTAATTTCTATATTGCCAAGCACACTGAATATAGTATATGCTAGCCAATATAGGGAAAATACTGGATTAGACGAAATAAATGATGCTAAATATCCAGGATATAAACAATTATTGAAATCGATGAAGGCAGAACATCCTAATTGGAGTTTTACGCTTTTTTATACAGGTTTAAATTGGTCAGATGTTATATATAATGAAACCAATAGCCATGGTTCAAATTTGATACAAGGAAAAACAGGGGAATGGCTATGTAATGCTAGTTCATGTTTAGACGAAAACGGTAATCCTATTTCATATGAAGGAAGCAACTGGTATTGCCCTTCTACCAAGGCTGTTAGCTATTATATGGATCCAAGAAATTTCTTGTACTCAAACAAAATATTTCAATTTGAAAGATTATCTTATTCAGACGATACATATTCAGTTGATGGAGTAGAAAAAATACTTGCAGGAACATTTATGTCAAATACATCTCCAAAAGACTATTATGGAAATTCAAATTATTCAAGTTCAACATTTGCTCAAATTATGTATGATGCAGGAGTCGAAAAAAGGGTAAGTCCTTATCATATTGCTTCCAGAATAAGACAAGAAATAGTGAAATCTGGCGGAGGACCAAGCAATTCGGTAACTGGTACAGTTGCTGGATATGAAGGTGTATATAATTTCTTTAATTACGGAGCCACAACAGGAAGCCGGAGCAATAGAAAGAGGATTAAAATATGCTCAGGATAATAGATGGACAAGCCCTGAACTTGCAATAAAAGGTGGCACAGGGAAAATCACTTCACAATACATAAATAAAGGACAAGATACTTTATACTTAGAAAAATACAATGTAAGCCAAGAGTCTGGATCACTATATAAACATCAATACCAAGCTAATATACAAGCCGCATATTCAGAAGGAAACAAGATATATCAATCATATTCAGCAATGGGAGTTTTAGACAATGCATTTAATTTTATAATTCCTGTATATGAGAATATGCCAAGTGTAATTTCTCCATTACCTAATACCAAATACGGAATTGTAACCGAAAATGTTGTTATAAAGAGAGGACATACTAATATAAATATAAGAGAAAGTAAGACCACATCTTCAACTTCACTTGCAAAGGTAAATCAGGGAGATGTATTACTAAGAATAGAGCAAGGTAAATATGAAGAAAATGGATATATTTGGGATAAAGTTGTTTTACCAAATGGAACTATAGGATATATTTCAGCAGAATTTGTAGAAAAAACAGTAGATGTAAAAACATGTAGCATAAATTCAGTTACCATAGTTAGTACTAGTTTAAGGAATGGGCCAGGAACATCAAAAACAGAAATTGTTCAAAATTTACAAGCCGGAAAGCCAATTACAATAATAGACAAAGGAAAATATAATTTAGATGGCTGTACTTGGGATAGAGTGCAATTATCAGATGGAACACAGGGATATATCAATTCAGAACACATAATGAGTACAACTGGATGCAAAGAGGGAGACATAGTAAAGGTGGCAACAAATAGCCTGCCATTACTATTAAGAGAAGAACCAAAACCGGGGGCAACCTCTCTAAGGTCAATGCCAAAAGGAACATATATTATTAGACTAGAAGAAAATGTAGCAAATACAGGTGGCATACGATGGGATAAAGTAAAGACATTTGATGGCTTAGTAGGATATGTATCAGCAGAGTACTTAGAATTGATTGCAAAAAAACAGAGCGAACAAACATCTATGGATAAAGTAACAATTGACGAAAGCCAAAAACTAGTAAAATGTGAACCAAATGCAAAGCTAGGCAACCTGCTAGCGCAAAACAGTGGAGCTACAATAAAAGACAAAGACGGAAATACAATAACTGATACAGAAAAATTATTAGCAACAGGAAATTTGGTTACAATAAATGGAGTAGAATATAAAGTAGCCAAATTGGGGGATGCAAATGGTGATGGAAAAATAAATTCAGCCGATTTACTAAAAATACAAAAACATTTATTGAACGTAGTGCTATTGGACAATGGTGCAACAATTACTGCTTCTGATGCGAATAATGATGGAAAAATAAATTCAGCTGATTTGTTAAAAATACAGAAATACTTATTAAAAGTAACTAATTTAGAAATTTAGTAGGAGGAAAAGATGAAGAAAACATATAAATTGATTTTAGTGTTAATGGCAATTTTGGGATTAAGCTTGATTATAAATATAAATAGTGTAAGTGCGGCATCTGCAAGTATAACTAGCAGTAAAACTGTAAATGTAGGAGATAAAGTAACAATCACTGCGAATACAACAGCTGGGGCTTGGAATTTGGTTCTAAAAGGTGCTGGACAAAGTAAAGGATTAGTAGGACAAACAGCTGAAACTGATAATGCAAAGGCTAGTGTGAGTATAACTTTTACTGCTGAGAAAGAGGGAACATATGAATTTACATTAACCGGAGATATAACAGATTACTATACTGATGCAAATTCAGAAGTGAAAAAAAGCTGTACAATAACAGTAAAAGCCAAAGAAGAAGTAAAGCAACCAGAAAATAACAATAATAGTGGAAATTCTAACAATAGCAACAACAATAATGGAAGTACAAACAACAATAACAATCAATCAAATTCAGGTACAACAAAATCAAGCAATAATAAACTAAAAATGCTTGGTATAAGACCACATGATTTTAAGAACTTTAAATCAGGAACAACAACATATTATGTTTCTGTTCCAAATGATACAGAAGAAGTAGAAGTTTATGCTGAAAAACAAGAAAGCTCACAAAAAATATCTGGAACAGGAACGGTAAAACTAAAAGAAGGAAGCAATACTGTAAAGGTAGTATGTACAGCAGGAAATGGAACAACTAAAACATATACAATGTATATAACAAGAGAAAAAGCAGAGGAGCAAACTACTGCTACTGAAACAGAAACACCACAACAAGAAGAACCAGTTACAGAAGAACCAACAGAGGAAGAAAACAACACCACAGACGAAATTGCAAATGAAGCTGTAATAGGAATAAAAAATTTAACTGTAACAGGAAAAAATGAAAAAGGTGAAACTGTAAAACTTGAATTAGCACCTGATTTTAATGAATTAGTAAGCGAATATGGCATAACAGTTCCATTATCAATAACAGAAGTAAATGTACTTGCAGAAGCACAAGATGGAGAACCAACTGTTGAGGTTATGGGAAATAAAGACCTTAAAGAAGGTAAAAATACAATAACTGTAATGGTAACAGTTGGTGAGAACAAAAAAGTATTCCAAATTACAGTAATAAGAACAGCAGAATCAGCAACATCATTAAGTAATGAAGTAATGCTACAATTAGCAATAATTGCGGCAATAGCAACAATAATAATAGTTGCAATAATTGCTCTAATCATAATGATTGTAAGAAACCATAAAAAGAAAAAAGAAAAATATTCAAAAGTTGATGTTGAACTACGGAGATATGAGCAAACTAAAAGTTGACGAACCAGAAACAGAACAAGAAAACAAAGAAGAATAATCAAAAGGGCTAGACAGAATAAAAAAAATATGATAATATAATAACGGAATGAGAAAACATCATTCCGTTATATGCCCAAGTGGCGGAATTGGCAGACGCACACGACTCAAAATCGTGCGGGAAACCATGTGGGTTCGAGTCCCACCTCGGGCACCATTGAAAAGCAAGATCAAATTAGGTTCTTGCTTATTTTTATAGGAAAATATGTAACAAAGAGAGGTGAACAAAATGTTTGAGATTAAGAATTTTGACAATTGGCGTGAGGATATAGAATTTGGAAAGTTTGGAAGTGGGGCTAGTGAAAAAATATGGCTTATAAATCCAGAAACAAATGAAAAAGGCCTTTTTAAATTTCCAAAAGTGAAAGACAAAGAAAAAGGAATAGTAACAGGAGAATATTGGGCAGAGAAACTTGCCACAGAAATAGGAAAATTGATTGACGTCGAATGCGCAAAGGTCGATATTGGTACATATAAACGGAAGAATTGGCTCTATGAGCTATAATTTAGTAAGCGAAGATAAATACACGAATTTATTAGAAGGAATAGTTTTCATAGAAAATCAGTATCCGTATTATGATAAAGATAAATTGGAAGATGTTTATTCTAATAGTAAATATTCTATACAGATGATACAAAATAGTTTAAATGGGATTTTAGAAATTGAAAAGTTTTATAAAGTTGTAATATTTGATATTTTAATAGGAAATAGCGATAGACATCATAGTAATTGGGCTATTTTAGCAAAAGGAACTGTATACAAAACTGAAAAAGATATGCTTGATATATTTTTTAATTATAGTTTATCTCCTCTTTATGATAACGGTTCGTCATTATGTGCTTATGAAGATAATAATAATTTGGATGTATTTTTCAAAGATCAGATGAAATTTGAAGCATTAGTGAATACGAAATCAAAATCGGCTATTGGTTGGGAACATAAAAGACCGATTAGACATTTTGAGTTATTAAGAAAAATAAAAGAAAATGCATATGAATTAACAGTAAAATACATAGAAAAAATAAGAGATAATATCAAAGAAGATAAGATAGACAAGATTTTAAATGAATTTGATAACAATATAATTAGCCTTAATATGAAAAAATTATTAAAAATGTACCTTGGGGAAAGAAGAAAAAGAATGTTAGAAATATATAATATGAAAGACGAGGTGTAACAGAAAATGAAAAAAGACTTAGTATATTTAGTTTGGACTGATATTAAAACTGGAAATAAATATAAGGTTGCTGAACTATATAAAATCGATAATGAGTTTTATTTTAGATATATTTTGGAGAATGTAAAAGAGGCACAAAAAAATGGCTTTAAATTACTAATTGCATTCCCCCAAATCAACGCTTTATATGATAATCCAAAATTATTCGCTATTTTTGCGGCAAGATTGCCAGAACCTAGTAGACCAGAAATTAAAGAAATTTTAGAGACTTATGGTATGACGGAATATGATGCGTTTGAATTACTAAAAAGGAGTGGAGCTAAATTGCCAACAGACAATTATGAGTTCGCACAATAAAGCGATTTGTACGATTGCATCAATTAAAAAACTGTGGTATAATAATTTATGTTAATTTCTTTTTATCCTGTTTTTCAGGTCGATATATAGACTGCTAAGAGTAAAATGATTATTTTAAGGAGGAATAAAAAATGGAATTTTTACGGAAGATTAAAGAAAAAATCTGTGGACAAAACAATGGCTTAAATTGCATAAAGGTCAAAGTTGCTGACGTTAAAGTGGCCAAGGCTGGATTGGTTACTCTTCAAGGTTGCGAAATAATTGGAACACCATTATGCTTAAAATACTATTTATTAGTGAGGGAAGTGAATGGAAAATATTACGATATTTTTTCAAATGTGCATATTGGAATGTATATAAAAGGTTTTCGAGTTCTCGATACATTACTTATTGAAGAATTGGAGCCATTAACGAATTTTTTTGAAATTTCAAATGAAAAATATGTTGAATCGCAAGAATTGTTTGATATGCTACTTTATTTGAATATTGGTGAAAGAGTAAGCGGTTTAAAAAAATTTTTAAATTAAAAATAGGATAAAAATTATCCTAACAACAAAAAGAATTTGCTTGACAGGCAAGTTCTTTTTGCATTATAATAGATAAGTTGACGAAAAAATGAAAGGAGAGATTTTTGGAAAGATGGAACAAGGAGAAAATATTTTAGGAAAAGAGAAGATTGGAAAATTGATTAGAAAATTTTCTATCCCTTGTATTATTTCAATGTTAGTTAATTCCCTATACAATATTGTTGACCAAATATTTATTGGGCAAGATGTTGGATATTTAGGAAATGGTGCTACAAATGTAGTGTTTCCATTGGTTATGATAGGTTTAGCTTTTTCGCTAATGATAGGTGATGGAGCATCTGCATATTTAAGTTTAAAGTTAGGAGAGAAAAAGAAGAAAGAGGCAGAGCAAGGCGTTGGTAATGCTATTTTGCTTTGTGCAATTGTTTCAGTTGTATTTTGTGCAATTACCCTTGTGCTTTTACCACAATTTTTAAATTTGTTTGGTTGTACAGATAATTTAAAAGATTATGCTATGGCATATGGTAGAATTATTGCAATTGGACTTCCTTTTTCAATTATTGGAACTACATTAAACTCTATTATTAGAGCTGATGGTAGTCCTAAATATTCTATGATGAGTATGGTAAGTGGAGCTGTGCTTAATACTATTTTAGATGCTATATTTATTTTTGGATTGCATAAAGGCGTTGAAGGAGCAGCTATTGCAACTGTTATAAGCCAAATATTTACATTTATTTTAAATGTTGCTTATATAAAGAAATTCAAATCAATTAAATTAACAAAGGAAAGCTTCAAATTAAAAGGAAGCGTTTGCAGAAAGGTTTCATTACTTGGAGTAAGCAGTTTTATTACTCAAATGAGCTTTGTATTTGTTATGACTGCGGAAAATAATCTACTTGGTAAATATGGGGCTGAAAGCGAATATGGTTCAGAAATTCCGATAACAGTTCTAGGAATTGTTATGAAAATTAGTCAAATATTAAATAGTATAATTATTGGTATTGCTGCTGGAAGCCAACCAATATTAGGTTACAACTATGGTGCTAAGAAATATGACAGAGTAAAACAAACTTTAAAAATTGTATTGGCTTCAAGTGTTGTAATTAGTACGATTGCATTTATTTTATTCCAAACAATACCAGATAAATTGATTTTAATATTTGGTAGTGGAGATGAAAACTACATTAAATTTGCTTGTCTAGCATTTAGAACTTATTTATTGTTATGCATTGTTAATGGGGTTCAAATTCCATCAGGAATATTCTTCCAAGCAATTGGTCAAAGTATCAAAAGTGCAATATTATCACTTTCAAGACAAATTGTTATACTAATACCTGCAATGTTTATATTAAGCTATATGTTTGGAATTATGGGCGTACTATATGCAGGACCAGTTGCAGATGCCTTGGCATTTGTACTTGCTTCAATATTCTTATTCAGAGAAGTAAAAGCATTAAAGACAACAGAAAAAGTAACAGAGGCAAAAGAAATTAGTGAAGCCAAGAATAATGCGCTTGATAAACAAGTTATTATTACAATTTCAAGAGAATACGGATCAGGTGGAAGATATATTGGAAAATTAGTTGCTGACAAATTAGGAATAAAATTATATGATAAAGAATTTGTTGAAAAATTAGCAGAAGACACTGGGCTTTCAGCTGAATATATTGAAAATAATGAACAAAAAAGAAGTCCACTAGAAATTTTGAATAATGGATATTATTCAGGATTAAATAATTCAGATGAATTATTTATAAAAGAATCTGAACTAATAAAAGAAGTTACTAATAGAGAATCTTGTGTAATTATTGGTAGATGTGCAGATTTTATCTTAAAGGACAATGACAATGTAGTAAAAGTTTTTGTAAGCAGTAATATGAATGATAAAATTCAAAGAACAACAGAGTTTTATGGAATAGAAAAGAATAAAGCTGAAAAAGAAATAAACAGAATAAACAAATTAAGAGCAAGTCATTACAAATATTATACAGAAAGAGAGTGGAAAGACATGTCAAATTATGATATTTGTATCAATAGTGACAAAATTGGAATAGAAAATGCAGCAAATTTAATTTGCAAATTAGCAGAAGAAAAGGAAAAAGTATTAACTAAATAATTATAGATACCATATTAACAATTCAAAAAGCAAACAGTTAGTTGATAATTGTTTGCTTTTGTGATATATAAGAAATAGTATTTGTATATAATAAATATAAATAAATTTTAAAAAATTTACAAAAACTATTATAAAAAATAACAATATGATATAATAATCAAAAATACACGAAAGGGAAAAATGAAATGACAGAAAACGAAATTATAAAAGAAGTTGAAAAAAGAGTAAAAAAGGAATTAGAGGGAAAGGTAGATCCAGATATGCTTGGGTATATTAATATTTTCGAAGATAGAAAAAAGAAAATATTAGAGCAAGAATATGGAATTAAGTTTCAAACCATAGTAGAAAAAAATTCTAGTTGTAGCATTGATTGAGGAGGAACAAAGAGTTGGAGTATGAATCATATAAAAATATAATAAACTTAATAAAACAATATAGATATTCTCGTTTTACTCGGAAAAATTACAGATGAAGAATTGATAAGATTTTATAGTGCTGATAATATTGAACAGGTTTATAAATATATATCTAAGGATGATGTAGCAATTGCTGAAGAATGTTTAAATGCAGGAAAAGATGCAGAAAAAGTTTTTTATACTAAAATGCGAGAAAATTATGCCAAAATGCCAGAAGAGGAAATTTCTAAAAAATTAGATGATTTTATGGAGATGGGTGTATTTGATAAGAAATTATTTGATGCTTTACCAAATGTACGAATATTACTAGATAAAATAGAAATGGTAAGACCAAACTATCAGGGGGAATTGCTTTCATTAATAAATAAAGAAAAAGTTTTTCAATATATAAATGAAAATGGAAAATCAAGAGATATTATAATTAAATATGTATCTAAATGTAATTCTATTCAGCTATTAGAGGAAACTATGAAATCAATTTCATCTGATTATAATAGAGCTGAAATATTGGTACAAGGCGGAAGCGACATGTTTTTACCATATATTACTGACCAATATTATAGAACTCAAATTGTAAAATCACATTCAGAGTTCGACTTTGACGAACAAGAATTGCTTGATGAAATGAAGGAATATAATTCTCATTTAAATTATATAAGAACACTTGACGATGATAAAAGTAGAGCAGAATACATTGCAAAAATTGAAGATAAAGATATTAAGCAATCTCTTTTAACTATAATTTCTGAAAAGGAAAGCAGAGACATTGTTATCAATAGTTTTAGTAGATATGTTGATCCTCAAATTGAAAGATTAGATAATTTAGCTCAAACAATGATTAGAGAATTTTTCGAAGATACTTTAGAAAATGGCTTTACAGATGATAAAAAAGAACGATTAGAAATAGTATTTAAAAGAAGTGATGTAGCTTTTGCAAATTTAGAGCCCAATACAAATGGAAGTGCAAATCATGTGTTTAAAAATATTGAAATATCAAATGCACACAGAAATAATATTAATAGAAATTTAGGATTTCTAGTTCATGAATATTCACATTTGCTATCAATGTATGATTATGCTTATACAAAAAATAGACCAGAGTTTTCAATAGAGGAAGGAATGGCAGATACTTTTGCAGATTCTGTAATTAATCATTATCTTGAAAGACATAAAAAAATTATATTAGATGGAGAAGAAGTTAGAGTTGATAATCCATATATTACATATAGTGGATATGATTTCGAAAATGCATGGTCAAGAACAATGCTGGCTGGATTAGAGCCTTCAGGTAAGGACAAAGAAGCAATAGGAGAATATATATTAGGTAGTAAATCAAAATTTACAGAAATGGTTTTTGGAAAAGAAATTGCAGAAACAAAAGATAAAACACATTTTGGTATGGTAGAAATTAAAACTGATAGAGAGGAATTGTATTATTCGCCAGAATTAGACTTTTCTAGCATTGATGAAGAATCAATTTATTATAGAAGGAATTGCATTTTACCATTGTACCAAATACAAAATAAAGTGAAAGGAGAAGCGGATGTAGTTGGTATCTTATCGGAGGGAAAATCCTATTGGGCAAGTTATATATCAGACAAATACTTTGATGGAAGGAAGTTTTATGAAATTCAAAAGGAAGACTTAAAGAAATTCTTAGAGCTACTTGATTTGCAAATAACGCCAGAAGGGGGTCCTAGTGCAATTTTTAGGATTTCAGAATATAAAAATGAACTAATTAATAATTTAACAGAAGAAGAAATAAAGAATTTTTCATCTGAAATTTTAGATGGCATTACTGTATTATGGGGAGATGAAATAAGGCTAGAGGCGGGAGAAAATCTAGAAAATGTTGCAAGGATTGCTTTTGAAGAAGAAATAAAGAAAGCTAAGAATGGGCAACCATTAGAAGTAACAAAACAAAAAAGAGACAGATTTGTTAAAAAATACGGAGAAATGTTTGCAGCTAAAAATGAGAGCAACATGTATATACGTGAATATGCGAAAGATTATGATTTTGCATGTCAACAAGCAGAACAAAAATACATGGGTGTAACAAGCTATATGGCTAAACAAATAGCAAGAGATGAAGGGGTTGCTTTGGAATATGAAAATGCAGAAGAAGCAATAAATTCATTAATGCGAACTAAGGATATACAGAAGGAGGACAGACAAAGTGACAGAAGTTAAGAAAAATGAGTACAAAAGAGCATATACAGAATTAAATGAAATATTTAAAATTATGTCAAAAAATGAACTAAATAAAATACCGAGCAAATTTATTGCTAATGTACAAAAAGAAATGGATAATGATTATAAATTTGAATTAGATAAAGATAATGACTTATTAAACCAGGATTTAATGACAGAAACAAAAGCACTTATAGTTCAAATATATGTAAGATTTCTAGCACCAGAAGGTGAAAATGAATTATGGCAAAAATATTATAAGTATTGTATAAATAAAATAGAAAAACAAAAAAGAAATCAATATAATCCTGATAATTTATTTAAAAATGAACAAAAATGGTCTATAGAAGAACAAGCACAAACGGAAAATGTTTCTATGGTAAAGGTTGAAAAAGAGACTTTTATAGATAAAATAAAAAAATTCTTTACAAAAATATTAAAAAAACAATGAAGTTGAAAGCAAATATGGTTCAGGTGGAAGAAAAGGAAAAAGTATTAACTAAATAATTATAGATACCATATTAACAATTCTAAAAGCAAACAATTAGTTGATAATTGTTTGCTTTTGTGATATATAAGAAATAGTATTTGTATATAATAAATATAAATAAATTTTAAAAAATTTACAAAAACTATTATAAAAAATAACAATATGATATAATAATCAAAAATACACGAAAGGGGAAAAGGAATGAAAAAGAATGAAAATGAACAAATAAAGATAGGTTTAGGAACATTTACTATTATAGTGATTGCACTTGTAATATTAGTGGTTACTGTTTGTGGAACTTTATATTTAAGTCATATTGCAAATGTAAATACAGGAAATAATAAAACAAAAAATAATAGACAAAATACTACAAGTACAGGTATTGTAGGAACTAAAAATACTTTGAATAATAATTTAACAAATGAAACTGTAATAGATGTAAAAAACACATATGCTCTTGCTTGTAAAAGTGTAATAACAGGAAGCCGATATGATTTGGAAAATTCATTAATAGCAATAGATAAAAATACAGGAGCAGAAACTAAAATTATGAAATTTGGCTCAGGTGCTTATGATTACGCTGATGGAAAATTGTATTTTTATGAAAACACAGCAAATTCATATCATAGATTTTATGAAACTGATTTAGAACAAAAAGGATTAGAGCCAAAAGAAATTTACTCTTTTGAGTATAAATTTGGTTCAACAGATAATTTAGAGTACTACAATAATAAATTATATTACACATTTAATGACGAATTATTAAGCCTTAATTTAGTAGACAACCAAATTACACATATTGCAAATGTGAAGAATTGTATTTTTGATATAGATAAAAGCACAGGTGTAATTTATTATGTAAACGACGAAGAAAATCTAATAGCTATGAATTTGGAAACAAGAGAAGAAAATGTTATTGACAATAATTCAGGAATTATAGAAATCTCTAATAACAGAGTGCTTTATGTAAAAATGGACAAGAAATCAGAACAAGAATCTGAAACCTGGTATTGGACATATAATATTGATACTAAGGAAAAGCACAAACTTGTAGAATGTTGGGGCGGAGAAATAGGAAAAACAGAGATTACAAGATACGGAAATTCAGGTTATATGTACTTAAATGGAGAAGGACAACTGGCTATTTTAGAAGATAATGAAAATATGAAAAATTTAACAGATGAAGGAAATTTTAGTTCACTTGCAGTTTTACCTAATAATAATATTTTATTAGAAAGAAATGAAACAGAAGAAGACCAGGATAACTATAAAACATATATTTATAATATAGATAACAAAACACTTGTATCAACGACAAATAATTATAGATATTCATATGTAAAATATATAAAATAATTTCAAAATATTACATAAAATATTACAATATTGCTTGATATTTTAAGAAGATTATTGTATGATATATAATGTACAAAATAGAGACTAATAAATAAAAAAGGGAGGAATAATATGAAGAAGGTGCTAATAGGCTGCATTATCGTATTTATAATGCTAACAGCAGGAATGTTATGTATACCACAAGATGTATACGCAACAGCCGATAATAGTACAAATGCATTAACAACTGAGCAAACATCAGGAGAACTAACGGATATTAAACAACAGGCTGCACAAGAGCTTAAAGATTATACAGAAAGATATGGCTCAGATACATATGGATTAACTGCATATATACTTAATAAGGTAAGAATATATAGTATACCATTTTGCTTTATTGGAATTGCAATAGGTGCAATATATCAGTATGTTATAGGAATAAGAAAATTAGATTTGAGAGACAAAGGCTTTAATTTAGTAATAGCTTTTGTAACAATTCTTATAATTTGCCAAGTATTACCACTTATATTTGCAATTGTAGTAAAAGGTTGGAGGGGTTAACGAATGAAGGTTTTATTTGCAGTAAGTAATGAAGGAATTTCAGAAGCTATTGTAAAACAATATCAGAAAGACTTTAAAGAAATAATATCATATAAAAATGTTTATTACTTTAATGCAATATTAAAAGAAATACAAAAAGACAAATCGTATGATAGAATTGTTATAAGTGAAGACTTAGAACCATTTGCAAATAATAATTATGATACAATAGATAGATTTTTGTTTGAAAAATTAGATAGTATTAGTGATGAATCTTCAAATGGAGAAGGAACAGATATTCCAATAATTTTAATTGCAACAGACAGACGTTCAAAAGGAGATAATATTTTATTAAAATTGTTCAGTATAGGAATTTATAATGCTATACTTGGAGCAGATAGAAATATAGAAGAAGTTTGTAGATTGATAAATAAACCAAGAACTAAAAAAGATGCAAAGATCTATTACAAAATAGAATCAGAAGATGCTAGCTATCAAGCTGAAAGTGAAGAAAATGTAAATGAAGTTGAAATACAAAATATTATAACTCATTACAAAAAATTGGGTAAAAATGTCGACAGATATGTAGACAGCTTTAATAATATTGCATCACAATATACAGACCAACAACTTAAAGTAATAATTAGATTTTTGCCATTAAATGTAAAGGCTGTTCTTGAAGCTGAATCTCCAAAATATCAAGAACTAATGACATATAGTGGAAATAAAAAGAAAAAAGCTGTTGGTGTAAATCCACGTTCTGCATATACTCCACTTGATAATATACCAGACGAAGTTGAAAAGGTAAAAAAAGAAAAAAAGAAAAAAGAACCAAGGGTAAAACCTAAGAAAGAGCCAAAAATATCAGAAGTAAATCTTGACATTTTAGATAATGCAAAACAAGAAAATAATTCTGGAAAGAACTTTATTGTACCAAATGCTTTTAGTAGCAAAAAAGTTAAAAAAGTTGGAAATGAAATTCCAACAGTAGAAGAAGCAGTAAAAAATCTTCAAATTTCAAAAGATGAAGAAACAGAAGTCGATTTATTTAACTTAGACGAAGAACCGGAAGGAATTGCTACACCAGAGCCAGTTGTTGAAGAAACACAAGAAGTAATACCAGAAGTACAAGAGGTTCAAGAAGCTCCTAAAAAAAGAAGAGGAAGACCTAAAAAAGTTCTAACTGAGGAAGAACAAGCTGAATTAGAAGCTAAAAAAGCAACTCCTAAAAAGAGAGGAAGACCTAAAAAAGTTGTAGAACCAGAGCCAGAAGAAAGCGAACCTGTAAATTTATTTGATTTATCTGCTGACGAAGAAGAAGAAAATAATCAGGATGTAGATTTGTTCAATTTAGGAAATGACGAAGAAAAGGAAAACATAATAGATGAAATCGAAGATATGCACGAATCACAACCAGAACCAGAGCCTGCATATGAACCTATAAATCAAAATACCAATTATATGATGAATCAAAATTTCGGAACACCAGAAGGACTATCTAATTTGTTAACAAAAGATAGAAAGATTGTGGCATTTGTAGGAGCTCCTAAGAATGGAACATCATTCTTGGTAAATAACTTAGCAGCTTTATTTTCTGAAAGTGGAATAGATACAGCAATATTAGATTTAACAAAAAATAAAAATTCATATTATATATATACAAAAAATGAAGAAAATCTAAGAAAAATTGCATTTGAATGTATGAGAAAATTAAGAAGTGGAGTAGCACAAGGAATTCCTACAAGTAGAACATTAACAGTATATACATCACTTCCAACTAATAGCGAAGAAGATAATGAAGATGTAGAAACTATTCTACAAACACTAGCATCAAGACATTCGCTTGTTTTAATAGATGCGGATTTTGAAACACCATCAAGATATTTTGCTGAATCACAAGAAATTTATTTAGTACAAAGTATGGATATATTAACAATTCAACCATTAACAGCATTTTTAAGAGATTTAAAATCTAAAAATTTGTTAAGCCCAGAAAAGTTAAGAGTAGTTATAAATAAAGAACTAAGAGTAAAAAGCTTAACCCCGAAAGTGTTAATTGGAGGAATGGCATATTATAATGAACCTGCAATGACATTTATGACTGAGCTATTTGATAAAGATAAAGTTAAATATTGTACAATACCATTTGAAATGGAAAATTACTCTAAATACCTTGAAACATTAGTAGATTGCAATGTTTCAACAAAAGGATATACAAAAGTATTTATGGCAAATTTAAAAGCGTTATCAAATATGGTATATCCATTATTAAATAAAATAAATTATGGTGCAGTAGAAAATAGTTATGGAAAAGAAAACAAACCTAAAAGAAAATTTGGAATTTAAAGATAGTAAGAGGTGAAAAAATTGGCTTTAATAGCAATATTGATATTAGTAGCAATAGTAATAGCACTAATGGTATACAATATGTCTATACACAATAAAGTAAAGACATTTACTAGTATTAACCAAAAAATAAATAGCTTAAATGTTTTGCAAGACTTTATGAATGCTATTGGCGAAGAAACATCTGTTGAAGACAAAATAAAAAAAGTTAATGAAATATTAATAGAACGATTTGAGATAAAATATTCTAGCATTATAGCATTTGATGGAGCAGAATATGCAATAAAAGCAACTAATGTAGACGAAAAACATTGGGAGACACTTAAAAATATGCATACCGAGGATGTTTTCAAAGATGCAATAGCCAATGCTACACCTAAGTATATAACAATAGAAAGTGATGACGAAAAATTATCATACCAAAAAACAGAATTTGGAAGAGCAAAATCAGCAATGTTTTTTCCACTATATATAGATAGTGTATATATTGGATATTGGCTAATAGAAAGTGGAGAAAAACATGCATTTGATAATTTAGATACAGCAATATTAGATGTTGTAAGAGATAATATAGTTGCTATATTAAAAACAGTAAATTACCAAAGTACAATGGAAAATATCAATAGAACAGATTTATTCTCACAATTGCAATCTTCTGAATATTTATATGGTAAGGGCAAAAAGATAATAGACAAATATGTAATATCAACAGTATTGATGTTCAAAATTACTAATTTACCTGAAATAAACGAAAAATATGGAAGACTAACAGGAAACAAAATAGTTACAGAAGTAAGCAAAGCAATAAAACCAAGTTTATCAAACAATTATGTATTTGTAAGATATATGGGACCCAAATTTGTTATAGTATTTTCCGGAGTAGAACAAGATTCTGTTATTCCATTTGTTAAAGACATAAAAAAATATGTAGAAAAAGTAAAAGTACCAAAAGTACAAAATGCAGAGATTAAAAAGAAAACTAAAAAGACTGAAAAAGAAGAAATTGCAATACCAAAAATAAATTGTGTTTTGTCTACATATTACAAAGGAACAGCACTTGATGGAATAACAAAAAAATTAGAAGAATACTTAGACAATGCAGATGCCGAGGAAAATGAAATAAATTGTATATAATGGAGGTATAAAATGTCTTTTGATGAAACCATGCGTTTTAAACTAGAAAAGGAGCAACCAGAAAAACCACAACAAATAGTAAAAGAAGTATATGAGGCCCTAGAAGAAAAAGGTTATAATTCAGTTAACCAAATTGTAGGATATATATTATCAGGAGACCCAACATATATAACAAATCATAATAATGCAAGACAAAAAATAAGAACACTAGAAAGAGATGAATTACTTGAAAAAATGGTTAAATACTATATAGGAATAGAAGAGTAGAGGTATTAAATGCGAATATTAGGAATAGACTATGGCGACAGTCGAGTAGGAATAGCAATATCAGATCCATTACTTATAACAGCCCAAGGGCTTGAAACTATAAGCTATAATGGAAATGACAAAATATTACTAAGTAGAATAGAAGAAATTGTAAAAAAATATGAAGTAGAAACAATCGTAGTTGGTATGCCACTAAATATGAATGGAACAAAAACAGAAAGAGTAGAGGTAACAGAAAAGTTTATTCATAAATTAAAATCCAGATTGGGAAAAATAGAGATAAAAACAGTAGACGAAAGGTTAACAACAGTTGAAGCTCATAGAACTATGAATTTCCTAGATGTAAACAAAAAGAAAAAAAGAAGCATAGTAGATACAATATCAGCTCAGTACATACTAGAAACCTATATGGGAAATTTGAAAAAATGAATATTATAAATAATTAAACTAATAATATTATTAAAGTTATCAATATTGTAGAAATACAATTTTTATATAAATTTGAAAGGAGAAAATAACAATGAATGAAGAAGGAAAAAATGTTCCAGAAAATGGAGAAGAATTAGACAATGTAATTATATTAAATGATGAGGATGGAAATGAAGTACAATTCGAGTTCTTAGACCTAGTAGAATTAGACTCAGAAGAATATGTAGTATTACTACCAACATCAGAAGAGGAAGAAGACGAAGGAGAAGTTGTAATACTAAAAGTTGAAGACACAGATTCAGAAGATGAAGAATCATATGTAAGTGTTGACGACGAAGAAATATTAAACAAAGTTTTTGAACAATTTAAAGAAAAATTCAAAGACGAATTTAATTTTACAGACGAAGACTAATAAATGATGGAATAGCTAAACTTTGGCTATTCCATTTTTATTTGAAATTATTTGGAAAAAGTGTTATAATATTTACATAATCGAGAGATTATTATTAAAAATAAGGAGTGAAAAAAATGGAAAAACGGTTAAATCTTAAAGAAGAATTAGAAAAGTTTTATAATTCCAGAGAGTTTAAAAAAGTTTGGAGAGAAAAAGTTGAAAAGAGGATAAAATCTGCAATTGTTGATTTTGTGCCTGTAAAGAAAAGAGGAAAATACGAAGCTCTTACAAAAAAGCTCAAAGAAGAAATAAAACAAGAATTTGCTTCTGACATTGTAAGAGAAGGATATCGCTTTTATTACCAAGAAAGTAGTAAGCCTATTTATCAATACGAAAAAAATAAACCAAGACCATTAAAAAAGAGAGAAGCAATCTTAGATATGATGAACATTGACGAATTTATTTATGTTGTTGATGTTCTTTGCGAGTCGAAACTTAAAGGATTAGAAGTTTTTCTTGAATCAGAACTCTACCAAAAGTAAGTGATTTCTTACTAAAAAGCCAGTTTAAAACTGGCTTTTACTTTTTCGTTGACAATTTGTATATCAAAGTGTAAAATAGATAATAGTAAAAACAAAGGAGATTGATGTAAAATGAAAAAATTAAGCAGTTGGCTTTTAACAATATTTATAATAATGTTTTGGGCATTTCGAGTTATGGTTGCCTTTTTATATAATATGGCAATAGATTTTCCAATAAAACCATTGGATTTCAATGTAGAAATGATTTTATTATTTGTAACATTTATAGCAGTATTACTAATAATTAAAAGAAAGCTAATAGGAGGAATATTATATGGACTAATTAACGTGTATTATTTTGGAACATATGCATATGACTTGGCAGCAACAACAAAAGCAGCAACAATGAATATGGAAAATTTGGTAAATCTATTAGTGTCAGGAATAGCATTGATATTAGCAATTGCTATACTAGTAGATTTAGCATTAAACCAAGATCGTCATGAAGGAAAAGATAACAAAGACACATATTGGTTCTATAAAGACAAAAAATATGATCGTAAATTAGATGATAGAGCAGATAAAAATCAATATAGATTGTAGTTTCCCTAAAATTTTGCAAAATTAAACAGAAAAACGTGAATCGCAAAAAGAGGTAACAGAAATAATAACATAAGATTAAATAATAAATCGAAAAATAAGAAAGAGGAAAATATGAAAATAATTTTAGCATCAGCATCAAAACAAAGACAAGATATATTAAAAATGGTTGGAATAAAATATGAAGTATTAACAAGTGATTTAGACGAAATAAGTAATCAAACTGAGCCAGACAAATATGTAGAAGAACTTTCACTAAACAAAGCCAATTCAGTTAGTCAAAAAGCAAGCGAAAAAGCAATAATAATTGCAGCAGATACAATTATATACTACAATAAAAAGAAATACGAAAAACCAAAAACAAAACAAGAAGCTTTCAATAACTTAAAAGAGTTATCAGGACAAAAAAATACTGCATATACAGGTATTACAATAATAGATTTATATCAGAATAAAACAATAACATTCTCAACCAAAACTGACGTATATTTTAGAAACATTACAGAAAACGAAATAAACTGGTATATTGAAAATGAACCCAAAATTTTAAAATGCTGTGGCTATGCTCCACTAGGTAAAGCTGCCCTATTCATAGACAAAATAGATGGAGATTACAATACCTTATTTGGAATATCTCCAAGTGTGGTATATGAAAAATTGAAAGAATTAGGATATGGAATAAATGATTTTGAATTGGAAACTTTTTTATGAAGCAAAAATGATAGATAATGGAAGGTGAAGATAATGGATAATGAAAGAAGTAAGATTTCTCTAAATTGGTAAGTGGGGAGTTATGAAAAACTTTTACTAAATTGCACAATTAACTTATTAACCATATTCCTATATAATGTAGATAAGAAACAGATGGAGTGTGGTTATAATGAAAAAAATAAAACTACCTATTAAGAATATAGAAACTAACATAATTTTAAATGCCTTAATACAATTTAAAAATGATAAATAAAAACAAGGTATCTATACAGAACCTATTGATGAACTAATTTTAAAATTGAATAAAATTTATTAAACATATCTGAACTGATTAAAAATGGTCAGTTCTTTTTTTATGCCAGAAATGGAATACATAGCCATCTTATTAAATTAAGGTGGCTAAATTAAAAGAAAGGAGGAGTTGGTAAAACAACAACAACCTTTAATCTTGGTGTAGCATTGGCTAAACAAGGAAAAAGAGTGTTAGTTGTAGATGTTGATCCTCAGAGTAATTTAACTACTT
>USMK01000021.1 GCA_900555835.1 uncultured Clostridium sp.
AAAAAGCATTAAAAAAGATAAAAGCAATTACAGACATAAATCTATACATGACATCAGAAGAAAAACTAAACACAAAACATATAGCACAATTTCATATAAATCCAATAAATGCAATAGAAGAAACAGATAAGCAAAACGAAAAAATCAACTTATATAAACTAAGCATAAAAGAAGGAATGAATATAATATATAATACAAATATAATGTATTATGATAATGTAAATAATACATTACCAAAAGGAATGAATATAAGTGATAATGTATTAATAGACATGAGTATGCATAAAATAAAACTAAAAAAACAAAAAGTATTTAGAATAAATAAAGATATAAATGATATCGAAACAAAAACAAAAATAGTATGTGTATATGAATACGAAATACAAGAAACATAAGAAAATTATGTAAAATATTAATAAAAACCTTGATTTTATAGCAATTTTGGTATAAAATAATAAAGATTTAATATAATAATATGGAGGTAGATTTTATGGCAGAAGTATATATGGCAGGAGATGTAAGAAACGGAACAACATTTGAATTAGATAATTCAGTATATAAGGTAGTAGAGTTCCAACATGTTAAACCAGGAAAAGGAGCAGCATTTGTTAGAACAAAACTAAAAAATGTAATAAATGGATCAGTTATAGAAAAAACATTCAACCCATCAGAAAAATTACAAGGTGCAGAAATAGAAAAAAGAGAAATGCAATACTTATATAATGATGGTGAATTATATTACTTTATGGATAACGAAACATACGAACAAATGCCTTTAAATAAAGAACAATTAGGAGATAGTTTGAAATTCATAAAAGAAAATATGTCAGTAAAAATATTATCATTCAAAGGAAAAGTATTTTCAGTAGAACCACCAATGTTCGTTGAATTAGAAGTTACATATACAGAACCAGGATTTAGTGGAAATACATCTACAAATGCAACTAAACCTGCAACATTAGAAACAGGAGCAACAATAAATGTTCCATTATTTGTTAACACAGGAGATATTATCAGAATAGATACAAGAACTGGCGAATATATGGAAAGAATTTAAGCTTAGAAAGGAAAGGATAATGTCTAACCTAAATAAAAAATATGAAGAAGTTCTTCATAACTTGGAAAATAATATAAAAAATTCAAAAGATTTAGAATATGCCAAAGAGCAATTAAGAGAATTAACAGAATTTTTTATAAATGAAATGGAAACTTTACAAGAAAAAACAACAAAAACAATTGACGAGCTTTCACAAAAACAAACAGAATTAGAAGATAAAATGAAGTTTTTAGAAAAGTCTGTAAAAGAAATTGAAAATGATATATATGAAGCAGATGATGTGTACGATTTAGAAATTGTTTGTCCATATTGCAATTATGAATTTGTTTTAGAAGACGATACTGAAAAAGAAGAAGTTGAATGCCCAGAATGTGGAAATATAATTGAAATAGACTGGGATGGAGAAAGCTTTGAAGAAGGTTGTGGTGGACATTGCTCATCTTGTAGTTCACAATGCGGAATGGAAGAAGAGGATGAAGATGACGAACCTGAAAATAATAAAAATGATAACGAAGATGATATGTAAATAAAAAATACTTATGGTTTAAGCCATAAGTATTTTTTTGTTTATTTTTCAGTTAGATAATTTAAAGGATTAACATATGTATTATTTTCTTTTATTGAAAAATGCAAATGAGCACCAGTTGTAGCACCATTTGTGGGTTTTCCGAGAAGTATCTTTGTATGGATTATTTGGAACACCGATATACATATTTTGGTCCAACTTCTCCAATCTTTTGCCCTTTTCGTATATAATCTCCGACATTTACTATAAAATTAGGGGACATATGAGAATAACCAATTATAAAATTGTCATTTTCAATTTTTATAGTAAATCCATTTGCACCGATTAAACCCAGCATAAATAACCTTTCCATTTATTGAAGAAACTAAACTAGAACCTGTCGGTGCAGCAATATCTATTCCATAATGTAAAGAAGAAGCACCGTGATGTTGGTTTATTTCTAGTTCCAAATTGAGACGAAATTTTGGAATAGCCAGGAGCTGGCCAGGCAAATGAAGTTGATAGTGAATAAATGTTATCTTCAATTTCCGAAGAATCATGAATATTGTTAGAATAAATACTAATAGGGATTACGGTTATAATTATTAAAAATAATACTATAAAAAACATACTAAAAAATAAACGAGAATTAAAAAAACTACTATACATAAAATTACTCCAATCTTAAATAATATAGTAGCCCCCATATATAAACTAATGAATTTTTTCTTTGATTTGTCTCTTTTTTTCTTCATATTTTGCTTTTATTTCTGGCAAAAGTGATTTCACATTAGGAAATGCATTAACTAAACGTCTACCAAGAATAGATTTTTTTCTCAAAATTTCTCTTGTTTTTTCACTAATTTCCTCTGTGTTATCTTTAATAACAGAGCAAGCCGTTGTTTTGAATTTTGAAATAATATTAAATGAAACAATATTATCAATTACAAATGCAATTAGCAAAATTGAACTTATATAAATAATTAATCCGTGAGAAACTTCTGAAAGTAGGCCAGTTACAAATGGATTAACTATACATACAAGTAAAACTCCAAACACACCAAAAATAACAGAATTTTCTAAGCAAACACGACCATTTATATTAAAAGTTTTACGTGAATAATCCCACCATCTTGCTTGGAATAATTTTTCCATAACAAAACTTGTAACATACTCAAAAAATGTACAAACAAATGCTGCAAGAATAAATAAAGCAAATGGATCATTTTTGTAATTATCTAATAATAAAATCATAATAACGGCTGAAAATCCGTAGATAGGACAGTATGGACCAATAAAAAAGCCTCTATTTATGAATTTCCTTTTTTCAATTCCAATTGCAATAACTTCAATTAGCCAACCACCAATAGAATAAATCATAAAAAGCAAAAAATAGTAAAAAATACTATATATTGAAATCATTGTAAATCCTCCTAAGTAATAAATAAAAATATAAGCGGGAACAAAGCCCCGCTAAAATTATCTATTTAATTAAAGCAAGTGTTTCTTTTGCTATCATAAGTTCTTCGTTTGTTGGAACAACATAAACTTTAACTTTTGAATCAGATGAAGAAATTTCTTTTTCTTCTCCTCTTACATTATTTGCATCATTATCTAATTTTACACCTAAAAATTCAAGTTGTTTGCAAACTTCTGCTCTTGTATCTTTTCCGTTTTCCCCGATACCAGCTGTAAATACAATAACATCAACACCATTCATTGCAACAACACATCTTGCAATATAGCTTGCAACTAAATAATTGTAATTATCTAAGGCAAGTTTTGCTCTTTCATTACCTTCTTTTTCTGCTGTTTCAATATCTCTAAAATCAACAGATATTCCAGAAACACCGTAAACACCAGATTCTTTATTTAAAACTTTATCAATTTCGTCAGCTGACAAGTTTTCTTTTTTCATTAAGAATGTAACAATTGAAGGGTCTAAGTCACCACTTCTTGAACCCATAGGAATTCCAGCAAGAGGTGTTAATCCCATACTTGTTTCAACACATTTTCCACCAAGAACTGCTGAAATACTAGCTCCTTGTCCTAAATGGCAAGTTACTATTTTTAAATCTTTAATGTCTTTATCCATAATTTCTGCAACTCTGTGTGATACATATTTGTGAGATGTACCATGGAATCCATATTTACGAACACCATATTTTTCATAGTATTTGTAAGGAATAGGGTAAATGTATCTGTGAGCTGGAATTGTTTGATGGAAAGCTGTATCAAATACACCAACCATTTTTGCGTGTGGAAGAACGGCTTTACAAGCTTCTATTCCAAGCAATCCAGCTGGATTGTGTAAAGGTGCTAATTCAGAACATTCTTTTACTTTTTCAATAACTTCGTCAGTTATAACAACTGAATCGCTAAATTTTTCTCCACCATGAACCATTCTATGACCAACAGCTTCAATTTCTTTTATATCAGAAATAACGCCATATTCTTTGCTTAATAGTTTTTCTATAACAAAACTAATTGCTTCTTTATGAGATGGTACAGGGTGTTCAAATTTATTTTTTTCACCATTGGCTGTGTGTGTTAAAAAAGAAGAATCTTGTCCAATTCTTTCATAATTTCCCTTTGCCAAAACTGTTTCTGTGTCCATATCAATTACTTGATATTTTAGTGATGAACTACCACTATTTAAAACTAAAATCTTCATAATTAAAACTCTCCTTTAAATAAATTACAAGTTAAAACTTGCCTAAATCTGATAAAGCCTATTATATCACAAAAAAATAGAGAAGTGAAGAAAAAAATCACTTTTTTATGCTACTGATATTATAAAACTTGAAAAATAAGAAAGAAAACAAAAAGAAGAAACAAGCAAGTCGAAAAATGTCGAAAAATTTTAGGAATAAATTCGCAAAGAAATATTTACAATTAGATAAATGTGTGGTAACATAATATAGATTGCTTTTATGCATAAAAATTAAAATAATAGATTAATTCAAACTAATCTAATTCAACTTAGGCATGACATAAATAAAAATAAAGGCTATTTCAAGCCGAAGAAATCAAATAAAAAATTAAATAATTACAAGTAATAATTGTATTTTTATAATTCTACTCAAATGAACTGAATATAATCCATTAAGCACATTTTATACTGCTAGACGAGTATTAGGGAAAGTATTGAAAAACATAATTATTACATTGTATAATACAAGGAGGAAATATATTGAACAATGAAAAAAACTTTAAAAAGTGATATTATATTTAAAAATCTGTTTTCTGCTAAAAGAAATAGAGAATTGTTAGTTGACTTATTAGAAAGTATCCTTGAAATAAAAATACATACGATTGAGGTTCAGAAAGAAGTAGAAACAGATATTAGCAACATAAATGAAAAGCTAGGTCGAATGGACATTGTAGCCACAATAAACACCGAACTGATAGTGGACCTGGAAATGCAAAATACCGATTATGAAGATACTGAAAAAAGAGCCGTATTTTATGCAGGAAACTTGATAAAAAATTCCATAAAACCAAAGGAAAAATATGATACCATAAAAGATATAGCAGTAATTTGGATATTAGATTATGAAATGCAAAATGAAAATAAAGAATATTTTACAAGAACTAAAACAGTTGAAGATAAATATTGTAAATATGAAATAATAAAAGGCGTGAAGTATTACTTTATTGAATTACCTAAATTTAGAAGAATAGTAACAAAGAAGTTAGAAACCAAGCTAGAAGAATGGTTAGCATTAATAGATTATGAAAGAAAGGAATTGATAGAAATGTCAATAAATCAAAATGAAAAAGTAAAAAAAGCAAAAGAAGAATGTGAATACCTACAAGGAGACGAAGCAGCACAAAGACTAGAAGAACTAAGAAACAGAGCAATTCGAGACGAAAAGGCTGCATTTAGTTGTGGAGTAAAAAAAGGTTTGATAGAAACTGCCAAGCAGATGATAAAAAATAACATAGATATAAATATAATACAAAAATGCACAGGGCTTAGTTTGAAAGAAGTAAAGAGATTATAAAAAGTTTTTACATTTTGGAAAATACATAAAAATACATACAGTAGAGGTGCAGAAAGAAGTAGAAACAGATATTAGTAACATAAATAAACTAGACAAAAAGTTGATTATAAAATATACTGGATTAACAGAAAAAAATTGAAGCAATTGCATTATGAAAAAAATAAAAATAATTTAATTTACAAAAAAATCACATTCATGAATTATTGCAATATAATAAGAATAAGTATATAATATATACCAATTAGAAGATATGACTATATTTTCTAGATAAGCTTCTTTTTTAAGGAGAAATATTATGAAAAACTTTTTTAAAACTTACAAGTCAATTATTATACTTTTGGTTGCGATAATAATTGGCACTATCGTTGGGATAGTATTCAAAGAAAAGGCAGCCGTTCTAAGTCCTTTTGGGGATATCTTTTTAAATTTAATGTTCGTTGTTATAATCCCACTAATATTTTTAAGTATTACAACATCAATAACAAAAATGAAACAACCCAAAAGGTTAGGAAAGATTATGGTTACTATTGTAACTGTTTTTGTACTTACTTCATTAGTTGCAGTGTTAGTAGGCGTTGGAGCTACATATTCGTTTAAATTAGTAAGTACAGATGATGGCGAGTTGATTAAAAATTCGCTAGAAAGTGGAGAAAATGTAAATACAGAGGATGAAGATGTATCAATTTTGCAAAGAACGGTTGATGCACTAACGGTAAACGACTTTTCAAAACTATTTTCAAAAAGCAATATTATTGCAGTAATTCTTGTTTCTATTCTTGTTGGAATATCTATAAATCTAACCGGGGAAGCGGGAAAACCAGTTTTGGACGTTTTGAATTCAGCATATGAAGTAATAATGAAGTTAATTAAAATTATTATGTATTATGCTCCGATAGGACTTGGATGTTATTTTGCTTCATTGGTAGGAACTTTTGGAAGTACAATTGCAGTGGGATATTTAAAAACTTTTGTACTTTATACAGTAGTTTCTGTATTATTTTATGTAATTGTGTATTCGATTTATGCTTTAATAGCAGGAGGAAAGAAGGGATTTGTGGCATTTTGGAAAAATATAATTCCACCTACAATAACATCACTTGCAACTTGTTCGTCAGCTGCTTCGATTCCTAGTAATACAGAAGCAGCAAAGAAAATAGGAGTATCGCCAGATATTGCAGAAACTATGATACCTCTTGGAACTAGCTTCCATAAAGATGGATCTATAATAGGTTCTGTATTTAAAATAATGTTTTTGGTTTGCTTATTTGGAGCAAATCCGGGAATTGGTCAAATAATAATAGTTGCACTTATTGCTAATTTATTAGTAACGGCTGTGCCAATTGGAGGAGGCACTATATCAGAAATGCTAATACTTACAATGATGGGCTTTCCAGTAGCAGCATTACCAATTTTAACAATAATAGCTACAATAATAGATCCACCAGCTACAATGCTAAATGTAGTAGGAGATGCAAGTTCTTCAATGCTTGTTGCGAGAATTGTGGATGGCAAGGAATGGATGAAAAAATAATGAAAAAGTATGCAAATAAGGAAATAAAGTCCGATGTTTGCATACTTTTAATTTTCTTGTTCATACTAGTCGATTTTCTTGACTTTGTGTGATTATTTCTATATAATCTTAATAGATTTTTATATGATAAATTTATGGAGGTTTTATGCATTTTATAGATGAAATTAAAAATAGAGCACAGATGGAGATTAAAACTATTGCGCTTCCAGAAGCTTATGATGAGAGAGTTTTGAAAGCGGCTGTTAAGGCTGAAAGTGAGAAAATTGCAAAAATTATTTTGGTTGGAGATAGAAAAAAAACATTGGAGTTTGCAGAGGAAAAGAATATTGATATTACACAAATTAAGTTTATTGATATTAGTTCTTATGATAAATTAGACGAGATGGCTAAAAAATTGTATGAGCTTAGAAAACACAAGGGAATGACCATAGAACAGGCTAAAAGTCTTGTTTTAGATCCAGTTTATTTTGGCATTATGCTAGTTAAAGATGGATTAGCTGATGGATTGGTTTCAGGGGCGGCTCATTCTACTGCTGATACTTTAAGACCAGCACTTCAAATTATAAGAACAAAAGAAGGAGAAAAACTAGTATCATCATTTTTTATAGTTGAGGTGCCTGATTGCAAATATGGTGAAAATGGTTTGTTTTTATTTGCTGATTGTGCATTAAATGAATCTCCGAATAGCGAGGAATTAGCTGATATTGCTGTGAGTTCAGCTAAAACTTTTGAAAAATTAGCACAAAAAGAAGCAAAGGTTGCAATGCTTTCATATTCAACACATGGAAGCAAGGTGTCTGAAAAAACTCAAAAAGTAAGATTAGCAACTGATATTGTAAAACAAAGATATCCTAATATAAAAGTTGAAGGAGAGTTGCAAGTTGATGCTGCAATTGTGCCAGAAGTTGTAAAAACAAAAGAGGTTAAGAGTGAAGTAGCAGGAAAATGTAATACTTTGATATTCCCAGATATTAATGCTGGAAATATCGGGTACAAACTTGTACAAAAATTAGCAAAAGCAGAAGCTTATGGCCCAATATGTCAAGGAATTGCTAAGCCTGTAAATGATTTATCAAGAGGTTGCAATGTTGACGATATTGTTGGGGTTATTGCAATTACCGCAGTACAAGCACAGTAAATAAAAAAGAAGAGGTAAGAAAATGAAAAAGCAAAGAGAAATAATATTTATGATAATGGCTATTGTATGCATAATAATATTTGGAACAGCAATGGCACCAATTAGCCTACAAAACGATACTTTTTATACAATAAAAATTGGACAATATATAATGGAAAATGGAATATCACAATATGACCCATTTTCTTGGCATCAAAATTTGCCATATACATTCCCTCATTGGGCTTATGATGTTGGAATGGCATGTATTTACAATATTGGAGGAATGTTTGGAATATATTTATCAACTGTTGGTCTTACAACTATTTTGGCAGTTGTATGGTTTTTAGTAAATTGCAAATTAACAAAAAATAAATTATCTTCATTTATTTTGACTATGGCTTTAATATATTTAATGGCTCCATATATTGCCGCAAGAGCACAACTTTTAACATTTATATTATTCACATTAGAAGTATTTTTTATCGAAAGATTTTTAGTTAGCAAAAAAATCAGATATGCAATAGGGCTAATCATATTGCCAGCAATAATTGCAAATGTGCATTTAGCAGTATTCCCGTTCTATTTTGTACTATTTTTACCATATATAGGAGAATATGTATTTGCAGTTTTAGCTGATTTACCTAACATTATTAGAAAATTCAAAATACATAGAATCGATACTAAAATACGCAAAGGAAAGCTAGTAGGAGAGAAAAAGGAAAATAAAGAAAAATTAGCAAAAGAATTAGAAGAAAAAATCAAAAAATCAACAGAAAACAGAGAAAGAAGAAAAGCAAGAGCTTATAAATTAGATGTTCCAAGAAATGATAATGTAAGATGGCTTATATTAATAATGGTAATATGTGCATTTACAGGATTTTTAACACCCCTTGGAGATACTCCATATACATACCTTGTAAAAACAATGCAAGGAAATACTACACAAAATATAAACGAGCATTTACCAATTGTTCTTATATCTGCAAAGCCACAATTATGCATAATAGCCCTATTTTTAGCAATTCTTATATTTACAGATACTAAAATTAGATTAAAAGATTTCTTTATGATAGGTGGATTATTGTTATTAGCACTAATGTCTAGAAGACAGATGTCTATGTTTGCACTAATTGGACTAATTGTTTTAAATAGACTAATAGCACAATTGGCAAATAAATATGATAAAGATGGATGTGCAAAATTTATTCAGAAAATTCAAACACCGATAGGGATGATGGGACTATTACTGCTAGTGCTTATAATGTGTATTCCATTTGTAAAACCTAAAATGGATAATCAATTTATACCAGAGAGTGATTATCCTGTGCAAGCATGTGATTATATTTTAGAAAATATGGATTATAAAAATATCAAATTATATAATGAATACAATTATGGAAGTTACTTGATATTTAGGGGTATACCAGTATTTATAGATTCCAGAGCAGACCTATATACACCAGAGTTTAATGGGGACAAAGATAGAGATATATTCACAGATTTTATGAATATATCAACATTAGGACAATATTATGAGGAGTTATTTGAAAAGTACGGAATAACCGATGTTTTAACATATAAATCAAGTAAATTAAATATGCTAATTAGTAGAAATGAAGAGTACAAAGTTCTATATCAAGACGATTATTTTGTAATTTATAATAGAACCGTAAATGATTAGAGGTAAGTTATGATAAAAGAAAACAAGAGATATATTGTGCTAATTATTGCAATAATAACATTAGTAATTCTAGGTCAAGGGCTAAAAAATTATGTGATTGATAATTATAAAGGCTATGAAACCACTTGCTTAATAGAAAACTTAGTTAATATTACATATGTAGAAAATACAGGAGGAGCCTGGGGAGTGGGCCAAGGTGATATTGCAACATTTATTATTGTAAATATAATGGTAATAGGAATAATTGTGCGTTTTATAATAACGCAAAAAGATAGAATTGGAACATTTACTTTAATTTCTCTAATGCTAATACTTGCAGGGGGAATAAGCAATTTTATTGATAGAGTATTTAGAGGATATGTAGTAGATTATATAGATATAACACCAATATTTAATTTCCCAGTGTTTAATTTAGAAGATGCAGTAATAATTATTGGTTGGATAATGTTTGTTGTTCTAATTAGTATATCTGCAATAAAATTAAAATATGAAAAAGTAGAGGATAGAATTGAAGAAAATAGTAGTAAAAAATGAGAATGTTGGAATTAGAATTGATAAATTCTTAGGAACAACAGGAATTGTAGCATCAAGAGCAAATGTACAAAGAATGTTAGAAGAAAATAAAATAAAAGTAAATACAAAAGCAGTAAAACCATCATATAAACTTGCACTAAATGATATAATAGAAATTGAAGAAGATAAGCCAAAAGAAGTAGATTTGAAACCACAGGAAATCGACTTAGATGTAATATATGAAGATAATGATATTATTGTTATAAATAAACCAAAAGGAATGGTAGTACATCCTGGTAATGGTAATCCTGATGGAACTCTTGCAAATGCGGTAATGGCAAGATGCAAAGGCACTTTATCTGGAATTGGTGGAGAAATAAGACCCGGAATTGTACATAGGCTAGACAAAGATACTTCTCGGAATAATTATTGTTGCAAAAAATGATGAAACACATATTAATTTAAGTAATCAAATAAAAAATAGAGAGGTAAAAAAAACATATATTGCTTTGGTAAGGGGATTGGTAAAAGAAAATGAAGCTACAATAAATATGCCAATAGGTAGAAGCACAAAAGACAGAATAAAAATGGCAGTAACAAAAAACGGAAAAGAAGCAATAACGCATTTTAAAGTATTAAAAAGATACAAAGAAGGTTATACATTATTAGAAGTAAAAATAGATACAGGAAGAACACATCAAATTAGAGTGCATTTAGCTGAAATTGGTTATCCGGTAGTTGGAGATTATGTATATTCAAATGGGAAAAATCCATTTGGAGTAGTGGGACAATGTTTGCATGCAAAAAGATTGGAATTTGAACATCCAAAAACAGGAGAAAAATTAGTATTAGAAGCTAAGCTTCCAGAATATTTCCAAGAATTATTAGATGGATTAGAGGAGAAGGAGGAAATGTAATATGGAAGAAATTAGACTTCAAAAATATTTAGCAGAAGCAGGAGTGGCATCAAGGAGAAAGGCAGAAGAACTTATATTAGAGGGAAAAGTATATGTAAATGGAAAACAAATTTTAGAATTGCGGAACCAAAATAAATCCTAAAAAAGATGTTGTTGAATATAATGAAAAAAGAGTAAAACCAGAAGAAGAAAAAGTATATATATTATTAAATAAACCAATTGGATATGTAACAACTGCAAAAGACCAATTTTCAAGAGATACAGTAATGGATTTGGTAAAAGTAAAACAAAGAGTAGTGCCAGTTGGAAGGTTAGATATGTATACATCAGGTGCACTTATATTAACAAATGATGGGGATTTTGTGTATAAAGTAACTCATCCAAAACATGAAATTGAAAAAACATATAATGCTACAATAAGAGGAAATATAAAAAAAGAAGAAATTGAAAAGCTAAGAAACGGAGTGGAAATAGACGATTATAAAACAAAACCAGCAAAAGTAAGAATTTTGAAAACAGATGAAGAAAAAAACTTAACAAGAGTGGAAGTAATAATACACGAGGGTAGAAACAGACAAGTAAGAAAAATGTTTGAAACAATAGGCAAAAATGTAATTGCACTACACAGAAGCAAAATCGGGAACATAGAAGCTAAAAGCTTAAAAATAGGAGAGTGGAGATATTTG
Organism: uncultured Clostridium sp.; assembly: GCA_900555835.1. Classification (GTDB taxonomy): domain Bacteria; phylum Bacillota; class Clostridia; order TANB77; family CAG-508; genus UMGS1864. Next base: position 12,018 of record USMK01000021.1, read on the forward strand.
AAAAGCCAAGAAGTAAATTCTTTGCTTGGACAATAGACAAAACAAATCTTATGTGATAGAATAAAATATATTAAAAATGGTTTAAATAAAGTTATTTAAACAAGGAGGAATTATTATGGTAGAAGATATCGAGATAAAAACTACTGTATCACCTTTTGCAGTAAGAGAGGGCGAACTAAAAACATTTGATGGAAACGATAAATATGTTTCAATGAATCAAATAATACATAGAATAAATATAGGACATATAAACGATATTCATTTTAAAATAATGGAATTGGTAAATGAATTTGAATTTATAACATCAAGACAATTATTCCAAATGCTACAAACATTAAATGTAGATGTAGCATCACAAGATAAATTGAATAATAAATTAGACCAATTAGTAAAATGCAAGATTTTAACAAGATATTATTTTACATCAGAAGAAGGAAATTGCATATATAGAATTTATTGCTTAGAAAAAATGGGTAAATACTTATTAAATTCAAGAGGAATAGAGTGTAAATGGCAACCAACAGATAATACCAAACCAGTTTCATTGATAAAGAAAAGATTGGCAGGAAACCAAGTGCTAATAGCATATTTAAGAAAAGTAACAGCATTTGATTCATACACAGTAAAACCTGTTTTAAGAGCAAAACAAACTGGAAAAGTATTTAAAGCAACTGGCGGAAGCATAAAATTAACTAAAAATGGAAAATCAATAGATTTCTTATTTGAAGTAGTAAGAAGAGAAGAAAAATGGCAAGAAAGACTTGTAGAAAAAATGAAACTATATAAAGATTTCTACGAGAATTTTGTAACAATGGATTCAGGTTTTGAAAGAGTACCACAACTAATATTCATATGCGAAGACGACAAGCATATGGTAGAAACATTCAGAGAAATCGTAAAAAATAAATTAGAATTACCAAAAATAAAACTATATTTCTCAACAGACCTAAAACAAAACAGCGAAACACTATCAACATCACTAACCGAATTCAAACTAGACGAATCAACAGGCAAGTACAAAATGGAAACAGGGGAAGTAAAGTTATTGGGATAATTATTAAGAATAAAAAAATAACTCTAACATTTAGTTAGAGTTATTTTTTATATTAAATGTTATTGCATTTTCGTTGTCGAATAGATGATCTAAATCAGATACGTCTGTTTGAATTGGGTCGATTTCGCCGTTGGCGTCATCGAAGTTTACGTGTTTGTAGTTAAATTTCCTTCTTCTTGAAGATTCTTCGTCTTCTTTGGAATCACTGTACATTCCTGGTGTGAATTTAGAAAAGTTAAATGTTTTTCCGTAATGTGGTTCCTTGTATTTTGATTGTAGAAAATCTAATTTTCCTTCGTTTGCTAAAAATCTACCATTTAATTGTTTTGCTTTGTAAGCACAATTTTTGAATTTGATAGATTGTAGCTTTCCTGCTTTAACATTAGAAGTCCAAGCATACTTAATACCCTTCATTGTTGAGTCATATTCACCAGTTGCAGTTTTATAATCGCTACCCCATTGCCATTCTCTCTTTTGACCAAAATCTTTTTCCCAATATTCGTTATCTCCTGGATCGCCGTCACCGAATACTACTTTGTTTGCACAGTTGTTAAGTATTGTTTGCTTATAGGTTGCTTTTTTGCTGTCGCCTTCTAGTTGGGCAATGTTTTGTGCTGATAGTATTGTTGCTACCCTGTATTTTCTGTATACAGTAAATATTGGCTCTGTTGCTGAACAAATGAAGTTGTAGAAGTCGTCAATGTATAAGTAGTGAGGTATTCTTGTTTTGTCATTGCCTGGTCTTGTAAGAACAGAGTGTTGCATTAACATTAGGAAGAATAGACCAAATGCTTTGTGAACTCTTGCACCTAAGTCTCCACGTCTTGTACAAAGAATTGTTACTTCACCATTTTTTATTGCATTATCAAAATTCATATTATTTGTTCTGTTACATAGAATATTTTTTACTCCTGGGTGGCGTAATAAGCTATCTAATTGGCTAATTACAGAAGCTAGATTTTTTTCCATATCGCCACGAGCAGAAGCACCTGCATAGAAGTTTCTTCTCATAAATGCAAGTTGAATATTATATTTTTCTGCCATTTCTGGTACTGTTCTAATTTCTTCGCACATATTTTCAATTAAATCAAAATCGTTTAATAATTTGAATAAATCTTCTAGGTTAGGAAGAATTCCTTCATTTTTGTAAGGATAGTATTCTTTTAGTAAAATACTTAAATTTTCAATAACTTGTGAAGAAATATTTTCTGCACGAGTATCTTCTTTTACATCATAGCTAGATGCTACAGACATTCCTCTTAAAATAGAAGATATTATTAAAGCTACTTTGATAGGATCGTCATAAACAAATGGGTTTAATCCGATAGATGTTAAGCTAGATGGGTCTATATAATTTACTGGAATGTTAAAGTTCTTAGCAACATCTAGCATTGTTTTGGCTTCTGAACTATCTGGTGCCATATATGTTACACCTAAATCTTTGTAAACTAGCTCGCCAGAGTCATTGTATAGCATTTTGTGCATATATGCTTTATATAATTTTTCTTTGCCTTGATTTGGAGTAAGCATAGTTAAAGAAAAATTCTTGTTTAAATAATCATTATCGTATGGGCAATTTAATGTGGCAATTCCAGTTTTTAGAGCTGTAAATCCCATTTCTTTTGCTGTTTCTCTGAAAAAGAATTTCTTTTCAAAATCTTGTGCCATCATTGGTTCAAATACAAGAGCAGTTTTTCCCATACCAGAGATACCAACAACAAGAGTAGATTCAAATCTTTTAGCTTCTGGAATTTTTATTACTTTGTTTGTATCCTTATCTCTACAAAGTTGAACTTCGCAAGTGTAAGGTCCAATTCCTTCTGGTGAAGGGGATAAGTTAATTCCACCATAATCGTCAATAGAATCTTTAATATCTTTACTATCATTTATCCATGTATATAAATCTTTAAAGAATTTATAGAATGTTGTAAGTGGAAGATATAATGCTAAGGCTGTGAATGCTGGACCAACAAGTTCTGGAAAATCTGTTACGATTTCAGCATAATTTGGTACTAGCATAAATAAAAACCAAGCAAGTCTATTTGAAAAACTTACAAACATAGATAGTATCAAGATATAAAGTGCTATGCAATATAAGTTAAAAAACGATACTTTTGTAATTGGAGATTTTGCAAATTTTGATGAGCCTGAGAATAGGAATGCAAAAACAGGGCAAGCAAAGGCAAGTGTATATGCAATAGGTCCCCAATATGAATTTGAAACACCTGTAAAGCACAAAAATAATAGCTCTACAAATCTATCCACAACAAGGTAGATACTTATTAGAGTTAAAATATATGTAAAAAAGGTATTTCTATCAGTACCTAGAAATTTTAAAAATTTGTCTATTATTTTCACAAATAATTCACCGCTTTCAATTATAAAAATATACACATATATTATCCTATAAAAACACTAAAAAAACAAGAGTTTTAACGAATTTTGTCAAAAAAAATGCAATTTTTTTAAGCTGAAACAATATTTCCTTATCATAATTAGTTTTACTTAATATATACATATAGAAGAAGGGATTAAATATGAGTAAAAGAAAAAGACAAACCGAAAGTTTTATGCAAGGTGTTTTGGCAATAATGTTTTCACAAGTTTTAATAAAAATATTTGGAATGATATATAAATTATATCTTACAAACAAAGAAGGGTTTGGAGATGCTGGAAATGCTATATATAGCAGTGGATTTCAAATATATGCATTACTTCTTACTCTTTCTTCAATAGGTGTACCTAATGCAATTTCAAAATTGGTTGCAGAAAGGCTAGCCGTAGGGGATAGCAAAGGTGCACATAGAATTTTTAAAGTAGCATTTGCAACATTTTCTATAATTGGCGGAATAGGAACACTTATATTGTTTTATGGTGCTAAGTATATTGCATATAATATGTTGCAAATTCCAGAAGCTGAATATACATTGGTTGCATTATCTCCATCAATATTTTTTGTTGCAATTTCTTCTGTTGTAAGAGGATATTTTAACGGAAGGCAAAATTTGAAAGCAACTGCGAATTCGCAAACAATAGAACAGGTATTTAAAACATGTTTAACAATAATAATTGTTGCAGTAATTGGGGCGTTTTCTTCAAATAATACAATAATTATGGCAGCAGGAGCAAATTTAGCAACAACTTTATCTACATTTTTAAGCTTTGCATATTTATATTTGTATTATGGAGAAAGAAAAAAAGAAATTGCACAAGATATTAAATCAAGCACAAATTATAAGGCATATAGAATAAAAGATATAATAAAAACTATATTGTCAGTATCAATTCCAATATCTCTTAGCTCACTTATGTCTGTTATAACAAAAAATATTGATGCAATTACAGTTGTTAGTGGTTTAAAAACTTTTATGACAGAAGCTAGTGCAAAAATACAGTATGGTATATTAGCAGGAAAAGTAGATGCGTTAACTGCTGTACCACTTTCGCTAAATATAGCATTTGCAACAGCCTTAGTACCTACAATAGCATCTGCAAAAGCAGTAGGAAATATACAAACAGCAAGAGAAAGAACAGAGCTATCACTATTGATAACCATATTGATAGGGCTTCCGTGTACTGTAGGAATGTTTGTATTTGCACCACAAATTCTTAATTTATTGTTTCCAAATGCAAACAGAGGGGAATTGCTTTTGCAAATAAGTTCTTTAACAATTATTTTTTCGGTTCTTATACAAACTGTAAATGCTGGTTTGCAAGGGATAGGAAAGATAATGGTACCAGCAACAGCACTGGGAATAGGTGTAATTGTAAAATACATATTAAATTTAATATTGATAAAAAATCCTTCAATAGGAGTATATGGCGCAGGAATAGCCTCTTTGTGCTGTAATGTGGTTGTATTTTTAATAGGAATAACAGTACTAATAAAAAATATGAAACTGCAATTGGACCTAGGAAAATTTATGATAAAACCAATATTATCCACAGGAATGATGACAATAGTTTCACTATATGTGTATAATGTGCTACAAAAATTGATAGCAAATCAACTAGCCACAGTTATATCAATAGCTTGTGCAGGAATAATTTATATAATTTCTTTACTAATTTTAAGAAATTTGACAAAGGAAGAAATTTACAAGATGCCCCAAGGAGATAAAATTGTAAAAGCCTTGCAAATACTAAGGTTGAGCAAATAACAAAATCTGACAAGAATCGATACTTTTTAGTTAAAAAAATCTGAAACCCTACGGAGAAAAAGGATTCAGAAAAAATAATTTTAAAAATTAGAAGGATTTTATAGTAATTTGGCGAATAAGTTCTAATATAATAGATAAAATCTATTGCAACAAAATATTTAGGAGGTAGTTTAAATGAACAAAGCTGAATTAATCGCAGCAATAGCTGCTCAAACAAACGAAACAAAGAAAAGTGCAGAAGCAACAGTTAACGCATTTGTTGATGTTGTTACAGACGCATTAGTAAAAGGAGATAAAGTTCAATTAGTTGGATTTGGTTCTTTTGAAGTAAGAAAAAGAGCAGCAAGAAAAGGTAGAAACCCACAAACTAAGGAAGAAATAAAAATACCTGCATCAAAAGCTCCAGTATTCAAAGCTGGTAAAGCATTAAAAGATTTAGTTAACGAAAAATAAGAATTGATATATTAAGCGATAGATTATATGAATTCATATGAAAGGCATAAAACATTTAAGTTTTATGCTTTTTTAATAAAAAACAAAAATAAGCCTAAATTTTTAAAGTAAAATTTAGGCTTATTTTACATTATTATTTGACTTTCTTAAATAAATCATTAGGTTCACATTCTAAAATATTGCAAAATTTTTCTATATTATCGTACTTAATAGAACGAGTTTTATTAGTAACAATATTATTAAAATTCGTATAGCTCATTTCCAATTGATTAAATAGCCAATATTTAGTTTTCTTCTTTTTCTTCAAAAGTTCTAATACATTTAATTGTAACATACAAATACCTCCTATTTATTATGTGTATATTTTATATGAGATATTCCTACTGCGTAACTCACTTTGGAATTATATAATTATTCTGTTAGACAACAATTTTGTGAAAAAATAGGCTGATTTTTGATAAAATTACATTAAAGAAAAATTTTCTTGACAAATTAAAACAAAAATAGTATTATTGTATTATGCAAGTAATACAATAATAAAAGGAGATAGTTATGGATTACATTTTTGATAATGAAAGACCAATTTATATTCAATTAGTTGAAATAATCAGAATTGAAATAGTTTCAGGAAAGTTCAAAAAAGGGCAGAAAATACCTTCTGTAAGAGAGCTAGCACTTATAATGAAGGTAAACCCAAATACAATGCAAAAGGCTTTAATTGAACTTGAAAACGAAAAACTCATTTATACAGAAAGAACTAATGGAAAATATGTAACAGAAGATGAACAACTGATTGAAAAAGTAAAAAGTGAATTGGCAAATGGAATAGTCAATACTTATCTTAATAGCATGGAAAATATCGGTATAGATTATGAAACAGCCATAAAATACTTGCAAGAAGGAGGTAAAAATGGAATTAGTAAAGTGCAATAATTTATGCAAGGAATTTGATAAAAAGCAGATTTTGGATAATATAAATTTAAGCATTCCCAAAGGAAAAATCATAGGGTTACTAGGAAAAAATGGAATGGGAAAAACAACACTTATAAAATTGATTAACGATTTATTAACTCCTACAAGTGGAGAAATCTTAATTAATGGGGAAAAACCAGGAGTAAATTCTAAAAAAATAATATCATATTTACCAGAAAGAACATATTTAGATAAAAGCATGAAAGTTTCACAAATAATAACTTTTTTTGAAGAATTTTATGAGAATTTTAATAAAGAAAAAGCAATCAAATTATTGAAAGATTTAGATTTAGACATAAATGCGAAAATCAGCAAAATGTCCAAAGGAATGCAAGAAAAGTTACAACTAATATTAGTAATGAGCAGAGAGGCAGAGTTATATATATTAGACGAACCACTAGGCGGAGTGGACCCCGCAACAAGAGATTATATATTAGATACAATTCTTTTGAATTTTAAAGAAGGAGCTAGTTTAATTATATCTACTCATATAATAAGCGATATTGAAAGAATATTAGACGACGTTATTTTTATAGACAAAGGAAAAATCGTGTTAACATCATCCGCAGACGAGTTAAGAAAAAAAGAAAATGCTTCAATAGATGAAATATTTAGGAGGTGCTTTAAATGTTAAAAAAATTATTAAAATATGATCTGGAATGGTGCTATAAGCCTTTAATAGTATTTTATATATTAGCAATTTCCTTTTCAATGATAGTAAGAATTGTTGAAAGCTTTGAACAAAATATGATTTTATTGATAATCGATAAAATCTGTTGTGGTGTTTTAATTGCAATGATAATAAACATACTTATAAATTGCTTTATGAGAAATTGGGCAAGATTTGTAAGAAATATTTATAAAGACGAAGCATATTTAACACACACACTTCCTGTAAGCAAAAGCAAAATTTATTTATCAAAAGTTTTAACAGCAGTTATAACATTGTTAACTTCATTTGTTGTAATAGTTGCTTGCCTTGCTATTTCTTGCTTAAACGAAGAAACTTGGGGAGTATTAAAAGAAAATTTAGAACAATCTGCAATATATTTTGACTGTTCTGTATTTGGATTAGTATTTACAATGATTATCACAATATTTTTCGAATTTCTATTTATGCTAATGAGTGGAATATTAGGAATTATAATCGGACATAGATCAAATAACTTAAAAATAGTTAAATCAATAGTAATTGGTTTTGCTATATATACCATATTATCAATAATATCAGTAGGGATATTATTTGTGGCAGGACTTATAAATCCAGATATAATGTCGGTATTTAATAATATAGAAGTAAGTGCAAATGCACTAAAAAGTATGATGGTAGTAGGAATAATAGTATATGCAATATATAATGTGGCAGTTTACTTTATAGGAGATAAATTGTTAAATAAAGGGGTAAATATAGATTAAATAAAAAGCAAGTAGTTTGTTGCGAACTACTTGCTTTTGTGTTATGATAATGGCAAATAAAATATTGAAAGGTTAAAAGGGGGATTTAAAATGGGGAAAAAAGCAGGAAAAATAGTATTTGCAATTATAGTTGCACTTGCAGTAATAATTGGAGTTTTGTATTCAATGGATTCAAACATACTTACTACTTTGGGAATGAAAAAGCAACAGTCACAAAAATTAACACAAGGGTATAGCGAAAATGAGAATATGAAAATAGTATTATCATTAGAGGACGAAATAACAGATAATTCAGCTTGGTGCGGTACTTTTAATTTAATATGGAACGACCTAAAAAATGAGATTGCAAAACAAGATATAGTGTTCAATCCGCAACCAGAAGTTGTAAACAATTTAAATAAAGGAACATTTAATACATCATATTTATCAGAAGAAAGTTATTACAAAGTGTATGGAACACCTAGTATAGAGCTAAAAAATCAAATAGAAAAAGCCATAAAAGAAAAATTTAATGAAACCAGCGACATATTAAACGATTTTGAATGGGAAAATCACGAAACAGACGATTATTTTCTATATGCAATGCTAAAAAAAGAATTTGAATTTCCAAAAGTATTTACAGAATTGAGAAACGGAAAATTTGGAAATTATGAAAATGTAAAATACTTTGGAATAGATAGCAATACAAAAGCAGAAGTTAGAAATCAAGTAGAAGTATTGTATTACAATTCAGACAACGATTTTGCAGTAAAACTATTAACAAAAGACAATGACGAAGTAATTGTAGCAAAAGGAAGAAACGAAACAACCTTTGGAAGTATGTATGAACAAATAATAAAAGAAAGTGAAAACGAAACAGAAAAAAATTTTTTAGAAACAGACATATTACAAATACCTAATATTAGCTTTAAATTGAAAAAAGAATTCAAAGAATTAGAAAACCAAAAATATAAAATAGCTAGTGGAGATGAATATTATATAGAAAAAGCAATGCAAACAATTCAATTTGACTTAGACCAAAAAGGCGGAAAAGTAAAAAGTGAAGCTGGAATGATGACAAACAAAGCAACAGCAGTAGTTCCATCAAATCCAAGAAAATTTGTAATAGACGACACATTTACTATATTTCTAAAAGAAAAAGACAAAGAGCTACCATACTTTGCCACAAAAATATCAGATATAACAAATGTACAAAGCGGAGCCGCAAAAATAGAAAATAATGCATCAAACAACGAAAAAGAATATTCAAAAACAATAGAAAATGTTAAATTACAATTAAATATTCCAAACGAATGGAAATATGAAGAAATACCACAAAACGAAGAAACATCTTATAAATATGCTTTAAAATTATATAAAACAAATCAAGAAAAATATGCAATGTTATATGTATACAATAATATATTTGGAGTATGTGGAACAGGCAGAACCTCAGAAAAAATAACTCTAAACAACGGCAAAGAAGCCGAAATTGGCTATTATGACGGAAGCAAAATTTGGAGTGATATTTCATTCGGAATAAAAAATGTTGCCATAATAAATTACGGATTACAAGAAAGTGAAGCCAATGAGGTAAAGGAATTTGTAAAAACTGTGGATATTGTAGAGATATAAATGTAAAAAGCGGTTGATTGAATATTAACCGCTTTTTTACATCAAAATTTTTACTTTACAGGGATAAGAAATTCATCCAAAACAGATACAACATGATAAAAGTCTTCATCAGCGTATTTTACAAGTACGTCATATACTACTTGCATTTTATTAGCATATACTTTACCTGATGCTACCAAGTTTTCCTCAGTAAGTCTTTTTTGAGATATGTCTCCAGCTCCATATGAATCGCAAGCGAACATCCAACCATTGATTAAATCTTTACTAAATCCTTCTACGGCAAATTTATTTTGATATGGATATTTATTATTTATAAAAAAGCCGTCTTGTGAAGAACCGTGATAGGAATCATCCATAAAATCTTGTGAAAGACCATCAAGTTGAGGATTCGTAGATTTTAAAGACATATCTACGTGAACATGCTCAATCAATACTGTTGCACCAGCAGGAAGATTTGAAACTTGGGCTGTCATATTTATTACTTTTGAGTCGGTTATTCTCCAACGACTCAAATCGTATTTACCTGTATTATAGGTAGTAATAAATTCAAAATCTTCGATTTTGTGAGTTTTTTCCAAAGTGCTTCCTTTAAGAGGGCTAAGAACTTCTAAGCTCTTTTCTTTCGGAACTGTTTCTGCACCACAACCCATTAAAACAAGAGTAAACAGAACTAGCAGTAATGCAATACACCGTTTCATAATTTTTTCTCCTTATCCTTTTAGCAGAACACTAAAATATCAGTATTCAATACTAAAATGGTACATTTATTATAGTTCGCTGTACCCACGAATAATATAATATAATATATTATATTACGAATTTACATAAAAAGCAAATGGTATATAAATTTGCTTTTAGTAATATAAAAATTATGAATTGGCAGATGGGGTAGTATTATAGGTTTAAGTGATACAGAGATTGATAAAATTGTAAATGTAATAAAAGCAATGTATTATTAAAGTACATTGCTTTTATCCTATATTACTCTACTATATTTATTTTCCAAATTCCATTTTTAGTAGAGCCAACTCTTTCAATTATGCCTTTTTCTTTTAGGATTTTTATATTATATGATATACCATCTCTTGTTAGATTAAGTATTTTAGCCATTTCAGTTTGTGTGATAGCTGGATTTTTTTTGATTAAATTTATTATTTTTTCTTGTGTAGTCTTTTGTGTAGTTTCTTGTGTAGTTTCTTGATTAGATGTTAAAATCATTCCGTCTACTGCTTCGTTTATAACTTTAAGCATAAATTCAATAAACTCATTTGAATTTCCTACATTATTACAATTTTGAATAGCTGTGTAGTATTCCTCTTGATGTTTTCTTATAATACTTTCTATTGGGATATATTTAAATAATTCTTTCCAATGTGCAAGTATTGCAGTTTGCCATAATCTTGCAGTTCTTCCGTTTCCATCTGAGAAAGGGTGTATAAATACAAATTCATAGTGAAATATAGAAGATAAAATTAACGGATTAACTTTTTCTTTTGCTTCGTTCATCCAATTAAACAAATTATTCATTAGGGTTGGAACCATTTTATGAGGTGGAGCCATAAATATTTGAATATCTCCATCATAAACAGCTTCTCCGTGATTTCTGAATTCTCCACTATCATTTTCAATAGCGAAAGTTAGTATTCCTTGTATCTTTTTTAAATCATTTACAGAATATGGATTTATATTGTCAATTTCTTCATAGGCTTTGTAAGCATTTTTTACTTCCTGAATATCTTTTTGTTCTCCAATAACCGCCTTACCATTTATTACAGCTTCAACTTGAAACAATGACAATTGATTATTTTCAATAGCCAAAGAAGAATGTATTGACTGTATCCTTGCTTTTCTTCTTAGTTCTGGAAACCTATTTAAACTTTCAAAATAATTTGCTTCTCCTATTTTTTCCATTATGCTTGTTGCTAAATTTAACATTTTATCTGTTATTGTATATGGTGGGTAATTTATCTCCATTTCAAACCTCCAATTCATATATGTATTATAACAGAAACATGTTTATTATAATACTATCTAGTATTTATTTTCTGCTATGCACATATGTATACAAAAAGAGCGAATAAGAAAAAAATTCTTATTCGCTTTTGGTGCAGATGGCCGGAATCGAACCGGCACGGGAGTATAAGTCCCGCAGGATTTTAAGTCCTGTGCGTCTGCCAGTTTCGCCACATCTGCGTGTTTCCCAACTGACAAGACTTATTATACTACGTGATATTTAATATTGTCAAGAGTTTTTCTGAAAAAAGTTCAAAATTATTCTTCAATTAAACTATAAAAATTATCAAATTCATATCCTTCTGATTTTAAGTAGGCAATGGAGTCTTTTAAAATTAGTGAGGAATTGTTTACGTCTGTGGTGTCGTGCATTAGAACTACAAGAGTTCCTTTGTTTTTTGCGGTTTTCTTTAAATTGGCTAAAAGTTGATAATTGCTATATTTCTTTTCGGAGTCTTTATTTAGACAATTCCAGTCTATGTAGGTGTAGTTTATTTCATTAAGTAGCTTTAAGGCTTCTTTCTTTTTTCCTTTGTTATTGGCAGACATAAATCCATTTGGAAAACGAAAAATATGAGCACAATAATTGCTTATACCAATAGCTTTTCCAATTGCAATATCTGTTTTTTTAACCTCGTTTAAGAAACTATTCTTGCTTTTATACAAAATTGCATTATTGTGGTCATAACCGTGGTTTGCGATATAGTGGCCTTCTTCATAAGCACGTTTAACTATTTCTGGGTGTTTTTCTACATATTTCCCAATAACGAAAAAAGTAGCTTTTATATTTTCTTCTTTTAAGATATCCAAAATCTTTGGAGTAGCACTAATTGTAGGTCCATCGTCGAAGGTTAGATAAACGATTTTTTCTTTGTTTTTTGTAATATTAGAAATTTTAGACATAAGTTCATCTGACATAATGCTATTTTCTACTAATTCAATGGCAAATGAATGAGGAACACTGAAAGTGAAAAATAGAAAAATTGAAATTAGCAATATTGTAATAATATTTAATATAATTTGTTTTTTACTTGTAAATAAAATTTTCATAATCACCTCTAAATAAATGTATTTGCTTAGTATATATTTTTATGATAAGATATGTAAAAAATGATAGGTAGGAAGAAAAATAATGAATGAAAAAATACCACAATTTTTATACAATAAGTTAATAAATCAATATGGAAACGAAATTACAGAAGAAATTATAAATGGATATTCTAAAAAGAGATTCGTCACATTAAGAGTTAATACAATAAAAAGTACGGTAGAAAATGTTACAAATATCTTAAAAGAAAATAACATTACATATAATGAGGTAAAATGGAGCAAAGAGGCACTTATCATTGAAAATGCTAATGAAAATGATATTAGAAAATTGAAAATATATGAAAATGGCGAAATATATTTTCAAAGCCTATCTTCTATGATTCCACCAATTATACTTGATGCAAAAGCAGGAGAAAATGTGCTTGATATGACTGCTGCACCTGGTGGCAAAACTACACAAATTGCTGCATTATCTGGCAATGAAGCACTAATAACTGCGTGTGAGAAAAATAAAATAAGGTTGGAGAAATTGAAATATAATATAGAAAAACAGGGAGCTAAAAGAATAAATGTAATGAACATAGATGCAAGAAATTTGGATGAATTTTTCTCTTTTGATAAAATTTTGCTAGATGCACCTTGTAGTGGAAGTGGAACTATTTACTTAAATGATGAAAAAATGGAAAATAAATTTACAGAAGATTTAATAAAAAGAAGTATAAAATTTCAAGAAGAACTAATAAATAAAGCTTTAAAAGTATTGAAAATTGGAGAAGAAATGGTATATTCTACTTGTTCTATTTTACAAGAGGAGAACGAGCAGATTATACAAAAAATATTAAATAAGGGAAATGCTCAAATAATTTTGATAGATAAAGAAAATTTAAAAGGCATACCATTTTTACCAACAAAAATAGAAGGGGCAATTTGTGTAAAACCAACTGATTTATATGAAGGATTTTTTGTGGCAAAAATCAAAAAAGTAAAGTAAGGGAAAATTAAACTGACCCATCAGTATAAAGACTTAATTGCTTTTTTATGTTATAAATAATATAAGAAAATATTAAGGGAGATAGTGATGGAAAAAAATAAGATTTTTGAAGTAGACGAGTTTAATAATATAAAAGAAATTATAACAAATTCAGCAAAAAAGTATGAAAATAATATTGCTTTTGTGATAAAGAATAAGAAAGATAAAGAAGTGTCATATGAAAATATAACATATTCAAGGTTATTAGAAGATGTAAATAAATTAGGAACTGCGTTTTATGATATGGAACTTAAAGGAAAAAGAGTAGCTATAATTGGTAAAAATAGATATGAATGGTGTATTTCTCATTTGGCAAATTTATTAGGTGGAATTGTTTCTGTTCCACTAGATAAAGATTTACAATATGAAGAACTTGAAAATTCTTTAATCAGAAGTGAAGCGGAATGTATTATTTTTGATGAGAAATTATTAGAAAAAATAACTCAAATTAAAGAAAATGGAAAAACAAATTTAAAAGAATTTATTTGTATGAGCAAGGGATATGAGTATAAAGCAGTTGAAGAACTTGTTCAAAAAGGGGAAAAGTTGATAAATAGTGGAAAAACAGAGTATATAAATGCTTCAATTGACGAAAATGCAATGAGCATTTTACTTTTTACATCTGGTACTACTTCAAAATCAAAGGCTGTAATGCTTTCACAAAAAAATATTGCCTCTAATATTTATGCAATGCAAAGTGTTGAAGATATAAGAAACACAGACACCAATATTGCGTTTTTACCTTTTCACCATATTTTTGGTTCAACTTGTATGATAATGATGCTAGCATGTGGTGTAAAAACTGTATTTCCAGATGGATTAAGATATATAAAACAGAATTTGAATGAATATAAAGTGACTTTATTTGTTGGTGTGCCAGTTTTAATAGAAGCAATTTACAAAACTATAATGAAAGAAGTACAAAAACAAGGAAAAGAAAAACTAATAAAAAGTGCAACTGCCATCAGTAATATATTGTTAAAATTGCATATTGATATTAGAAGAAAAATATTTAAAAGTGTAATAGATGCCTTGGGAGGAGAACTTAGACTTTTAATATCAGGAGGAGCACCAGCAGATGCTAAAATTTCAAAAGGGTTTAACGATTTAGGAATAAAAACAGTTCAAGGATACGGTCTAAGCGAAACATCCCCAGTAATTTCAGCAGAAAATGACAAGGTTATAAAAAATGGCTCTGTTGGTATACCAATGATAAATGTGGAAGTTGATATTGTAAATCCAGATAAAGATGGTATTGGAGAAATAAGGGTAAAAGGTCCAAGTGTAATGCTAGGGTATTATAAAATGCCTGAACTTACAAGTGAAGTATTAAGAGATGGATGGTTTTATACAGGAGATTTAGGGTATATTGATAAAGCAGGGTGTTTATTTATTACTGGAAGAAATAAGAATTTAATTGTTTTGAAGAATGGTAAAAAGATTTTTCCAGAGGAGTTAGAAATATTAGTAAATAGGCTTGAACTTGTTGAAGAGTCTATGGTGTTTGGTATGCCTAATGAAAAAGATATGGATGATGTGAAGTTATTTGTTAAGGTGGTTTATGATAAGGAAGTTGTTAAACAGAAGTATGTAGGCAAAAGTGAAGAAGAGTTGTATAAAATTGTTTGGGATGAAATAAAGGAACTTAACAAGTCTTTTCCAAGATACAAGCATATTCAAGGACTTATATTATCAGGAGAAGAGCTTATTAAGACAACTACAAAGAAAGTAAAAAGACAAGAGGAAATGAAGAAAATTCTTGCTGAATGATTTTGGGGGACGGAGAAAAGAAGCATCCGTCCCTTTTTTCTCGCGGGCTTAGGAAGTTGAGAGGAAAATCCTTGTGAAAGGGGGCAGTACAGGTTTGTCGAAAAATGTCGGAAATTTCTGGAAATTTTTTGTAAAAAGTATTTACATAAATTTAAAAATGTAGTATTATAATATAAATTGTTTGATAA
>USMK01000022.1 GCA_900555835.1 uncultured Clostridium sp.
AAAATATAAATCTTATTCAAAATAAAAAGACTAGTTATATTTCAAACTAATCTCATCAATAAATTGTAATTTGACTAACTATTTTTTATTTTATTACCTATAAAACATCCAATTATTGATAATATAAGATATATAAATATAAATATCAGAACTGAGTCATTATAAAATATAAACATTGTTGGAATAAATAATAAAACTAACAATATTGACACCATTATTTTTAAGCCATACTTTTTACAAAATAGCACTGATATTATCAATGAGTACAACGGATAAACAATCCATAAATCACTCAAAAAAGTATAATTTGTACTTTCGGGTACTATTTTGTTAATAATTGGTA
Organism: uncultured Clostridium sp.; assembly: GCA_900555835.1. Classification (GTDB taxonomy): domain Bacteria; phylum Bacillota; class Clostridia; order TANB77; family CAG-508; genus UMGS1864. The sequence continues at coordinate 344 of USMK01000022.1, forward strand.
TTATATTATATATAACTAAGGTTAATAATATAAATTTAATAATATCTTTTTTCATATAATCCTCACTTTCAAATTACTATATATCTACCTATTTGCAAAATTGTAATTTATATGTTTTGAAAATTTATTTTATTGAAAAATAAGCGGTTCAATATTCCAAGCAAACCAAAAAGGATAATATAAGAAAAACATACCCAAAAAGCTTAAAAGTATATACCATATTACATCACTCTTACCTTTTACAGGCTTTTTTAAATGCTCTCCAAAACATAATGAAACTATTTGCCAAATAATATATCCGATTAATGCACCTATTGTATTAGCAATTAAATCATTGACATCAGTTGTACGGTTCGTAATTAATTGAGATATTTCTATCATTAATGAAAAACCTGCCCCTAAAAATAATGTTTTATAAAATTTACGATAGTTCTTCCAAATAAAAGGAACTAAAAATCCAAAAGGAACAAGCATTAAAATATTTAAGTAAAAAGTTTTCTCTATGATGTTAAAAGGGATGAGATTAATATTAGCTTGAATAATTGATGTATTATCTCCACCTTTTGGTGCATAAAATATATTTGTTAAACCTCCTGCACCAGTTAAATCATATACTTTCCAAAGATATAAAACGAAAATTAGCATTGCTAAAATTGATAAATGATACCCTTTCCTTTTTCTTGCTGTAAAGTAAATAGTACACGGTAAAACAGCACATAAAATGCTATATATCACTTCTATAATAATCATCTCCTTTATTTTAACTTACTTTTTCAAATAATCTGATTCATCTATTGTTTTTAAAACATAATTAACATCATCATATCGTGAATAATTAGATTGTGAACCTAAACTACATATCAAAAATTCTTTTCCATGCTTTTTATATAATACTACTAAATTAAAATCATCAGATAAAGAACCTGTTTTTACACCAATTACATTTTTGTTATAATATTCTGATGTAGGATCAAGGAATGTATTTGTATTTTTCCAAGTCTGCATGCTACCATCTGGTAAAGTTGCTGTATATGAAGTTTGAGAAACTATATCCTTAAACCATTCATTCTTTAATAAATCCATTACAACTTCTTTTAAGTCTAATACAGTTGTATGGGCTTCTGTATCAAATCCACTTGGATCATATAAAATAGTATCCTTATAATCATTTTGTTTTAAATATTCATTCAAGTTTTTCATAAAGACTTCTATTCGCTCTTTGCTAGTAGTAGCTTTAGGAGATATAATACCTCCACAATAATCAGCTAATACATAGGCTGCATCATTCCCTGATGGTACTAACATTGCAGCAAATAAATTTTTAACATAATATTTCTTTTCTTTAATGTTTGCAACAGATGAACCTTGTTTTGTTAATGAAATTGCTTCATTTTTTGCCAAAACTACATCATCTAAATCAACGAGTGTTGTTGCATAGTCAATAACAAATAATTTAGCTAAACTTGCAGGAGTTTGTTGTTCATTTGCTCTTTTAGAAACAAAATCGTTATTATTTGAAAGATCAACCGCTATCAATGATTTTGCATTATATGAATCTGGTATAGTATATCTGTTTATAAAACTATTTATTTTATTTTTTGTATCTCTAAAATTTTCTGGTTCAAGCGCCCAAGGTATAAAAATTCTTCCAAGTATTATTATTGCAAAAAAAACTATTACTATATACTTTGCTTTTTTCTTTTTATTACAACCTCTCATTTATAAACTCTCCTTTAGCATATTATACATATATATAAATACAAAAACAATTAATTTTTTATTAAATTTATTTCATTTACTAATATAATTTCTTATACAAATTACTATTTGTGTTTATTCTTATAATAAACTACTAAATTTTTTACTATATTTATCTATATCCTTTGTGCTTTGACTTATAATAAAATCTGTTACCTTAATTTTTAGCCTTTCAACTTCATCATTTGTATAATTTTTATCTTCTACATTTATCCCTGCTTCATTAAATAATTGAATATCTTTACTTGAAAATTGCATTGTTTGTTCCTTCTTTCATTCATTTTTCAAAATACATAGGCATTATAACACAAAAAGTTCAAAAAAGCACAAAAAAAGCCAAAGTATTTTTTTATATTACTTTGGCTTTATATTACTATTTTTAAAAACCTGTTCTAGGTAATTTTGTTATTTCTAATTTTTTTCCATAGGATGTCGTTGTCCATTCCGCCTTATCTTCCAAATGATGTTCTTTATAATCTCCAGTTAATGTTGTATAGTTTGTCCATTTATCTTCTGGTTGCACTGTTGGCAAAACTTTTGCAAATATAAAAGGCTTTTCTATTGCTTCAAATCCTGCCTTTACTGTTCCAAATTCTACTTTAAAATCTGTTATAAATTCGTCATCCTCTAAACTTACACTTGTAAAATCAATATAATTATTTTTTTGTGTATTATATTTTCCAAATTCTATATAGTCTTCTGATTTATTAGTTTTATATTTTACTATATAATCTAAATCTTCATTATATGTTCCTGTAAACAATTTTGTAATTCTTACATAGTCATAAGGTAAATTATCTGTCCAAGTGAAATTATCCAATGATACATTTGATGTGTTTTTTAACGAATTAAAGCCATATTTTATTTCATCATTAGGTTGTGCTTGTACTACACCATTTTTATCAATATCTAATCCAATATCAACACTATTATTTTTTATTGTAATAGGTATAGTTTTTAAATGTTCTGTTATTTCTATTGGATATTTTTCAGTATTTAATAAGTAATTATCAGACCCACTTGTTTCTTCTTGTATAAAATATTTTCCTTTTTCTAATAATTTACTTGTTCCTATTCCTTCTTTTATTGTTATTACATCAACAATTTCATCACTTTCATTATATATATTAAATACTGCTCCATCTAGTTTTGTGCCTGCCTTTTCGCCTGTTAATTTATTATCATCAGCAGATACTTTTATAATTTCAATTTTTCCTTTTATTTTTTCATTTTCAAATTGAATATTTGTAATTTCGTCTTGTTTTAAAGTTACTTTTTGTACTGTTTCATTTAACACATATTTTTCTAATGTTTTTGTTTCTTGAATTGTATATTCTTGATCTATTGGTAATCTTTTTGTTATTGCTTCTCCGTTTTCATCTGTTTTCAAAGTATCTACAACAGTTCCTTTTTCGTCATATACTTTAAATTCAACATCTTTTAATTTTGTTTCATTATTATCTAAGTCAACTTTTATTACTTTTATTTGTCCTTTTTTCTTTTCATTTTTAAATGTAATATCTTTTATTTGATTTGCTTCTAATGTTATAGTTTGTTTTTCGTTATTTAGCTTATAATTTTCTTTTGTTTCTACTTCTTGCAATGTTAATTTTTCAAAATCTCTTACTGGATATTTTGATGTTATTGCTTCTCCTTCATCATTTGTAATAATTGTTTCTAACACATTATTTTTCTCATCTAAAACATTAAATTTTACACCTTTTAATTTTACTTCATTATTGTCTAAATCAATTTTTATTACTCTAATTTGTCCTTTTTTTAGTTCATTTTCTATCAATGATTCATTTGTTTTTTCCCATTCAACTTTAACTTCTGTATCTTCGCCTAAGTTATAATATTTATTTGTAGTCTTTTCAATCCATTTATAATTTCCTGTTCTAAGACCTTCTACTTTTATTTCTCCATCTACATTTGTTCTATAAGTTCCTATGACTTTTTTAAATTCTTCACTATACAAATCAAATTCTACATTTCCTAAGCTAATTTTATGATTATCTTTATCAACTTTATAGACTTTTAAATTTCCTGTTTTATGTTTGTTTTCTAATGTTAATTCTGTTACCTTATTGTATTTTGCTTTTATATTAATCTTTTCTTGTGATATTACATAATCATCATTACTCTTTATTTCTTTTAAAACATAATCATTTTGATACAAATCATAAAATGTTAGATTTCCTGTACTATCTGTTGTAGCTCTTCCTATAACTGTTCCATCTGCTTTTGATAATTCATAAATAGTATCTTTTATAGGTTGTTTTGTATCTGTATCTATTTTTTTAATTTTTATACTTGCTGTATTAGCCTTTAGTTCTACATCTGTTCTTGCACTTGTTAATGCTATTGGATCTCCCGTTATTGCATAATCTTGTAAACTTGGATTATAACTTGTTGAGTAAAATACTGCATAAGATTTTGCATTTACATCTACTCTTAATTTTCCATTAATATCTTGTGTTTCAACAATATCTTTTGGGATTTTTAACTGAAATACTTCTCCATTATTAAATGTATTTTGCTCATTTCCAGATGTATTAGTTATTTTCGTTCCATTTGGAAAATTAGCCATAGCAACATCATAGCTAGATATATCCACATTTGAACTAATTGTATAATTTTGAATACAATATTCCCCATTTAATATCATATTTCCAGATTTATTTATATTTGCAACTGGCGTTCTGTATGTTGTTGAACCATTTTCTCCCTCATTAGCTAATCTTTGAATTAAGTTTACTATTGATTGTCCAATTTCATCATTAGCATAAAAATCACTTGGATTACATTGTCCTAATGCACAATATACTGCCATCTTTGTTGCTTGATAAGCATATTCCCAGCTACTTACTCCTAAACTTTCTGGAGAATTATATGGATAACCAGCAACTACCGTTCTCCAAACTTTATTATAAGTTTCTTGATTACTTAGTATTTCTGTTAATGTTACACTATATTCTAGTGATTCATCAACTCCTGCTAAATTTTTATTTAAACAATATGCTGGATAAAAATTACCATTTTCATAGTACCCTGCCAGACTTGTTTTTACATAGCCACCGCTTGGTAAAGCATGACTTTTTAAATGATATGGTACTCTTCCTACACTTGTTATTCCTACTGAATCTCCTTGATTAGCAGCAAAGCTTACTCCAACTGGTAATACATTTGTCAATATTACCAATACTAATAGAAAAGTAGCCATTATTTTTTGTTTTGATTTAACCATTTAGGCATACCTCCTTAAATTTTACTTAAGCATAAAAAAAGAAACTAGCAATAAGGGGAATTTGCTAATTTCTTTTTATACTTATATTTTTACATATTAAAATTTTAACACCTTATATTTTATCAGTCAATGAATACTTTTTGAAATATTTTTGAAATTTTATTTTACTTTTATATATGATCTATTTTGAAATATTGATTCTGTTCCATTTGATGTTATATGGTATTCTGTTTCTGCATAATAGTAAATGGTAAAATCTTCGCTATCATACACTTTATTGCTAACATTTGTTTTATTAGCAGTAAAACTTTGTGTATTATTTATGATAGAACTACTTTGAACTATTTTAACATTAGTATATCCATATTCTTTGATACAACTTTCAATTAGTTCTCTTAATTTATTCATTTCACTATCACTTTTCTTATAAGCTTTATATCCACCATTAAGTGCATTTTCGTATCTATCATATTTTGATAAATCTATTTTGGCTGGTTCTGTTTTAGTGATTTCTGGTTGTTTTTCTTCTTGTTTAGGTGTTTCTATTTTAGAATTTGTTACTTGATTTGTTGTTTGTTGGTTATTACTATTATTCTTATTTGAATTATTATTTTCTTTTATCTTTTGTGTTTCTGTATTTACTTTTTCTTTTGTTTCCTGATTATTTTTTTCATTTGTTTCTTTCTGTTCTTTTGTTTCTTGGCTTTCTTGTTTTTCTTCTGTTTTTTCTTTAATTTCTTCATTTGTATTTTGTACTAGCTCATTATTGCTAGCATTTTCATCTTTTGTTTCTTCAACTATTTTTTCTTCTGTAATTTCAGTATCATTTATTTTTGATACTTCTACTGTCTTTTCCTTTTGTTGTACTTTATAAAAAACAAATAAACCTATTAAGCCTATTACAATTACTAATATTATCGTAGATATAATTAAGATTTTCTTTTTCATAAGATCATCTCCTTCTATCCACATTATAACATCTAATAGTTAAAACATCCATCATTTTTTAGATTTTATTTATAAATAGGTCTATTAATTATAAAGTTTCCTCTTCTTCTGGTTCTTCATCTTTTGATTTTGCATTTTTCAATGAATTTTTAGTTTTTTTTTACACATTTTCTTCACGTTCTTTTAGCTTTTCATTATACGCATCTAAAACAACTTTTGATATTTCTTCTCTTGTTTCTTTATTAGTAGGATAACAAGCATCTTTATATCTTTTTTCTTGTGTTTCTTTATCATAATATGATCTTTGCGGTAGTTGAACATATAGATTATCTTCCTTGCTTCTTTTTACTGTTACACCTTCCACATTAAAAGATTCATCTATACAAATAGTTGCTATTGCTTTTGTAATATTATTGCTATCATTTGTTAGATTTACATGTTTTACTGATACATTCATTTTATTGGTCCTCCTTTCTAAAAATTTGAATCTATATATTTTTACATAGTTTCCTCATTTTCTTCTATATTCTCAACTTTATATGTATTTATTATTGCTGTTGATAAACATTTGAAATAATCTACAACATCTCCATTTGTTTTATCTATTGTTTCTATCATACTTTTTATATGACTTTGCTCTTTTACATCTATTAATTTTATAAAATCCACAACTTTTCCAATTGAAAATATATATTTCTTTTTATTGTGTTCAACTTCAAATTCTTCCGTTATATCAATATTTTTTTCTTTTAAATACTTATCAATCCAAATTTCAAAATCCTTTTTCATTCTATTCTCCTATTCCAATAACACATAATCTTTTGGATTTTTGATTTGCTATACAGGTGATCAGTGTTATTCTATCTTCTTTTGTTGAGTTTAATATACTTAAATCTGTTTCATCAATTTCTCTTATTTCTTTTATCAAGTATGTTTTAGTTTCATATTTAGTTCTATACTCAATTCTCATTTCTTTTTTAGCATCTTTTAAATTTTGAAAAAAAGCTGCTTTGCTTCCTCTATTATGAGAACATAAACATACATTTCCATTTAGATAACTGCTATTTTTAAAATGACCTACATATTTTCCTATTGTTTTATTGTCTGTTCCATCTGCTATTGGTGCATTCTGTATTCCTAATTCATTAATTGAAATATAACCAATAATATTTTTGTCATTTTCATCTATTGATAATACCTCCTCCACCTGCTCATCAACTGTTATATTTTCTAATTTATTTTCTTTGTTTTCCTTTTTATCTGGTCTAAATACAAGTGCTAACATTAATAAAACAATTGTTGTAAGAATTATTGAAACATATTTTAAAATTTTCTTTACCATATTTTCCTCCATAAAAATAAGGCAATAATTAGTTTTCCAACCAATTATTACCTCATTTACAATTTTTGATATTAAAATATTATCACTTATATTTATATGCGTCAATGAACATATTTTGAAACATTTTTGAAATTACATTTTTATTTCATAATAGTCATTCCATATAACTAAGTCTTTTTTCTTATTTCCTAACACAATACTTATTGTTCTTCCTTTTAATTTTTTAAAAGCAACAGAATTTAATTTTATGGCATAAATATTACTATCACTTTTATTTTTACAATTTGAAATATCCACTATAAGTTTCTTATTATTTAACTTTTCTCTTTTAATAAGTTTAAATCCATTGTGTATTTTACTATATATGTATGTATTTTTATTATTAATGATTATTGCAATTATAGCAACTAACCCTACACCAGATATTATAATGAAAATTGGTATATTATTCTTTTCGTTTATCTCTTCATAATCTTCTATTCCTTCTTCATATATAACAGTATAATTATATATCTTATTGATTTTTTCAACATTTCCTGAATATGTAACTGTTACTTTATATGTATCTGGATTCTTTACCTTTTTTATTGTTTGATAAATTTGAGTACCTTTATATGTTAATGGTACATTTTCTCCATCAATATTTTGTATCTGATCTGTTTCCCACTCTACATTTATTAGATAATATTTTACATTATCTATTGTTATTTCTTTTGATATATTGTTTAAATCATTATCATTATAATTGTTAAAGTTTAATTTCTTTTCATCTATTTTTTCATAATATCCATTATTTATGTTTTGTATATCAATATTAGATATAACTAACGTGCCTTTATACTCGCCATCATCAAAATTCTCACTATTTCCAAAATAATTTCTAATGTACTGTTCATTTGAATTATTTAAAATTTCTGTTTTGCTTTTTTCCTTGCTAATATAATTTTTGTCTGTTTCTTCTTTGTTTATACTTTTTATTTTTAATGTTTCTGTTTCAGTATTATAAATATTAGTTAAAAATTCCTGCTCTTCATTTTCTGTTATTGAATATTTTTGTTGTTTAATTTCTTCGCTTGCATAACTTTTATTTATAATCCCACTTGCTAAAATTATTACAATTACTGACACTATAATTATACTAAAAACAAATTTTTTCTTCATAACTATAGTACCTCCTCTTCTTCTTTGATAATTTCTTCTTTTAATTTATCTTTACTTATATTTTCTTGACTTTGACAATTTTCCTTAATTAATTTACTATTCTTTATATAGTCATCCATACTGTCTTTTCCGTTACTTTCTATATCTAATTTTTCTGAAGATTCAAATATAATTTCGGTTTTCTTATTTATGGTTTTTATATCTTTGACATTATCTAATTTTAATTTTTCAACTATTTTTTTATACATTTCATTTATAAATTGATCTTCGCTTACATCATTTTCTAATTTTGCATCTAATTCAAATTTACAACTTCTTGTAACTTGCTCAAACATACACTCATCTATTTTCTTTAATAGTTCTTTTCCTATATTCTGTATTTCTACTTCATTATTATTTTCTATAATACTTTTCAAAATTCTTTTTTCTACTTGTGCATTATTATTTTCTATAGATATAGCCAATGTGGAAATTCTATTGTTTTTATTTTTAGCTGTTGTTTCTAAATTGTATTGTCCATTTCCATACTTATTTATATAGTCTAATATAGATGTTGCAATTTTTCTTCTATTTTTATCAACTTCTATTTCTTTGTCTATTTCTGTGTATGGAATGTATATCCATTCATAAAATTCTGGTCTAAATTCTTTATATCCAATATTTAACGGCTCTTTTGTAATTTCTAAGTCCTCAATATCTGCTATATATTTTCCAACCAATTCATTGTTATTTCCAAAATAATCTCCTCCACCCATTCCATTTCCAAGTGCCAACAATAATGAAATTGGTGCTATTGTTACCACATTATATTTTTGTTTTTCTTTATACAACCATGCTAATGGGCAATGTCTTAAATCAATAAATTCTTTTCTTTTATGATTATAAATATATTTATATTCTTCCTTATTTAATTCTTTTACTCCTAATTCTTTAAAATTATCACTTGCAAAGCTATATAAAGTTTTATAGTAGCCATTTTCTTTTTGATTATAAATACCTAGTTCTTTTTCTAACTTTTCTAATATGTCATAATCATAGTCTTTTTCTGCTGGTTGCTTTTCTTTGTCTATTCTATCACTACTCAAAGCATAATCACCAACTATATAAACTCTATCTCCCTTCCATTCGTTTGCAAGTTTATTCATTAGGTTTAAAATCAAATCGTTTCTATTATAAGACCATTCCATAAGTTTCACTCCGCCATTTGATCTCATATATTCCTTTTTATCTATATTTGCAACAATATAATATTGTCCCATTGTCTGTTCCTCCTACTTTCTTTTGTATTATTGTTCTTCCTCATAATTTATTTCATGATATTCTTTCTTTATCTTCCCATTTCCGTCTGAATAATATCTTCCATGATATTCACAACCTTCTCCTTCAAAGTACCATTCAATTTCTTTATTCTCATGTTTTTCAAACAATTTCTTTATTATTGGTAATGGTTCTTCCCAAGCTGTAAAAAAACTAATTTCTCCTTCTTCTGGTGTTCCTTCACTATCCATTGCATTCCATTTTGTTCCCCAATTTTTGCAACACCAGTCATACCATGTTGCACTTCCATATTTTAATATATTGTCAATATATAAATTTCCTAGTTCATATAGTCCCTTTATTCCTAGCTTTTTCTCATCATCTCCTGGAATATATCTCTTTGCACTTTGCTCCAATTTTTCTATATTCTCACAAGTGCAATGTTCTTTATATTTATTCCATAAGTTCCCATGATAACTAATTTTTATTTTTTCAAATTCATTCTTCAATCTTGTAAATTCACTTGGTGCTTTCTTACTCATTGCATAAGCTATTGCTGTATCTGTAATAGTTCCTTCTGTAAGATTTAATGATTTTGGCATTGGTATTAATTTTTCAAATGTTACTTTTTGACCATCATATAAATCTTCTAGCACTTCTTTAGGTGCTCTTACTATATTTTTACATAAATTTGGCATATTTTCTTCCTTTCTTGAGCATAGAAAAAAAGCCAGCTATAATAACTGACTTTTGCTCACAATTTTTTATACTAAAATTCTAATCCATTATTTTTTATATGTCAATGAATGTTTTTTGAACCATTTTCGCAAATTTTCTAGTCATTCTTTAACCCCAATTTTTTAATTTTCCATTACTTCTTCATCATCTTCACAATTAGTTTCAGAATTCTCTGTAATACTTTTATCTTTAAAAAACATAAACTCTTTTACTCTATTTAACTTTCTATTTTGTTCAATATACTCATCTTTATTGCTTTCAAAATTATATAAAATCCCCTCTAAATTATAGGATGTATCTAAGTAATAGTTATCTGAAATCATTTTTTTAATCTCACTTTCAAAATTAAAATTTAATTTATCAGAAATATTTTGAATTTCATTCTTCATTTTATCTATTTCAATTTTTTCGACATTATATTCTTCATCTAATAAACTGATTTTTGATTTTATCTGTTCTAAATTATTTTTCTGGCTTACTATTTTTTGTGATATTTCATTGAGTTTTATAAAATCTCTTTTTCTTTCTCCATTAAACAATTGTTTAATATTATACTTTTTATTCTTTAAATTTTTATATTCTTCATTTAATAATTCCAAAGATTCACATATTTTTTCTTCTTCTTTTCTTTCATCAAATTTCGATTCTTCCAAATTTTCTAGCTGAAATTTGCCATCAAAAGCATCGCTTAATAATTTACCTAATTTCAAATATTCCTCTTTATGTTCTAATATATATAAACATTTAGAATTTTCCTTTATAATATTGTCAATGTATCCTGGAAAATCTTTTTCAAACAAAGGTATTATTACTTTCATTGCCTCATCATTTTCTATATACTCATATATATAATTAAATAAATACCATACAACTGGATCTTGTTCATAATTTTCTCTTCCTAAAAAATAACGCATATACTCATCATATCCATTATACTCATTAATTGCTTTTTCTTTTAATTCTTCATATAAATTCTCAAACATTTTTCCTCCATTATAAAATTGTTTTTATCATATTTATTAATTGCCATCGTAATTCACTATTTATCAAAACTGTTGCTCCTATTGTTACAAAAATAAATAACACAATATAAAATAATAATTTTAGTATTTTTTCAATAATATCTACTATTACTAATAAAATTGTCCTTTTTCTTTCAATTACAATTTGTTCTTGCACTTCTGATGTTTTATCTTTTCTTTCCATTGCAATATCATATAATGATTTTTTCTTCATGGCATTACCTCTTATTTTTTATTTTGAACCAATTAAATCTTTTCCTCTTTTCTTGTATATCAGAATTTAATAAGTATGGTTTTAAAATAGTTTCAAAAAAGTATCTGTTTTTTACTTCAAATGGATCTGTTACATTTTCAGAATATATTGCTCTTTCTTTCCAAAAATCTCCCAAACTTATTCTAAAGGTTTCTTTTTCACTCTCTTTAGCAAAATTAAATACTAAATATGTATTGATATCTTCACCTATTATTTGAAAACATTTTATTAAATTAGGAATTTCCCAAAGCTTATTTCCAGAAACCACAATTTTTAAATCTCTTGTTAAAAATGACATCTTTTCTTCTTCGCTTATTTCATTTAATGCTCCATAATCGTAAATAAAAAAATTATAATCGTTTATTAATATGTCTGACATATTTTTAGGTTTCAAAAACATATCTAAACCTTTAAATGTTATTTTATCTGAATTTTCAACATATATAGCTTCTTTATTATCAATTAAATTAATTATAGAATTGTGATTATTATTCTCTATATAACATGTCTTAATATTAGTTAATTCACTTAAATATTTAGCCAAGTTTAATGCTAAAGTAGTTGCACCTATATGTTTTTCAGTTCCCACTACTCCTATACTTACTGTTTGCTTTACTCTTATATAATTTTCTTTTACTAACTTAGTTGTTTGATTTATAGAAATAATTTGATTATCTAATTTATATTTTATAGAATTTCCAAAACTCATTCCCTCTTGACTAAATACTTTTTCTAATTCTTCCTTATACTTATTTTCTTCTGTAGCAGTAATAATATTGTAAATCCCTAAATTAAATATTTTGCCAAGTAACATATTTCCAAATTTGTATCCTTTAGCCAAAATAATTATTCTCAAATTATACATTTTTCTTATAAGGGTAATTTTTGATACTATCTCATCTTCTTGCGTTAACTTCTCAATTGCTTGTAAGTCTATAATTAAATAATCAATACTATTCAAATTTCGTAATTCTGTCTGCATAAATTTTTCAAAATTATATTCATTTATGAATCTAGTAACTATTGTAATATTATTTTCTTGACAATAGTTTTCCAATTCTACTTGAATTTCTTTTGATATATAAATATACTTTTTATATTTTTTTATTTCGTCCATAATTTTCATACCTCTAAAATCATTCTCTTACAATTATCGTTTCTCCATTTTGAGTTATAATTCTATTTTCTGTTGTTCCTTGCGTTTCATCTTGTTCATATTCTTCTGTTGGTTCTTCCAGTAATCCCTTTAAATTATTGAGTATTGTATTATTTGAATTTATATTCGTGTCTTCTGTTGTAATACTATTATCTGTAGTTATATTATTGATAATATTTTTATCTTTTCCAAAGTTCAATATTATTGCTACAATAATTACTAATATCAATATAAAGCTTAAAATAATTACTTGTTTTTTTAATTCTTCCTTATTGTTCATAAGCTCTCCTTAATTTCCAAATAAATATGTATATGGATCAACCGCATTACTACTACTATTTTTATTGATTCTTATTTCAAAATGTAGATGTGCTCCTGTACTATTTCCTGTAGACCCCATTATTCCTAATACTTGTCCAACTTTTACATCTGTACCTTCTGCAACCATTAATGAACCTTGTTTCATGTGTCCATATAAAGTATAAAATGTTGTTCCGTCTTCCGAATTATGCTCTATTACAACATAATTTCCATATCCTGTTTGTCCAGCTTTCGCAACAACTACCTTTCCTGAAGATACTGCACATATTTTAGGTTCTGATATTGATATTACAACTAAATCTATTCCAGTATGAGCTCTACTTTGCAATTGTCCATTTACTATAATAGTTCTATTATTACTAAATTTTGATGTTACAACATCTTTTTCACTATTCCAATTTTCAAATGGCATAGGAAATGTTGCACCTTGATACTTTTTTAGTCCTTCTACTACTTCATTTACAACTATTGAACTACCTGTATCATTTCCACCATTCTTTTGATTTATATTTTTATTATTTTCAGAAGAAAAGGTCATTAATGCTACAACTGGGAAAATAACAACAATAAGGAGAATTGCAACAACTCCAATTATTATCATTTTAATTTTAAATGATAATAAAGAGAATGCTGTTTTTCCTAACTCCAATACTTCATTTCTATTATCTGGCATCTATTTTCCACCACCTATTAAATACTCTTTCTCCCATTCTTCTGCTTTTACATTTATTAAACTATGACCTGGTCCAACAAACATTAGTCCACGACCTCTATCTTTTTGAGATAATATAGTTTTTTCTTCAGTATTCAAGTTATATATTCTAACTATTTCTTCTAAGTCTTGTCCGATCAGTTCCAAAGAAAAATTTATAAGTTGAATTGTCTAATATTGCTTGTCCATATTGTTTTATTTCTTCTGCCAAGAAGTCTAAAATATTTTGTGAAATAGTTATTAAACCACATTCATATTTTCTACATCTCTTACTAAAATTTCTCATAAATTCTAGTGCTTGTGGAACTTTTTTATCAATTAACAAATATGCTTCATCGCATACTACATAACACTTTTCTTCTCTATTTTTAAAAGCCATATCTTCACAATATCTAAGCATATTCAAATATTGACAACTTTTAATATTACTTGATGCTCCTTGTAATGAATAAATATCTAAACATACAAAGTCATTATCTTCTTCTATTGTTGTATATCCATTAAAAATTTCTGCATTATGTCCTATTGCTAAACTTCTTATAATACTTCTAACTATTTCAATTTCATCTCTATGTTTTGTTTCCACATTTTCAACTTTTTGTTCTAGTAAATCATACAAATCTTTCATTATTGGAAACTTATTTCTAGGTATTAAATCTATATTAGTATCATAATCAATTCCAAATTTTCTATATAACTCTTCTAATGTTTCCATAAGTAAACTCATTTGAAAACTTGTTATTTCTGGAAAATATAGTGTAAAAAATGTTGTTAAGAAATCTAAATGTAATGCTAATGCTGATTTTGTACTACTATATTCTTCATCATCATCTTCAATATTATTTGGTAGTTTATTTACTTGCAATGGATTTATTCTTCCTACATTTTTTCCTTTTCCACCACTACAATCGATCCATTTTCCACCAATTTCTTTACACATTGACTTATACTCCGATTCGGGATCTAAAACATAAAATTTACAACCATTCATCCACTCATTTAACATTATTTTTTTTGCTAAATAAGATTTTCCACTTCCACTAGCTCCACTTATTGTTATATTTGAATTAGGTCTATCTGATGTTTTTAAAAAAGTATCTAATATAATTGCTCTACCATCTTCATCTGTACCTAAATAATAGCCTCTTTCATCTATTAACCCACTTCCGACTAAAAGGCAATCCCTTGAATAATACTGACAAAGACATTTGCTTATTTGATATGTCAGTAATTTCATCATAACTAACATCATAAGGACTTGCTTGTTTTAATGCTATTTCTTGTTGAAAAGCTGGCAATCTTGCTTTTAGTCCCATTCCTGCAATTTTATTTTTTACTATTCTCATATTTTCTATAAAATTGTTTTCAGTATTTCCATTTGTTTTAGTCAAAAATGATAAATTTATATATGGTATGTTATCTATTGTAATTTCCCTTATCATAGTTTCTGCACTTGCTATTTTATATTCTGCTTGTGTTCTTAAAAACTCATTTTGAGTGGTGTTATATGTATTTTTATCTGTTGTAATTCCTTTTGAAACACCTTCTACAAACCCTTGTACATCTTCTATTGGGGTTACAACTAAACTAACTATTGTATTTGGAATATCCTTTAAACTTAATAACCATCCTATATTTACTCTTGATGGATAACCAGATATATATTGAATTTTTGATAAAAATTCTCCCATCTGAACTCTATTTGATTTTATTTCTATTCCTTGTGGTGCAATAAGTGCAAGTAATTCTTGATTAACTGGCATTGTTTCAATATCTTTTGATCTCATTATCTTATCCTTTCATTTGTATTTTTCAAACTACCTCTAACGTAGTTTGTATATAATTTTGATTTTCTATATATGCAACATCTGGATTAGTATAACTATTTACTAATTGAATAATAAGTCTTTCTTCTAAAATCTCTGTTCTATAACCACTATTAGTAAATTTCATTTTCAAATCATTTAGTCTTTTTAAAAGTTCTTGCTCTACATACTCTGTATTTTCTCCCCAAATTATCAAGTATATTTCGCTTTCTAATGCTTTTCCTCTTACTGATAAATTTCCAAAACTTCTACTTCTTTTTCCCTGTAAACTAAATTTTAAAGCATTCTTTTCTTTATCCATTAGCATTGCTTGATAATCCTGATTTTTTTGTAAATTTACTGGTCTATTTGTAAAATATAATTTAAAGGGTTTTAATTCACTCGCAAAGTTTCTCGTTAATATATTTGAATGATTTTTTTGTTCTTCCTTACTCATTAACTTGCAATTTTTAGGGTATATTTTCAAATATGCTAAAACTTTTCCATCCGTTGTATATAAAAAGTTTCCTTGAATATCTTTTATATTTAAAAATCTATTAGCTGATATTGGTATCTTTTTCTTAAATATTTCTTTAATCATTTTCTTTTTTCTCCTTTAATACATATCCATAAAATTTTTGACCTTTCATGTACTTATACATATTAGCAATCAATCCAGCAATACAACCATTATTTTTATCCTTCATTACTGCCAAAAATGTAAATCCTGTTATTATTCCAAAAAATATTAAACAAACCAAATAATTTTGTGATATTAGATATATTGGAACATCTATAATTAAGCAAATCATTCCTACGATTCCTGTAATTACAAGTTCTTTTATTCCAATTCCATTTATCAATTCAGTTCTAACCTTTACATTTGCTGGTATTTGAACTTGGTATTTTTCTTCATTCATTTTTTCTATTCTCCTAACTAATCCATTCAAATTGTTGGTATTTTTCTGTCAACCAATTTCCCATTAGTTCTTTGAAATCGTCATCATCTTTTATTGTTCCTTTGACACTAGCTGGCATTAAAAATCCTTTTGATGCACCATTTAGTTTTTTTCCTTCCCATGACAAATAATAAATATCATCAGCCATTGCTCCCTTTGTTACACCTTGACACTCGTCATATAGTTTATAAACAGAACACCAGATTTTATAGGAATCCCAAAAACCTCCTATGTTTATTAGTTTCTCTCCTGTATTCACATAATAGTTTCCATCAACTCTAATAACACTTCTTCCTTGTACATCCTTATAAGTGTCAGTTAATGCTCCATCTGTTAAAGATATTTGAATTTGTGAAAAATCTCCTATTGCTTCACTACTTTGAACATACGGAAAATATTTTAAAACTGTGTCCCTAATTGTTCCTATGCAAATAATTAAAATTAAAGCTAATAATCCATTTTTTATTCTAACCTGGTATTTCTTCATTTCTGTTTCATCGCCAGTCATTATTTTGAATACAGAAAATATAATCATTCCAGTACAACATATTCCAGCAAATACACCTAAAAAATTGATTATGTAATATATTAATTCCATATATTCTACCTTTCTATTTGCCTTTACTTACACCACTTCTAAACATTGTTACTACTCTACTTACTGTATTTACTTTTCCACTCGTACTTCCTCCACCACTACTTATCATAAACTCTTGCAACATTTGTGGTGTCCTTAATGCTATACTTGAAGATGTAAAAGCAAGTACAAAATGTCCACCATTTAATAACAAAATAGAAAATTGCACTAGCAAAAGTTGTATAATTATAGTAAAAGCATTATTTATAAATTTTTGTATATATCCTTTAAAGGCTCCTTGATTAGCATTTAGTAATCCAATACAAGCAAATGGTATTCCTAACCTCAAAATAAGCATTTCAAATCCCCTTGTTAAGAACTGAAAATATAATAATGCTAATTGCACCGCTATTACTAAATACAAAAATGCTCCAAATACATTAAGTCCTAAATTTTTATATTCTGGAACAACTGCATCTAAGCTTCCTGTCATTCCAACAAGTAAATTATTATATATTCCATAAAATATGTTTACAAATTGAGTATATATAAATCCAAAACAAACCATCACAATCAATGCTTTCATAAAACCTATCAAAACATTAAGTGGGTTATCTTCTGGATCTCCGATTTGTCCATGTCATATAAGTTTCTATCATTTTCTTTACAAAAAACATTATCAAAACTGCTATTGCTACAATATAAATTGCATTGTACAGTCCTGATACACTAAAATTTGTTGCTATATCTCTAAATGAAATTTCAATAGCAAATGCTAAATAAAACATTGATGTGTAAACACCTGATAGCCAACTTAATATTGCTTCTGAAATCCATCCTAACAAATATACTATTATAGTTGCGATTAGAGCTGCCACTTTATTACTCTCCTTCTATTTGGTAGAAATTTTTTCTCCGTATTTCTAATTCTTCTTCATCTTCTGTTACTTCTTCCGTTTGCTTTGTTTCACTAATAATCTGATTTTCTATATAAATATCTAAGTTCTTTTCATATTCATTACTATATTTCTTTATTTCTTCATTCAATTTTTCTAACATTTTCTTATCATTTTTTAATTGTTTAATTTCTTCTGATGTATCTACTAATCTTTCAATTTTATCTATATCATAAGCTTTATAAAATTTTCTTCTTAAAATTTCATATTCTTTTGCAAGTTCTTTATTATTAGGATTAGCTACTTTTTCTATATTCTTGTCATACAAATCTTTTAGCATTTTATTTTCTTGCCATTTATCCCATAAATAACTTAAAGCTATTCCTGGTACTCCTGTTACGATCCCAATTAATACATACCTTTTTATAAAGCCTAATAATTTTTTACTTTGAGATATATTCATACCAAGTTTATCTGAAAAATTTGCCTGTATTTTTCCCTCTTCATCTTTTAATTTTTTTCTTTCTTTTTCTGACTGTAATCTTTTTTGTTCATTGGTCATCATTTCTTCTACTATCTGTTTATCTTTTTTTAATTTTTCATTTCTTTCCTTCTGTAGTTCTTCAAGTCTTTTTTCTAACTTTTCTGTATCTTTCATATACTTTTACCTCCGTTTAAAAATATCTTGAAATAAGATTTACTATTGTTACTGCTAATAATCCTATTACAATACAAACTAAGACCTTTATAATTGATTTTTTGTATCTTTGTTGGTCTTGTTCATCTCCAGTCATTATTTTAAATACATAAAATAATATAAAACATACTCCTGTAATCGGTAAAATCCATTGCATGGTTCCTGTAATATCTCTTACTATATTTAATAAACCTTGTCCTAATTTGCTACTTTGAATACTCCCTCCACCTTGTACTTCTGATACAACATCGGCTGCATTTACTTTGGTTGCATACATAAAAAATATAGGCATAATTCTTAAAATCGTTTTCTTTAGTTTTTTCATTTTCAAATCCTCCATTATAATTTACTTTTAAAATTTATACTCTTCATTCTTCTTTCCTTTTCTTCGTTCATTTCTTTTCGCTCCATTATTTCCTTAAATTCTTTTGTCTGTTCTGCTATATTCCATAATTGTAATGGTTTTATTTTTCTAATCTCTCTGTGGTTTTCTCTATATTCTCTTACTTTTGTATTCCAGTTCTTGTTTCCTAATCCTAAAATTTCATTAAATTTCCATTTACTTAAATCTGGCGAATATGTCATTGCTGGAGATAAGCCACTGCACATTACTAACAAATATGGTCTTTCTATTCTCAGTATTTCATCTGTTGTTAATAATGGTCTTTGTATTAAATTCATTGAGTTTGATTTGTTTACTGGACCACCAGACGATGAATTACTTTCACTCCAACTTGTTGTAGTATAACTTCCGCAACTTTTTTGAAATTTTTTCCGCAGTAACTTCATTACTTGTCTTTAAATAATTCCATACATAACAGTTATCTAAAATATTTTGAGCTGTATTATCCCCATATTTTTCATTTAACTGACTAAAACTCTGAATAAATAAATTAAATCTTATTCCGTCTTCCACCACCAACTGTTAAGAAACCTCCGAAAATTAGGTATTGCACTAAAGTTTCCAAATTCATCGAGAATAAAATTAGTTTTTATTTTTAATCTTCCGCCTTTGTTATCTGCTAACTCTACCAATTTTGTATATACTTGATTTACAAATAAACTACATAACGAATAAAAGGTTGTTTTTTCATCTGGCAAAATCATATATAATACTGATTTTTCTTCATTGAATTTATTTAGGTCAATTTCAGATTCACTAATCATACTTGCTACATAACTATCCATAAAAATACTTAATGTTGCTAATGCTGATGTAAAAAAACTAGCACGAGTTTTACTTGGTGCAATTCTTGCTGCTGCAAAACTTGCTACTGCTGGATGGTCTTCTGGTAATGTATCTAAATATGTATCCATTAACATTGTTTTATCACTTTGTTCTGCACACATTTTTGAAATAAAATTGTAAGCATTAGGTAAATTTTGATATTCTTTATGTTCTTTATTTCCCATAACAACTGACATAATTCCAGCTTTTTCAACTGATTTTTCTCCATTAATCCATATTGCTTCTCTGTTTCCAACTTCTCCAACTAAACTTTCTACTATATCTGAACAATAATTTACTGCCTTTGGAATATCTTGATTTGAAAATGCCTCTATTACAGGCTGTAAAAAATTATATTTAGAACTTTTTAATGGTGTTTTGAAATCTAATGTATATACCTTATATCCTAATCTCTCTAATGTTTTTGCTGTATATTGGTACAATTCTCCTTTAGGGTCTGAAATTATCATATTTTGTGGTTCTTTCGACATTCCTATATTGATTATTGTTTCTAAAACTAAATTTCTTGTTTTTCCAGATCTAGTGGCTCCGTACTGTTAAACTATGTAAATCATCTTTTATATAATAAATATCTTCAACTTTTCTAATATTCAATAATGGTATTTTTATTTTTCCTTTAATCGTTTTTAAATATGGTGTGCATATTAATTTATCTTTCTTTCCTAGTATAAGTCCTCCACTTTCAAATATTGGATTGATTTTTTCTTTACTTTCTTTATAGTCTTTATTACTTTCTATATAACTTTTTTCTTTATTTACAACTTTTATTATTTTTTCTATCTCTGGATTCTTAGGATCTAATCTATTTACTCCGAATACTTTAGAATATTCTTTTTTTGGTAGCCACCAAGCAGACCCTTGTTGGTTTTGACTTTCTCCAACTGGCAATGGTATTTCTATGTTATTTGTTACTTTATAGTTCTTTGCCTTATAATCTTTTAAATCAAAAACTTTAAATATTGTAAGTAATGCAAATAACATGAATGAAATAATTGTTAATATAAACATTTCAAAATGTTCTTTATTTTCCATTAGACTTTTTAATATTTTTGTTGGAGTAATATTCAATATTTCTTCTGGCACTTTTGTAAAAATTAAGTGTAATATCATTGATATAATTCCAGATAATATAACAGCTATTACAAAGGCTATTATTAAACTTATAATTTTTGTCTTTAGTTTATTATTTTTCATTTATCTTTTGTTCCTCTCATTAATGCAAAAAAGAGAAAAGGCATTAGTTCCTTTTCCCAAATATCTATATATTTTTTTGCATACTAAAATAATAACTCACACTATTTAATACGTCAATGAACATATTTTGAAAACTTTTTGAAATAATTTTAATTATTCTTCTTCGTACTCTTCTTCATCATCTTCTCTTTCATACGATTTTAAATATTCTTTTCTTGCCAGTTCTAGTCCATGTTTTAATGCTTGATTGTTATTTATTTCTTCTATTGTTAGTCCTAGTGCATCTAAAGTATCATCTAATTCATAAGTTATACAATATTCGTGATTTGCAAGTTCATATTTAAACATTTCTTTGATAAAGCCTTCTCCTGTCTTATCATTGTCTATTGCTTCTTGCATTTCTTTTTCTGTTCTCTGGCACATTTCTGTATATGCTTTTAAATCTGATTTTCTAATAAAGCCTCCTGCTCCTATACCTATTATTTTGTCTGTATCATTTTCAGTTAATCCAAGTGATTCCATTGCCTCTTTAAATTGTTTATCACTAAAAGCAAATTTCATAGGAAATTTATCAAACTCCTTTTGGTGTTTCTCTCTCAATTCTGCATATCTATTCATTTTTACTCTTCCTCCTCTTCCTCATTTTTTTCTTGTTCATATTTTCTTCGTGCTGCAATTGATGCCATATAGTCTTTTTCAAATTGTATTTCATTTTCAAGCTGAAATTGGTTCCAATGATTTAGTATTGTCTGTCTTTCCTTTTCAGAAACTATTGAATATTTTATTTGATAGCTATCTATCTCTGGCTCTCCAACATATTGGTTATATTCAAATATACTATTGGTTGTATTAGGAATTGGAACTAATCTTATATATGTTCCGCTCTGCTCCAGATTGCCACATATAATCTGGATAACCACAATGAGAAATGCACCCTTCTTTATATTGTATTTCTCTATAAAATTTATAATTATACCTTTCAAAGAATTCTGTAATGCTTATTAACTCTGCTTTTATTTCAACATAATTTCTATTTGTATCTAAATTAATATTTGTGTCTTTATATTTTTCATATAACTCAGATATTTTATCTTTAATTTCTTCTTTTACATTATCTATAATTGCGTTGTATTGTTTCTTCTGCATTTTAAATACTTTCATTTGTTCAATTATTTTTTTGTATCCTATATCATTACTTTTTTCCATGTATTCAATTAAATAATCATTTTCTGTTTTGCTTTGATTCTCCTGTATCTTTTCTAATTCAATTATTTTATTCATCATCGATGAAAATGTAAAAAAACTTTCATAATAGTCAAATTGATCTTTATTCATATCAATAAAATCCAAATCAATTCCTGTTGGAAAAAAATCATTTTTTATAACTATAAATGGACATTTTCTTTCTATACAATGAATAGCATAAATATCTTTATTTCTAAAAATAATTTCAAACTTTTCTGGTGGTTCTGATTGTCCTGTATTTTCCTCAAAACCTATTTCTTTCTTTTTTATCAATTTAGCTCTTACTTTGTCTACTATTCCCATATTTTTTCTCCTTTTCTTTTGCATATAAAAAAGACAAACCACTTTTGATTTGCCTTTCTAAAAATTTAATTTATTTTATATGTACTATAACTATATGAATTTATAGTTATTATATCTTTTATTTCTATATTAAGAGTTTTCTTGATTCTTTTTCCAAATCTATTTTTTCTATTCTAAAAGCAGATAATTATCAATTAACTATCTGCTTTAAAAATTGTAATTTGTGTTTATAGTTCTATTAAATTCTTTTCAAAGTCTTTAACATAATATTTTATATTTTTTGTACCTTTTGAAATAATTGTATGTCCTTCTTCTTCAAGTAATTTTTTTTGTAATTCTATTGCTTCAGGATACTTAACATTTAATCCTCCATCTGATTTTAAAGTTCTCCAATATGGTGTAATGTCTTCATTTCTTTGATAACTTGCCCAAGCAACTATATTTATAAATATTCCTGCTGTCATTGGATCAGTAAAGTCTGCATTATTTTGTTTTGCTAAATAATCTCTCATTTGACTAACAGTTATGAGTTTTCCCTTTGGTACTTTTTTCATTAATTTATCATAATAAAGGGGTGGTGCAAAAAACATTTTAGTTCCACCGTATTTTTTTATTGTTTTCTCATCTTTAATAACTTGTATTTTAGGCATATCCTTATTATTATTCATCATAAAATTAAAATCTTTTTTATTCTCATTACCCATATTCTTCATCTCACTTTCAACTTGTAATTTAGCGAATAGTAACTTAATTTTCTTTTTTATTAAACATATGGCGTACTTTATCTATTCG
>USMK01000023.1 GCA_900555835.1 uncultured Clostridium sp.
ATGAATTTAGGAAAATTTGTTGACACATTAAAAGAAACAGAATATGAAAAAATAATAATAGATAAAAAAGAAGCTTTAAGCTTAATTGATAAAGACACATTATTAATAGTAGTAGATACACACAAAAAATCATTTGTACAAGTACCAGAACTACTAGATAAAACAGAAAAAATTGTTGTAATTGACCATCACAGAAAAGGCCCAGACTTTATTGAAAATGCAAGTTTAACGTTCCAAGAAGTATATGCTTCATCAGCTGCAGAGTTAGTTACAGAAATCTTACAATATGTTGAAAGAAAAGTAGAATTAACACCAATTGAAATAGAAAGTTTATATGGTGGAATAATGGTTGACACTAAAAACTTCACTTTTAAAACAGGTGTTAGAACATTTGAAGCAGCTGCATATTTAAGAAGATTTGGCGTAGATATAATTAAAGTTAAAAAATGGTTCCAAGCAGATTTAGAAAGCTATAATGTAATAGCTGATATAGTAAAAAAAGCAGATATGGTTTCAGATACAATTGCAATATCAACATATGATGAAGTTAGTAAAGATGCTAACACAATATGTGCAAAAGCTGCGGATGAATTACTTACAATTAGCGATATAACCGCATCATTTGTAATTGGAAATAATGGAGAAAATATTTGCATAAGCGGTAGGTCAATAGGAGACATAAATGTTCAAATAATATTAGAAAAAATGGGCGGTGGTGGACACATAACATTAGCCGGAGCTCAATTAACAGGTGTAACTATTGATGAAGCTAAAACAGAATTAATGAACAGAATCAATGAATATTTTTCTGAAATAAGTGAATAGAAGGGAGAATTGATATGAAAGTAATACTTTTAGCAGACATTAAAGGAGTAGGAAAAAAAGATCAAGTAATAAATGCAAGTGATGGATATGCAAGAAATTTTTTATTCCCAAAAAAGAAGGCAATTCCAGCAGATAATGGGAATATGAGCAGATTGAATGATAAAAAAGCATCACAAGCACATAAAAAAGAATTAGAACTAAATGAAGCAAAAGAAATAGCAAACAAAATAGACAAAATTGAATTAAAACTAAAAGTAAAGGCAGGAGAAAATGGCAAAATTTTTGGTGGAGTAACCAATAAAGAAATTTCAGAAGAACTAAAAAAAGCAGAGAATTTAGATATAGATAAAAAGAAAATAATATTAAAAGAAAATATAAAAAACATAGGAAGATTTAATGTTGATATAAAATTATATGAAGGAGTAACTGCAAAACTAACCGTAATAGTTGAAGCTCTTTAATAAATCAATAGAAGAAAGATGGGGGAAATCTAAATGGAACTAGGAAAAATACCACCACATGATATTGAAGCTGAACAAGCTGTACTTCGGAAGTATGCTAACAGATAAAGATGCAGTAATATCAGCAGTTGAACTAATAAATTCAGACGATTTTTATAGAGAAGATCACAAAGCTATATATGAAGCAATAACAAGCCTATATAATAGAGCCGAACCAATAGATATAATAACAGTAAAATCAGAATTAACATCAAGGGGAAAACTTGAAAGCGTTGGAGGAATTGAATATCTAGCTGCTTTACCAGAAAAAGTACCAACAACAGCAAATGCAGAGCAATATATAAAAATTGTTGAAGAAAAAGCAATACTTAGAAATTTAATAAAAACAGCAAATGAAATAATAAATTTAGGGTATGCCGGAGAAGAAGAAGTTGATAGCATAATGGAAATGACAGAAAAAAAAGTATTTGATATTTTGAAAAAAAGAAATCAAAGAGGATATACCCCAATAAAAGATGTTTTAGTAGAAACTTTTGCTGAAATAGAAAGATTATATAATCAAAAAGGTGTTGTAACAGGTATTCCAACAGGATTTTTAGAGCTAGACTATAAAACAGCAGGCCTTCACAATTCAGACTTAATATTAGTTGCTGCAAGACCGGCAATGGGTAAATCTGCTTTTGTAATAAATATAGCTGCAAATGCTGCAATTAAGGCAAAAGTTCCAGTTGTAATATTCAACTTGGAAATGTCAAAAGAACAAGTAGCAAACAGAATTCTATGTAGTGAAGCGATGGTAGATAGCCAGAAAGTAAGAACAGGAAAAATAGAAGAAACAGACTGGGAAAAACTTGCAACAGCATTAGGACCAATATCAGAAGCACCAATATATATAGATGATACGCCACGGAATTTCTATTACTGAAATTAGAGCGAAATGTAGAAAACTAAAATTAGAAAAAGATATCGGGCTTGTAATAATAGATTATTTGCAGTTGGTAACAGCAAGTGGAAAGAAAAATGCTAGTCGTGAACAAGAAATATCAGAAATAAGTAGGTCACTAAAAATTTTAGCAAAAGAATTAAATGTACCAGTTATTGCCTTATCACAGCTATCAAGAGCACCTGAGCAAAGAAAAGATGACCACAGGCCAATGCTATCAGATTTAAGAGAATCAGGAGCAATTGAGCAGGACGCTGATATAGTAATGTTTTTATATAGAGATGATTATTATAATGAAAATTCAGAAGATAAAAATGTTGCAGAAGTAATAATTGCAAAACACAGAGGAGGTTCAACAGGAACAGTAAAACTAGCTTGGTTAGGAGATTTTACAAAATTTGCTAATCTAGAAAGAAGGTTTGAAGATAATGGCTAATGTAAAGCAAACAGTATTAAATACGATAAAAAAATATGATATGCTAAAAAATAATGATAAAATAGTAGTTCGGGGTTTCAGGAGGCCCGGACTCTATTTGTCTTTTAGATGTATTAAGAAGATTAAAAGAAGAAAGTATGCTAAATATAGAAATAAATGTAGCTCATATCAATCATATGATAAGAAAAAATGCAATTTTAGACGAGGAGTATGTAAAAAAATATTGCAAAAAATATAATTTTAAATTATATATAAAACACGCAGAAGTTTTAAAAATAGCAAGTGATACAAAAAAAGGGGTAGAAGAAACAGGAAGAAAGGTACGATATGATTTTTTTGAACAAGTATTAAATGAAACTTCTTCAAATAAAATTGCAATAGCACATAATAGTAATGATAATGCAGAAACTGTTATAATGAATTTGCTAAGAGGAAGTGCAATATCTGGATTAAAAGGAATTGAACCCAAGAGAGAAGAAAAATATATAAGACCACTAATTGATTGTGAAAGAAGTCAAATAGAAAAATATTGCGAGGAAAATAATCTAAATCCAAGAATAGACGAAAGCAATTTTGAGAATGAATATACTAGAAATAAAATAAGAAATATATGCATACCATACATAAAAAAAGAATTTAATCCAAATATAATAAATACAATAAAAAGACTTTCAGAGACAGTTTCCGAAGAAGAAAACTATATGCAAGAACAAACAATTAAGGCATATAATAATTTGATTATAAGTGAAAGCAAAGAAGAAATTGAATTAAATTTAAAAGAATTTATAAAACAAGAAAAAGTAATAAAAAGAAGATTAGTGTTATATACTATTACTAAATTGCAAGGAAACTGTTTAGGAATACAAAAAGTCAATATAGAAGATATTGTAGATATGTGTGATAAAAATATAGGCAATAAATATATAATGCCAAACAAAAACATAAAGGTAATGCTAAAAAGTAAAAATTTATTTTTTAGTATAAATAATCTTGAAATATAAAATCAAATATGCTATATTTTAGGATGAAGTGTACTTTAAAGGGAGGAAGAAAATTTGAAAAACGGATTGAAAACATTAGCTATGTGGCTAATCATAGGAATTATATTCATGGGAGTACTTGTTGCTATCATAGACAATGGAGATAGCAAAATGAGTTATTCTGACTTAATTATGAAAATAGAAAATGGGGAAGTATCTGGAATAGAAATACAAGCTGATGGTAAAAAAGCATTAGTAACATTAAAAGGAACAGCAGGACAAAAAGTTACAAATATACCAAATATGGAGAGCTTTATGTCATTTGCACAAGAAGAACTTGCAGCAGGAAGTTTTACATTAACTGAAAAATCACAATCATTTGCAATAACATTAATCGGATTATTATCACCATTTGGATTACTAATAATATTCTTAATATTCTGGTTCTTATTCTTAAATGGAAATACACAAGGTGGAAATAAAACAATGTCATTTGGAAAAAGTAAAGCCAGACTTGTGATAAATAACGATAAAAACAAAGTGACATTTGCAGATGTCGCAGGTGTAGACGAAGAAAAAGAAGAATTACAAGAAATAGTAGAATTTTTAAAATCACCAAAAAAATTTACAGATATGGGTGCTAGAATTCCAAAAGGAGTTTTATTAGTGGGACATCCAGGAACTGGTAAAACATTACTAGCAAAAGCAGTTGCAGGAGAAGCAGGAGTGCCATTTTTTATAATAAGTGGTTCAGACTTTGTTGAAATGTTTGTTGGTGTTGGTGCATCAAGAGTTAGAGATTTATTTGAACAAGCAAAGAAAAGCGCACCTTGTATAATATTTATAGACGAAATTGATGCAGTAGGACGTCAAAGAGGAGCTGGTCTTGGTGGAGGACATGATGAAAGAGAGCAAACATTAAACCAATTATTAGTTGAAATGGATGGGTTTGGAACAAACGAAGGAGTAATAGTGCTAGCTGCAACAAACAGACCAGATGTATTAGATAAAGCATTATTAAGACCAGGAAGATTTGATAGACAAATAGTGGTTTCAGCACCAGATGTAAAAGCCAGAGAACAAATACTAGAAGTTCATGCAAGAAGAAAAAGAATATCAGAAGATATAGATTTAAAAACAATAGCAAAAAATACATCAGGATTTTCAGGTGCAGACCTTGAAAACGTGTTAAACGAAGCCGCATTACTTGCAGCAAGAAGAAATCAAAAAGAAATAAATATGCAAGATATAGAAGATGCAATGATAAAAGTAACAATGGGACCAGAAAAGAAAACAAGAGTAAGAAGTGATAAAGAACAAAAATTAGTAGCATATCACGAAGCTGGCCACGCAGTTGTAAGTAGATTTTTACCAACACAAGATGCAGTACATCAAATATCTATAGTACCAAGAGGTATGGCTGGTGGTTATACAATGTATAGACCAACAGAAGACAAATCATTTATGTCAAAATCTGAAATGGAAGAAACAATAGTATCACTACTTGGAGGAAGAGTAGCAGAAGCATTGATATTAGACGACATATCAACAGGTGCAAGCAATGATATTGAAAGAGCATCAAAGATAGCAAGAGAAATGGTTACAAAATATGGAATGAGTGAAAGACTAGGAACAATAGTGTTTGGCTCAGGACAAGAAGAGGTATTCTTAGGAAGAGATTGGGCACAACAAAGAAATTACAGCGAAGAAACAGCAGGAATAATTGATGAAGAAGTAAAAAGAATAGTAGACAAAGCATATCAAATTGCAAGACAAATATTAAATGAAAACATAGATAAACTTCATATTGTTGCAAGCATATTATTGGAAAAAGAAAAAATTGACGGAGAAGAATTTGAAGCAATTTTTCAAAATAGATAATAAAGAAGAGTAGAGTAGACTTTAAAATGTCTACTCTACTCTTCTTTCAGCTCGCCCGTCTGACTTACATAACTTATCATATTCTTTACATTTGATTTTATAATCAATCTGAGCTGTTAAATATTTGTAATACATACAAGCTTGCTCATATTGAGCTATTGGGTTAAACAAAGGATCTCTGTACATATCATTTCCATCCCCATAAGCATCAAAATCAAACCCCTTATTCTCCATAATGTTTACCTCCTTTTTAACAATATATGAGGAAAAAAGCAAGTTATGATTTTATATAAAAGTCGAATTTTGTCGAAAGAAAAATTTGACTTTTGTCTCACAGAAGTTGACTTTCAGCATTTTTACGTGCTACAATAAATATGTGGCAAATATAAATATAGAAGGAGGTGAAGAAAGTGAACGACGAAAAGATAATGCCAATTTTATTATCAATGCAAGAAAATATGATTTCAATGCAAAAAAGCATCATTTCTATTCAAGAAAAAATGGCAACCAAAGAAGACCTAGCAAATCTAGAAATCAAACTAAGAGGTGAAATCAAAGAAAGTGCTGAACAGGTAAAAACAGAATTAAGAGTAGAGATGAAAGAAAATACAAATCAGCTAAGAAAAGAAATTAAAGAAAGCGCAGAACAAGTAAAAGCAGAACTAAGAGCAGAAATGCAAGAAAATTCAGAACAATTAAGAAGAGAAATGAAGGAAAATGATGTAAGACTAAGAAAAGAAATGAATGATAATTTTAGAAATCTAAAAACTTATATTGATATCGTGGCTAGTAAAATTCCAGACAGTTCAAACTATCAAATAGTCTAAATCAGTCTTGATTTCACTAAAAAGAAAATAGCAAATAATTAAGAATATATATACTATATTTTTAGTTATTTGCTATTTTCTAATTAATAGTATAACAAAGTCAATATTTTACCATGCAAATATTGACTTTGTTAATTAATAAATATAGAATAGAAGCATATAAATTAATGGGGAGGTATTACCAATGAGAAGATTTTGGATTTTTGGGTTAGTTTTGCTTGTTGCGATTGCTTGTTTAATGGGAAGTAATGTTAAAGCAGCTTCTGATTTCGATTTAAATAGTATTGATTTTGATGCCGTTTTAAATCAAGATGGAAGTATGGAAATTACTGAAACTTGGAATATTGAGGTAAATGGCTTAACAAATACTTTGTTTAAAACTTTTAATATTGATAAGTCAAAATATTCTGGAATTTCAAATGTTAGAGTTTATGAGGTAAATAAAGATGGAACAAAGAATGATTTTACAGAAACGTATCAAGAGGTTTTGCACGTTGATAAAAATTGTTATTATGCCTTGGTTAATTCAAATGGAAAATTTGAAATCGCTTGGGGAATAAATGAAAGAAATGGGGATAAGACTTACAAAATCAGCTACAAAGTAGAAAATTGTGTTAAAAAGTATAATGATATTTCTGAGCTTTATTGGCAATTTATCGGAAAAGATTTTGAAACAAATATTGATAAAGTTACAGGAACTATACATATTCCAAATGAAGGAAATGAAATTCAGTCAATAAGAGCATGGGCACATGGACCTTTAAATGGAGATATATCAATAAAGTCGAGCGATAAAGTAAGTTTTTCACTTGAATATTTTGATGCTGGAAACTATGTTGAAGCAAGACTTGCAATGCCAAATGAGGCTTTTCCGGAAATTACAAATGTATTAAATACAGATAGATTAAATACAATAATTACAGAAGAAACAAATTTAGCAAATGAAGCTAATCGTGCAAGAGAAGAAATGATTGCACAAAGAGAGAAAGATGCAAGAAATGAAGCGATTTTTAATTGGTCTTTGGCTATATTAGGTGTAGGTCTTTCAATGATATTCTTGATTAATATAAACAAAAATGATGAGGAACTAAAAGCAAATCCGATTTTAAAGCCAGAAGAACCTAGTAAATATTACAGAGATATACAACGAAACAATGCTACTCCTGCTGAAACAGCATTTTTGTACTATTTTAATTCTAATAAATTAGAAGGAAATTATGCAAAAGTTTTATCAGCAACTATTCTGGATTTAGCTCTAAAAGAATTTGTTACATTTGAGAGAGTGCAAACAAACAACAAAAAGGAACAAATAATTGTAAAAGTAGCAAGAAGAGATAATTCAGAATTAAAAGAAGACGAAAAAGAAATTCATGAATTACTAAAAAGAATTCAAGGTGAAAACAATGGATTTAATATGAAAGAAATGGAAAAATACGCAAGAAAACATTATGAAGTTTTCTTAGGAAAACTAGATAAGTTGCCAGAAATAGTAAAAAAACAAGCTCAATTTGAAGAAATATATTCAAAAAATATAGAAATGAAAGGTAATAATTGGAGAATAAAAGCGTTTTTATATATGCTATCACTTGCATTTGGAATATTCCTATTTGCAATGCCTATAAGTATTGCAATTCCGCTAATTTTGATACTTACAAGTGGAACTTGCTTGGTTCAAAGTGCTATTATGGCATTTAGGCTAAATGGACTAACACAGAAAGGAGTAAACGAAAAAGAAGAACTAAATGGCCTAAAAAGATATATGGAAGATTACTCCATGATAGACGACAGAGAAGTACCCGAATTAGTTATTTGGGAAAAATATTTGGTATATGCAACTGTATTTGGAATTGCTGATAAAGTTCTAAAACAATTAAAAGTTCAATATCCTGAATTAGCAGATGGAACATATACAAATGGTGCATATTTTAGCCTTATGTATGCAAATGGCATCAACAATGCATTTATAAATAGCTTAAATCACGCAGTAGCAACAGCATACAACACAGGAGTAAGCCAAAGAGCCGAAACTTATGGTTATTCTAATAGTTCATCAGGAGGAGGCTTTGGAGGTGGATTCTCTGGTGGAGGCGGATTTTCTGGCGGCGGTGGTGGCCGGAGGAGGCCGGTGGTGGACGCTAAGATAAAGCAAATTCGAGAAAATAGAAGAAAAAACGAGTAAAACAAGGAAAAATTAGAGAAAAACAAATAACAAAAAAGTCAAAATATGTTATTGAAATCATATCCAATGTATACATAATTTGAAAATGTTTAAAATATATAGTATAATTACAACTGTTGCACCAAAAAAGTATAAAGGAGAGTGTATATATATTTTAAACAAGCGTATAAAGTATTATACGAAAGAAATGTGCAAACTTATAAAGATAGTGTTATTTAGTTTAATATTAGTAATAACAACTTTATTTATAAAATATAAACCTGCATACTTGGTTACAATATCAGGTGAAAATATAGGTTATGTAAGTAATAAACAAGAAATAGAAGATGCAATCAATGAATATGTAAGCAACAAAGAAGGTTGCATAGTGGATGTAAGTATAGCAGAGAAGCCAAGTTACCAATTTGCATTTATAGATAGCAATACACAAACAAGTGAAGAACAAATATTATCCACAATACAAGACTGTACAATTACAACTTACAGAATGTTTGCAATTAAATTAAATGGAGAAACACAAGATTATGTAGAAAGTTTAGAAGAGGCCGAGAATGTTGTTGCATCAATTAAAGAAGAATATGAAAATAAAATAGACTTAGATTTAAGTATAGAGGAAATCTATACAAATGAATCTTTTAATATTGTAGAACTAGAAACTGCAAAAGCAGAAATTGGAGAAGTATATAATACTAAAATTCAAGAAATGAAAGAAAATGAAGCACTAGAAAAGAAAAAATCATTAAGTACGTATACAAGCAGAAGCATAAATGCAAGTAGAATATCAAAAGAAACACTAGATTTAGGTGTTGTAACTTTAATAGAGCCAATAAGTGGAATTATAACTTCAAAATTTGCAAGTATAAGCTCTATAAGAACTAGTGCACATAAAGGATTAGATATAGCAGCTCCAAGAGGAACCAAGATTAAAGCTGCTGAAACGGGAATTGTAACTTTTGCTGGAACAGATAATTATTTGCGGTAAATGTATAATAATATCACATACAGACGGAGTAGAAACTTGTTATGCACATTGTAGTGCATTATATGTGGCAGTTGGAGATACCGTATCACAAGGAGATGTGATTGCAGCTGTTGGATCAACAGGTAATTCAACAGGAAACCATTTACATTTTGAAATAAGAAAAGATGGAGTTGCTTTAAATCCACAAAATTATTTATATAAATAGGTGAAGCAAATGGATATTAGTCAAAAAATAAGTGAAAAGAATTTATTAGGATTTGGCAGTAACCGAATTGTATTTGACATAGGAGATGGTAAAGTTTTAAAAGTGCCATATAACAATATTGGGCTGGATTCTAATAAATTGGAATATGAATATTATTTAAAAAAGCCTAATATAGTTGCGAAAATTTATAGTTATGAAAATAATTTAATAATACAAGAAAAATTAACAAATGTAGTAACAGTTCCTTATGTACACACAGTACAAGGAACTGTTAAACAATATTTAGAAGAAAAAGGAATACAAATAGATAACATATTATTAGAAGAAATATTAAATACAAAAGTACAAATAGGAACAGATAAAAACGGAAACTGGAAATTTTTCGACTATGAAGATGCCAAATTCATGAATTCCAAAGATGTACCCAATTCATTTAGAATGAAGAACGAAGATTTAACCCAATTTTGGAATTATACCAATGGAAAAAATGTAGAGAAAATCGACAAAAAATGTACTTTTGAAGATTATTTTAAAAATAAAAACTAGACAAAAAGACTAAAACAATATATAATAATTGAGCCTGAGTAATTAGGTAATCTAACGAAATGGGGTCAGAGAGATGACATCATATGATTTAATTTGGATTTTGGTAGAGCAACTTTTAAAAGATAAAGAAGCTAAATCAAAAGAAAAAGCACAAGAGGATTAGAGACAATATAGCAAGAATGTAGCGCAATTGCATTCTTGCTTTTTTTATTGGAATAAAAAAAGAATTAGGTGCTCGCAATCCACCTAATTCGATCATCAATCAGACATCTATGATTAACTTAAATTAAATATAGTATACTACTTTTCATATTATATGTCAAATGATTTTTAAATATTCAAAAAAATTTTTCTTTCCAAAACAACACAAAAATGCAGTATTGTACTTGTATTTTAATGGAAAAAAGTATATAATAATTGCATTCACTTGAATAAAGTATAAGGAGATGAATTTTATGAAGATAAGTAGAGAAGAAATCATTCATATTGCTAAACTTGCTAATTTAAACTTGACAGATGCAGAAATTGATAAGTACACAAACGATATGGAGGATATATTAAATTTTGCAAATACTGTAAACAATGTGGACACAGAAAATGTTGACGAAACAATTGGAGCTGATAATTATAATGTGTTTAGAAAAGACGAAATAGGGGAAAGCTTTGATAGAGAAGAATTGCTAAAAAATGCTCCTTCACAAGATGAAGGAATGTTTAGAATACCAAAAGTAATTGGATAGGAAAAGGGGGAGCTATATGGAACTATATGAATTAACAGTACATGAACTTAGAGATAAACTTGCAAAAAAAGAAATAACATCAGAAGACATAACAAAAAGCTACATAAAAAGAATTGAAGAAAAAGAACCAGAAGTAAAAGCTTTTGTTAATACTACAACAGAAAATGCTATTGAAATAGCAAAAGAAATAGATAAAAAAAGAGCAGAAGGAGAAAAACTTTCTGAATTAGCTGGAATTCCAATTGGAATAAAAGATAATATTTGTACAAAAGGAGTAAAAACAACTTGTAGCTCAAAAATGTTAGAAAACTTTGTATCTCCTTATGATGCAACAGTAATGGAAAAAGTAAATGCAGAAGACTTAATTATGCTTGGAAAATGCAATATGGACGAATTTGCAATGGGAGCTTCAACAGAATATTCATATTTCAAGAAAACAAGTAATCCTTGGAATTTAAACAAAGTTCCAGGTGGTTCTAGTGGTGGTTCAGCAGCTGCTGTTGCAGCAGGAATGGTACCTTGGGCTCTTGGAAGTGATACAGGAGGAAGTGTAAGACAACCATCATCATTCTGTGGCACAGTAGGATTAAAACCAACATATGGTTTAGTTTCAAGATATGGCTTAGTTGCATTTGCTTCATCACTTGACCAAATTGGAACAATCACAAAAGACGTTGAAGATAATGCTATGTTATTAAATGTAATAGCAGGACATGATGCAAAAGACTCAACATCTGTAAATGTAGAGAAAAAAGACTACACAAAAGCTTTAATAAATGATGTTAAAGGATTAAAAATCGGTATTCCAAAGGAATATTTTGGAGAAGGAATCAATCCAGAAGTAAAAGAAGCTGTTATGAATGTTGCAAAAAAATACGAAGAATTAGGCGCAACCGTAGAAGAATGTTCAATAAGTGTAACAGACTATGCCTTAGCAACATACTACATTATAGCTTGTGCAGAAGCTAGCTCAAACTTAGGTAGATTTGATGGAATAAGATATGGATACAGAACAGAGAATTTTAGTAATTTAAAAGATATATACAGAAATTCAAGAAGCGAAGGTTTTGGATCAGAAGTAAAAAGAAGAATAATACTAGGAACATATGTATTAAGTTCAGGATATTATGATGCTTATTACAAAAAAGCTCAAAAAGTTAGAACAATTGTTAAACAAGCATTCAAAGACTTATTCAAAAAATATGATGTATTATTAACACCAACAGCACCAACAGTTGCTTTTGATATAGGAACAAGATCAAATAACCCACTTGAAATGTATTTAGCAGATATTTGTACTGTATCAATAAACATTGGTGGAGTACCAGCAATGTCTGTTCCTTGTGGACTAGATAGAGAAGGAATGCCAATCGGTTTCCAACTAATAGGAAATCATTTTGACGAAGAAACTCTATACAGAGCTGCATACACATATGAACAAAATACAGATTTTAAATCAAATAAACCAACATTTAAAAAATAAGGAGGAAAGTATATGGCAAGAGAAGACTATGAAATAGTAATTGGACTAGAAGTTCATAGCGAATTATCAACAAAAACAAAAATATTTTGTAGCTGTCCTACTGAATTTGGAGGAGAACCAAATACACACTGCTGTCCAGTATGTATGGCAATGCCAGGTACTTTGCCAGTATTAAACGAGAAAGTAGTAGAATATGCAGTAAAAGCAGGTATAGCAACAAATTGCGAAATAGCAAGGAATAGTAAAAATGATAGAAAAAATTATTTCTATCCTGACTTACCAAAAGCATACCAGATATCTCAATTTGATATGCCATTATGTGAAAGAGGTCATATAGACATAGAAACAGAAAATGGACCAAAATCTATAAGACTAACAAGAATTCACATAGAAGAAGATGCTGGAAAATTAAATCATGACGAATATGGAAGAGGAAGTTTTGTAGATTTAAACAGAGCAGGAGTTCCACTAATCGAGATTGTTTCAGAACCAGATTTAAGAAGCAAAGAAGAAGTAGAAGCATATTTAAGAAAATTGAAATCAATACTTGAATATATAGAAGTTTCAGACTGTAAAATGCAAGAAGGATCTTTAAGAGCTGATGTTAATATTTCTGTTAGAAAAAAAGGAGAAACAAAATTCGGAACAAGAACAGAAATGAAAAATATGAACTCATTTAGATCAATTGTAAGAGCAATAGAATATGAAGCAAACAGACAAATTGATTTAATAGAAGAAGGCGGAGAAGTAGAACAAACTACATTAAGATGGGATGATGTATCTGGAAAAACATTCCCAATGAGAGATAAGGAAGATGCACAAGATTACAGATATTTCCCAGATCCAGATTTAGTAGCAATAAGAATATCTGACGAATATGTAGAAAATATAAGAAAAAATCTACCAGAACTACCAGAAAGCAGAAGAAAGAGATATATTGAAGATTTTAAATTACCAGAATATGATGCAGGACTAATTACAGCTTCAAAATATTTATCAAACTTATTTGAAGGAGCAACAGCAGTTTGCAATAATCCAAAATCTGTAAGTAACTGGATAATGTCTGATATAACAAGAATATTAAACGAAAAAGAAATAGAAGCAGACGAAATACCATTTACAGCAGAACAATTAGGAAACTTAGTAATACTAATTGATAAAGGAACAATTAGTACAAGCATTGGTAAAAAAGTATTAACAGAAATGTTTGAAAATCCAGAAGAACCAGCTAAAATAATAGAAAAAAACGGTTGGGTACAAATTTCTGACGAAGGTGCAATAAAAGAAGTTGTACTAAAAGTATTATCAGAAAATGCACAATCAGTAGCTGATTATAAAGCAGGAAAAGACAAAGCACTTGGATACTTAGTAGGACAAGCAATGAAAGCAACCAAAGGAAAAGCAAATCCAGGAATGCTAAATAAAATGTTTTTAGAAGAATTACAAAAATAGCTTAAATACGTTTGGCTGCAATTAAAGCAAGATTATCGCCAATTGTTGTGGTAAATGCTGCAAGAACAGCAATATCCTCTGTATTTAAATTAGACGCAATTGAAATTGCAACTGTACTTGCCAGTAAAACTAATTCTTCACCAGAAAGACTGTTTAAATAGTCCATAGAAAAACACCTCAAACTATAATATGTAAAAATATAGTTTGGGGTGTTTTTTATGTATC
Source organism: uncultured Clostridium sp. (assembly GCA_900555835.1). Taxonomy (GTDB): domain Bacteria; phylum Bacillota; class Clostridia; order TANB77; family CAG-508; genus UMGS1864. The sequence goes on from USMK01000023.1 coordinate 14,166, forward strand.
ATTTTTTATTTTATTTGTTGCGATTCCGCAAATAAAAAAGCTTATTGCAAATGTAATACCAGATTTAAATAGTATTAAACTGATTTCGTGATAAATATAGTTCAAATTGAATTTAGAGTAGAAATAAAGCAATATTCCACCTACTAAACAAAAAAATAAAGAAAATATAAATCCATATTTAACAACTTGGCCAATAGGGCCTTCAAGTTCAAATAAATTATCTATAAATTTATGTACCATTACAAATTACCTCCAAAGAAATTTGCTTATATAATAATATTAACATAGCTTTCAAGCTAAAACAAAGGTAATTGTTGGCAAAGAAAAAAATGCAATTAAAAATTGCATTTTTAGTTTAAAAATTATTTTGCATTATTTAATATTTTAGCTAATCTAGATTTTTTTCTAGAAGCTGTATTTGCTTTTATAACTCCCTTTGAACAAGCTTGATCTACTTTTTTAACTGCGTTTCTGTAAAGTGCATCAAGTTCTTTTTCTCCATTATTAGCAGCTACTTCGAACTTTTTAACAGCTGTTCTATATCCAGATTTAATCATATTATTTCTTAATGTTTTTTTCTCTATAATTTTAACTCTTTTTTCAGCAGATTTAATGTTTGGCATATTTGCACCTCCTCTTAGCGATTATAAATTTTGCTCCATATATTCTACCACGAATATAAATAAATTGCAAGTAAAAGTTAAGTTTTCAGTCAAAATATTACTATTTTTCTTGTTTTTCTTCCAAAATTGATGTGCAATTTGGGCATCGAGTAGCCTTATAGTTAATTTCTGAGTAACAGAATGGGCATATTTTAGTAGTTGGTTCTTGTTTAATTTCTACTTCTTCTTTTACAGGTATCTTTTCCTCGATTTTTTTAAACCATTTGCTTCTTTTTACATTTTCTTTTCCTTTTTCATTAATTTCATCAAGTTTAGATTGCATTTTGTTAATATATTTAATCATAATAAATATAGAAAGAGCAATAATTATAAAATCAATAATAGCTGTTAAAAAAGAACCATATTTGATAGAAATATCTCCAACTGTAAATGATAAGTTGCTATAATCCACCTTTCCTGTAATTAGTGAAAGAGCAGGCATTATAATATCATTTACTAATGATGTAACAATTTTTTGAAAAGCACCACCAATAATAACACCAACAGCCAGGTCCATGATATTTCCTTTAAGTGCAAATTCTTTAAATTCTTTTAACATAAAAACATCCTCCAATAATAAAAAAATAGTAAAAATATTATATCATATTTTATAAATAAAGTCTAAAAATGTCGAAAATTTGAGAGCAAATTAGAGCTATTGTAAAAAATGCGAAACTATGATATTATATAGGCATATTAATTGAATTTGGAGGGATACTTATGAAAAAAATAGCAATTGCTTCTGATCATAGGGGTTTTAAAATTAAAGAAGAATTAAAAAGATATCTAGAAGAAAACGGAATAGAGTATAAAGATTATGGAACTTATACAGAAGAAAGAATGGATTATCCAATAGTAGCCAAACAAGTGGCTAAAACAGTAGCGAAAAATGATGACGAAATAGGAGTTTTAATTTGTGGGACAGGCTTTGGAATGTCCATAGTTGCAAACAAATTCAAAGGAATAAGATGTACACCTTGCTATAATGAAGAAGCTGCAAAATTTGCAAGAATGCATAATGATGCAAATATATTAGCATTAGGGGCAGAACACTTAAATAGTCATGAAGCAATATGTATTTTAAGAATATTTTTAGCAACAAAATTTGAAGGTGGAAGACATAGTGAAAGATTGAAAATGATAGAAGAAATTGAAAATGAAAATATGAAATAGAAGAGGGATTCATATGTGGGGAGATATAGCAATAGCATTTGTTCTGGCTTTTATAATAGCATTTGTTACAACACCATATACAATAAGATTGGCAAAAAAAGTTGGAGCAATAGATTATCCAAAAGATGCAAGAAGAATAAATAAAAAACCAATGCCAAGATTGCGGTGGATTAGCCGTAATAGCAGGCTTTACTATATCACTAATATATTTGCTAGCAGTAATGTCAATTGAACATTCTATTGATTTATTTGGAGAAGATCAATACTACAAAAAACTAATAGGATTTGCCATAGGAATTATAATACTTGGAATAGTATGTTTTATAGATGATTCCAAAGGAGGAGTACATCCACTTGTGAAACTTACTGCTCAAACAATTTCGGCAATTATAATGGTAATATCAGGAGTTAGAATAGATAGCATAGGAATCGACTTCATAAATGATGCACCATGGAGCCAAGCATTTTATACAATTTTAACAATAGGATGGATTGTGGGAATTACAAATGCAATAAATTTAATAGATGGACTAGATGGACTATCAACAGGAGTTACAATAATAGCCTCAATTTCGCTACTTATTATATTTTCTCTAAATGGAGCACACATAATGGCTATTATACTAATAACAGCACTTGCAGGAGCTTTAATTGGATTTTTGCCATATAACTTTAATCCAGCAAAAACATTTATAGGAGATGTAGGTTCAGACTTCTTAGGATTTTCACTTGCTGTAATATCAATATTAGGTGTAGCCAAAACATATACTGCAATAGTAATAGTAGCACCGCTTATTGTACTTGCTCTGCCTGTATTTGATACGTTATTTGCAATAGTAAGAAGACTTATCAAAGGAAAATCGCTAAAAGCAGTAATAATGCCAGACAGAGGACATTTGCATCACAAAATATTAGATAAAGGATATTCACAAAAACAAGCAGTCTTAATCATGTACGGAATAAGTGCAACATTTGGAATGTTTGCAATAATCCTACTAGAAAGTGGAATTTGGAAGGCAGTATCATTTGCCCTAATGATAGTAGTTGCAATGGCAATAGGATATCATAGTATGTTTAAAATGAGAGAAGATGAGAAAGAATAATAGGAGGAAATATGGATAAAGTAACAGTCATAATTCCTATATATAATGTTGAGAAATATTTAAAGGAAGCAATTGAATCTACAATAAATCAAACACATTCAAATATAGAAATAATTCTAGTAGATGACGGCTCAACAGATAATTCAGGAATAATATGTGACGAATTTGCAAAAAAAGATAAAAGGATAAAAGTAATTCACAAGACAAATGGGGGACTATCAGATGCTAGAAATGCTGGATTAGATGCAACAACTGGCAAATACATAATGTTTCTAGACTCAGACGATTTTTTAGAACTAGATGCGGTAGAAAATATGTATAAAGAAATAACTGAAAAAGATGCTGATTATGTAATTGGTAATTACATAAATGCCGACGAAGATGGACAAAAATGGAATAAAGTTATATTTGACACTAAAAAATACAAGCCTTTTAAATTATCAATAAATGACCATATGAATTCGTTCTTTATAATGAATTCAAGTGTATGTAATAAAATATTTAAAAAGGAATTTATAGATAACTTAAATTTAAAATTTGTAGTAGGACTTCCAGCAGAAGATGCAATATTTACAACATATTGCTTTATGAAAGCAAAAAATGTATATTATACACGGATGTGTAGTATTTAATTATCGTCAAAGAAAAGGTGGTTCTATTAGTAGCAGTTGTTCACCAGAATATTTTGATGGAATAAACAAAGCATATAGAATGATTTATGAAAATTTCCAAAACAATGATTATTTGGGATATTATAGATATTTCTATTCCAAAAGTATGAACTATATTATATATAAATTTATAGATTCCACATTATTAGACAATGAAGATAGAGAAAGAATATTAAAAGAAATGCTATGGTTTTATAAGCTAACAGAAGAACTAGAAGTTCCACCTTGCCAAAAAGCAGTCGAAAAAATAATTAACAATGTGATTAAAGGAGATTTAAAAACTGCATTAGAATACTGCAAAATTCTAAAAGAAGCAAGAACATATATGACTGCACAAGAAAGAGAAAAAATGTCAAAACCAGATGCAGAAATGTATCATAAATTATCATTATTAGATGAAAAATATGCACATAAAGAAAGCCAAGTTTAGTAATAGCTTGGCTTTTAAAATTAATTATTAAAGAAAAATTGGATATAAGGTTTTCGGAAATTAGAACTATCAAAATGATGTGCACGTTGAATACTTTCATTAGATAGCATTTCTAACAATTCGCGATTATTATATAATTTTATAATCGCATTTTTTAAATTTTGCCTAATAACTTCGTCAGAAAGAATTGTCCTATCTCCAATAATAAATTCTTTTTGCAAATCACCTAAAACTTCTGGAACGATTCCGACAATCAGTAGCAATAATAGGAACACCACAAGCTAGGGCCTCTAAAACCGGTCTAGGTGTACCTTCTTGATAAGAACAAGTTATATAAATATCAATGTTCTTATAATATTCTGGCATTTCATTATTTGGAATTAAATTAATTTGTCTATCAGCAAATTGTGTATTTATATTAAATCCTTCATTTATCAATTCTTCTAAAACAGGATTTAAAATATGATGTAAACCCTTATAATCAATTTCAGAACCATCTGTATTATTCCAAGCAGAATTTCCTACCCAGCCAATAACAAGTGGCCTTTTTGAAATATTATTAAACTTAAATCGCTCTAAGTTCATTGGCTTAAAAATTTGAATATCAAATGTATCAATTATAGTTGTTTCAGGCTTTTTATATTCAGGAATATTGCAATAAATATCATAAAGCTTTTTAGAGCTGGTATAATACTTTCTAGAAAATTTATTAAACACATCTGCATATTCTGCAATTTCATTTGGAGTTAAAAATAAATGGTCATAAACCGCAGTTGTAATTTTAGGCACAAAAAAATTAATATATTTGTCATAATCAATATTATTTTTTTGTAAATGTTGCTTAAATCTATCTGATTTAAAATCAAGCAAATTTTTTCGCCACAAGAAATGAATATAATCATAAGATTTAACATCTTCTAAAAGCAAAAACAAATCATCATAATATGGCTCTGGCTGAATTGCAAAAATATCCACAACAGCAATATTTTCAAGCTCTTTTTTCATTAAATTTGCAACATTATGAAAAGCCCAATTAGGAGCATCAATAATAATTGCAAGTTTTTTCTTATCATTCATAAAAAAATCCTCACTTTATTTATTCTAATTTGGATTCTATCATTTGGATATTGTAATGTCAAGAAATTGAATAAATAAAAAATTACAATAAAAAAATTGCATATATATACAGCTAAACTAAAAAAGCTCCATTAATGGAGCTTTTTTGGTTAGTCTTTATGCAAAATTATTAAAGTTAATGGCAAAAGACCTAAAATAATGGAAATTGCATAAAAAATGCTTTCTGATAATGTTGCAAACTTTAGTGAAATAAAATATAACACAAATGCAAATGGCTCAGAGATAAGTCCCCAGGCTAATGCACTTTTAAAATGAGACCGCATAATTTTCTTACCAGAATAGTATCTCATTAAAAAGAATAATGAAATAATCATTACAAGCAAATGCAACATCTGCAAAATAAGGAGACCGAATAGGGCCAAGTTGTGCAAAATCGTCATGAAAATTCCTCCTTTTAAAGTAAAAGATAAAAAGTATACTTAAATTATAGCATATTTTCTAGATAAAATCAAAATAATTTACATAATTTGACTTTCCCTTAAAAATTTGCTACAATACATAGTATAAATTAATTAAGGAGATGAACAAAATGATTAAGGCAAAAGTATTACTCCTTGCTTGCATTTTGGTAATGTCTATATTTAGCGTATCATATGCAATGCCAAATGGATATGTTCGGGAAGGACGAATTAATATTAGTGAATACGTAAATATTCGCCAAGGGCCATCTACTAATACTGTTATTGTTGGTAGATTATATCCTAGCCAAGTAGTTAAGGTATATGATATTAATGAAGATGGTTGGTATAGAGTTGATTATAATGGCACAAAGGCATATATGTATGCTGAGTATTTAGATACATATACTGTTACTCGGAATAAGCGTATAGGCTATTATAAAACATACTTCAACTTTAATAATACCAACAGAAATCATAATATTGGTCTGGCAACCAAGAATATATCTGTAAAAATCTTACCTGGTAGAAATTTCAAATGGAGCGAAATTATTGGACCTGCCTCAAAAGAACAAGGCTATGTTTTGGGAAATGTAATAATAGATAACCAAATGGCCAAAGATTATGGAGGAGGTGTATGCCAGGTTTCGTCTACACTTTACAACACTGCACTAGATGCTGGAATGGAAATTATAGAAAGGCATTCACACGGACTTCCTGTAACATATGTTCCACCTGGACGAGATGCAACTGTAAGTTATGGATTTTTAGATTTCATTTTCAGGAATACTAAACCCTATCCAATTCAAATTATTGGTTTTATGGGAAAGGGGTTTGTGGAGGTTGAAATTTATGAAGCTGGAAAAGTACAGGGAAATACCACTGGACGCAAACAGGGCCTTTCAGTATGGACTAAAAAGCCCAAGAAAAACTGGAACTATTTAATTGTTGAGTCCAATGTAGGGCAAAATCCATCAGTGTATGTAAGATGAAAAAACAAAGAATGCACAGTATTTAATTATTGTGCATTTTTTGTATGGGAAATCTAAGTAAACTTGAAAAATTATTTTTGCCAAAACGATTTCCTTTTCCTAGAAAATGTAGTATAATAGAGTAATAAAATTTAATGAGAAGAGGAATTTTTAAATGAATTCACTTGTGAGTGTTTTGGAAAAATATGATAAGTTTGCATCTTTAATCAAAGATGTTAAGCAAGGTGTAAATCCCATTATGCTATCTGGTTTAACTGATGGTGGTAAAGTACACCTTTCTTTTGCTGTGCAAATGTTTGCAGAAAATCCGGTTTGTATTGTTACATATAACGAATTACAGGCTAAGAAGTTAATAAGAGATTTAAAATACTATACAGATAAAGTATTTTATTTTCCTAAAAGAGAAATTGTAACATACGATTATTTAGCTGAAAGCAAAGATATGCTAAATGAAAGAATTGAATGCTTGAATAATATAAAGAACGGAAATGCCAAGGTTGTTGTAACCACAATTGAGGCTCTTATGCAAAAAACAGTTTCACCAGAGATTTTATATAAACATACTTTAAGTTTAAAAGTTGGAAATGAGTATAAGCTAGATACAATAAAAGAAGCACTTATTAAGCTTGGTTATGAAAGATTTGATGTGGTTGAAGGTAAGGGGCAATTTAGTGTTAGAGGTGGAATTGTAGATATTGCAATTTCAGATAAAGTTGGAATTAGAATTGAGTTTTGGGGAGACGAAATAGATTCTATAAGAAATTTTAATATTTATACTGGACGTTCCACAGAAATGTTAGAAAATGTGGAAATCTATCCTGCCAATGAATTTGTTTTAGAAAACAGCCTAGAAAAAATTTGCTATGATATAGAAAAAGGAGATTTTTTACCAGAGGATTTAGAAGAAATTAGAAATGGAAATTACTTAAATAAAATAGACAAATATCTTAATTCATTCTACAAAAAGCAAAGTACATTACTTGATTACATTCCAGAAGATTATATTTTCATTTTAGACGAAATTAAAAAAATAAAACAAAGAGCAGAAAATATAATCAAGGATAACGAAAGTGTTATTAAAAATTTAATAGAAAAAAACAAGTTAATTCCACAAGCACTAATGCAAATGGGTAATTATGAAGCAATAACAGGAGAAATTGAGAAAAAACAAATTATATATCTAGAAAATCAAGACATTGGTTTTGTGGATATGAATAGTATGCATGCAAAAAGAAACGGATATAGTTTTAGCTATAGGGAGGTCAACTTTTTTCGCCTTGGAGTTGATTTACTCTTTGAGGAAATTAAAAAAGCAAAAGAAAAAGGAAAAACAATAGTTGTACTAGCTGGTAGTGAAGATAATGCAAGCAAAATATCTAATATTTTACTGGAAAAAGAAATACCCAATGTGTATACAAAAAAATTAGAAGAACAAATTGAAGACGGAAGAATTTATATAACAACAGGAACAATTGAAAGTGGATTTGAAGCATATGATTTTAATTTACTTGTAATTTCAGCAGGAGAAATATTTACAACAAGAAAAGTAAAGAAAACAGTGAATAAAACATATAAAGATGCAGATACAATAGTATTTTCCGATTTGAAAGTGGGAGATTATGTTGTTCATAAAAACCACGGTATAGGACAATTTGTTGGAGTAAATACAATTACAGCAGACAAAATAACAAAAGACTATATTAAAATAAAATACAAGGGAGACGACATTTTATATGTACCTACAAACCAACTTGATAATATTAGAAAATACGTTGGAGTAGGAGAAAAACATGCTCCTGATTTAAGTAATTTAGGTAGCAAAGAATGGTCAAATACTAAAAAGAAAGTAAAAGCAAATTTACAAATTGTAGCAAAGGAACTTTTAGAATTGTATGCAAGAAGGGAAAAGGCCCAAGGGTTTGCTTTTTCAAAAGATACACCTTGGCAAACTCAATTTGAAAATAGTTTTGCATATGAAGAAACAGATGATCAATTGAGATGTATAGACGAAATGAAAAAAGATATGGAATCCCCAAAACCAATGGACAGACTACTTTGTGGAGATGTTGGATATGGTAAAACCGAAGTAGCAATAAGAGGAGCATTTAAAGCCTGTATGGATGGAAAACAGGTTGCATATTTGGTTCCAACAACAATTTTAGCAAATCAACAATATGAATCGTTTAAAGAAAGAATGAAGGATTTTCCTATTAGAATAGATGTACTAAACAGATTTAGAACTAAAAAGGAACAAGAACAAATAATAAAAAAACTAAAATTGGGAGAACTAGATATTGTAATAGGAACACATAGAATGCTTAGCAAAGACATAGAATTTAAGAATTTGGGAATGCTTATAATAGATGAGGAGCAAAGATTTGGAGTAAAAGCAAAAGAGAAAATAAAAGAAATGAAAAATACAATAGATGTTTTAACAATGACAGCAACACCAATTCCTAGAACACTTCATATGTCTGTTGTAGGAAGAAGGGATATGTCTGTTACGCATTAAATGAGGTGCTTGCGTCAGGACTCTCACCGACGGATTTAAAGTCACTGATCTCACAGCGTGTCCGCTGGGCGCGCGGCTGTATCTGCACCGGGCGGAAGCTGCACTTGCTCTTTACGCCAAAGTTGAAATTTGCGCAGCGGGCGAACTATCTGGCATCCGTCTGGTACTGGTACGCGTCCTGGAAACGCTTTATCTACATTATGTCGCCGATCCTGTTTGCAACCTTCGGCGTCATGGTTGTGCGCTGTACACTGATCGAGGTGCTCATCTTCTGGCTGCCGATGTATTTGAGCAGTAACATCTGCCTCAAGATGATGAGCCGCAATATCCGCACGACCAAGTGGACGAATGTGTACGAAACGGTGCTGTTTCCGTTTCTTATGATACCGACACTGCTTGAGACGTTTGGAATTTCCATGAAGAAATTCAAGGTCA
>USMK01000024.1 GCA_900555835.1 uncultured Clostridium sp.
CTCCGAAGCCTTCGCTCCCTCATAATCTTTAATTAAGATTTCGTACGGTTACTCCACGGCACATTCGTCATTACATAAATTTTATATTTAATTTCTTTATTACTACTCTACTATTTAAGATTATATTTTTTATATAAGTATAAGAGAGTAAAGGTATCTATTATATAATAATTTTAATATGGTATATAATTTGAAATAATAAGTAAGTCTTGCTATGGTTATGTTGTACCAGGAATAAAAATTATTTTCATAGTTATCAATATTTAGTATTGATTTTATTTTTGGTTATGATATTATATAGCAAATAAATAAAAAAATTTAGTAGTAGAGGTAGTAGAAAATGGGAGATATTAACGTGTTTGTGGGTCCTATGAAGAGTGGGAAAAGTCAGAGGATGTTTAGTGAGTTGCATAGGCAGGAGATTGCTGGTAAGGAGACTTTGATTTTTAAATCTTGTATTGATGTCAGAGCTGGAAAGCAGTATGTTTCAACTAGAGCTGGTGAGAAGCTTAGAGCTATAAATATAAGTAATATTGAGGAATTGGAAAATTATAATGCTGATGTTTATTTTATTGACGAGTTTCAATTTTTGAAAGGTGATGTTAGTACAATTGAGAGATTAGCTCAAAATGGTAAAAAGTTTTATATTTCAGGTTTGAATTTAACATCAGAGAAAAAGCCTTTTGGAAAAATGGGGGAGCTTATGTGCTTTGCAGATAATGTTCAGTATTTAACATCTGTATGTGAAGTTTGTAAATGCGATAATGCAATATTTTCATATTATAATGGTCAAAAAGATACAGATATTGTTGTAGGAGACCAAGAATATATCCCAGTATGTAGAGCTTGCTATAATAAGCTAAAACAGGGAAATCTTTGTGGCATACACTAGAAATAATTATAATGAAATCTTAGAGTATGTGTTGAATTATAGATATAAAATTTAATTGAAAATAAATAAATTTATATTTTCTGTCTTTATGTAGTAAAAAACATTTAATTTATATATTGAATTTCAGTATGATAGGGATATTATTTAAGGAAAAATATATGAATGTAATTATTAAGAATAAATGAAGGGGAGTAAGAAAAAATGGCAAAAGTTGAGTGGAAACCGGGTACTTTTGTGTATCCAATACCAGCTGTTTTGGTAACATCAGGTACTATGGAAAACGCAAATATTATGACTGTCGCTTGGACGGGAATTTTAAATACAAATCCTGCAATTGTATATATATCAGTAAGACCAGAGAGATATTCATATAATTTAATAAAGGAAACAAAGGAATTTGTAATAAACCTAACAAACGAAAAATTAGTATATGCCACAGATTGGTGTGGAGTTCGTTCTGGGGCTAAATATGATAAATTCAAAGAAATGCATTTAACCAAAGAAAAAACCAAACATTTAAATTGCCCAAGCATAAAAGAAAGTCCAGTATCAATAGAATGTAAAGTAATAGACATAAAAGAATATGGAAGTCACCATACATTTGTGGCAGAAGTAGTTTCAATAGATGCAGACGAAAAATACATAGACGAAAAAGGTGCATTCGACATAAGCAAATGTAACCTAATAGCCTATGCCAACGGAGGCTACTATACCCTAGGAAAAAAAATAGGAACATTTGGCTATTCCGTAAGAAAAAAGAAATACAAAAAATCAAACAAAATTATGTAAAACAGTTGACATTTATGTGTAAATATGATAAAGTATTTAAGCATGTATTTTAAGTAACATGCAAATCACATCGTAAAATAAAAAAGCTTCATAAAACTAAAACGGAGGTGTAGTTAAATGGCTGCAAAAGGAGCAAGAGAACCAATAACATTAGAATGCACAGAGTGCAAAAGAAGAAATTATATGACAGAGAAAAATAAAAGAAACAATACAGACAGACTAGAAGTTGTAAAGTATTGCAAATTCTGTAAAAAACGTACAACACACAAAGAAACAAAATAACCTTTTAGGAGGAATAAAAATGGCTGACGACAAAAACAAAAACAAAAAACATTTCTTTAAAGATATGAAAACAGAATTAAAAAAAGTTACTTGGCTAACACCAAAGCAACTACTAAACAATACAACAGCTGTAATAGTAATGGTTGTAATTGTAGCTGCAATAGTTTTTGTTCTTGATTTTACATTTGAAAATCTAAATAGTCAAGGTGTAGAAAGATTAAAAGCAGTAGTACAAACAAACCAAACAAATACTGTAGATAATACAGTTGACAATACTACTTCTGATAACACAACAAGTGACACTGATGCTAATACAACAGCAGACGAAAACAATACAGTTGACGAAAATTCAGAAAACTCAAATGAAACACAAGAATAATACAAAATAAGAAGCTAATAATTTATAAAATTAAGGAGGCTAAGGAATGTCTCAAAATGAAGAAAGTTTAGAACCAAAATGGTATGTTGTACATACATATTCTGGATATGAAAACAAAGTCAAAACTGACTTAGAGAAAACTGTAAAAAACAGAGAATTACAAGACTATTTTTTTGATATAGTTGTTCCAATGGAAGAACAAATAGAAATAAAAAATGGTAAAACAAAAACAAACATTAAAAAAGTATTTCCTGGATATGTACTAATTAAGATGATTGTAACAGAAGAATCTTGGTACATTGTAAGAAATACAAGAGGCGTAACAGGTTTCGTAGGCTCAGGGACAGATCCAATTCCGCTTACAAGTGAAGAAATAAGAAGTATGGGATTTGACGACGTTCCAGTTAATGTAGATTATGAAACTGGCGATAATGTAAAAGTATTAAATGGACCACTAGAAAACTTTATCGGTGTTGTTCAAGAAATAAACAAAGAAAAAGGAAAAGTAAAAGTTCTAGTTTCAATGTTTGGAAGAGAAACACCAGTAGAATTAGAGTTTTCACAAGTTCAAAAAGTATAAAACAAAATTTTTAGGGAGGTGCCATAAAAATGGCAGAGAAAGAAGTAATTAACGTTATAAAATTACAAATTGAAGCTGGAAAAGCAACACCAGCTCCACCAGTAGGACCAGCATTAGGTTCAAGTGGTGTAAACATTATGCAATTCGTAAAAGAATTTAATGATAGAACAGCAAATCAACCAGGAATGATAATACCAGTTGTAATAACAGTATACAAAGATAAATCTTTTGAATTTATTACAAAAGTTCCACCAGTAGCTGTTTTAATTAAAAAAGCAATTAAAATAGAAAAAGGTTCAGGAAAACCAAACAAAGACAAAGTTGCAACAATAACACTTGACCAAGTAAAACAAATTGCTGAACAAAAAATGGTTGACTTAAATGCAGCATCAGTTGAAGCAGCAATGAGTATGGTTAAAGGAACTGCACGTTCAATGGGTGTAGTTGTACAAGAATAATTTGAAATTAAATAGTTTTAAAACTATTTAAAATATAAAATATTGGGAGAGCAAAGCTCGCTAAAACCAAAGGAGGAAAAAATGAGCGCAGGAAAAAGATATGCAGAAGCTTCAAAACTTGTTGATAGAACAAAGTCATATGAAGCAAAAGAGGCGTTAGAGTTAATCGAAAAAATGCCAAAAACAAAATTTGATGAAACAGTTGAATTACACGTTAAATTAGGTGTAGATTCAAAACATGCTGACCAACAAGTAAGAGGTACAGTTGTACTTCCTCATGGTACAGGTAAAACTAAAAAAGTTTTAGTTTTTGCAAGAGGAGATAAAGCTAAGGAAGCAGAAGCTGCCGGAGCTGATTATGTTGGAGCAGAAGATTTAGTACCAAAAATAGAAAAAGAAAACTGGTTTGACTATGATGTAATAGTAGCAACACCTGATATGATGGGTGTAATTGGAAGATTAGGTAAAGTATTAGGACCAAAAGGTTTAATGCCTAACCCAAAATCAGGAACAGTTACAATGGATGTAGCAAAAGCTATATCAGAAATTAAAGCTGGTAAGGTTGAATACAGATTAGATAAAACAAACATAATCCACTTAGGATTTGGAAAAGTATCTTTCGGTGCAGAAAAATTATATGAAAACTATGAAAAAATCATAGAAGCTATAATTAAAGCAAAACCAGCAGCAGCAAAAGGACAATACATTAAGAGCGTATCAGTTTCAACAACAATGGGACCTGGACTATATATAAACCAAAAATAGTTAAATAAAAGCCAAAGACAGTAGGCAAAAGGTAAGTCCTACCGAGGCATAAAAGAGAAAGCAATTATTTTAAGCCTTCCTTATATGCATCGGTATGCCTATAAGAAAGGTTTTTTTATATATAATAGGAGGTGAAAGCATTGGCAAACGCAAAAATAATAGCACAAAAGCAAGAAGAAGTATCTAAATTAGCAGAAAAAATAAAATCAGCTAAATTAGTATTACTAACAGATTACAGAGGAATTACAGTTACAGATGTTACAGATTTAAGAGCTGAACTTAGAAAAACTGGAACAGAATATACAGTAATCAAAAACAATATAACAAGAAGAGCATTAGAAGAAGCTGGAATAGAAGGACTAGAAGAAACATTAGTAGGACCAACAGCTGTTATAATGAACGAAGAAGAATACCTACCAGGTATAAAAGCTGTATATAACTATATAAAAAATAATGATTTCTACAAAATTAAAGGTGGAATCATAGATGGTAAAGTAGTTTCTGTTGAAGAAATAATGACACTAGCAAAACTTCCTTCAAGAGAAGAATTACTATCACAACTTGCTGGAAGCTTACTTGGAACTATTGCAAAACTTGCAGTTGGTTTAGATCAAGTACGTATCCAAAAAGAAAATGCATAATTTATGCATAGATTTTAAGTAGAATAAACTACTGACATAAAAATAAAAAATTTAAAATAGGAGGATATAAAAATGTCAGAAAAAATAGAAAAAATGTTAGAAGAAATCGATAGCTTAACAGTTATTGAATTATCAGAATTAGTAAAAGGAATAGAAGAAAAATATGGAGTATCTGCAGTAGCAGCAGCAGCACCAGCAGCAGGTGGAGCAGCAGCAGCCGCCGAAGAGAAATCTTCATTCAACGTAGTATTAAAAGAAGCAGGAGCAAACAAAATAGCTGTAATTAAAGTTGTAAGAGATGCAACAGGATTAGGATTAAAAGAAGCAAAAGAATTAGTAGATGGAGCTCCAAAAACAGTAAAAGAAAATGCTTCAAAAGACGAAGCAGAAGAATTAAAAGCAAAATTCACAGAAGCAGGAGCAGTTGTAGAATTACAATAATTTTTAATTCAATAAACAATAAGAAATGCAGTCAAACGATTGCATTTTTTTTGTGTATAATGAAGTATTCTATATATCAATAAAAGAGTTTTAATATTATATTTCATTAAGAAGAAATGAAGGAATTATAATATCACAACTAAAAACGTGGAAAAATCACGAATTTAGCAACTAAAAACGTGATTTTTCCACGTTTTTGCTATGAGACAACATAAGAAAGAGAATATATTTAAAAATTGGATAGAATTATTAAGGTTATAATATACACAATCAGATCTGCTAAAATCCGGTCATGCGTAAGAAAAATGTCGATTTAAGGTGCAAATGTTACGAAAATGTAATATAAACTTAATAAATGCAAAAGAAAAAGCGTAAAAAGAGCTTCCGTAGTAAGGATGGAGGCTCTTTTTGTAATGTGGAAAACTATACTATTGAAATAAGAATAGATATGTACTAACATTTAAGTAATTAGTAATGTTTATACAATTTAGTAAAATAAAAAGGAGAAAAATATGATGCAAAGAGCTGAAAGCCTTGTGGGAGTACACACACACACACACGGTATATTATTAGAGAAAACACAAAGCAAAATAGGGCAAAACGGAAAAAAATTAATATCGGTATTAACTATACTAATGTTGCTATTTACTTATGTAACACCATTTAGTATAGCGGTTAATGAAGAACCAAAAGTAGATGAAGAAATAGATATAAGCCAAGAAATTCAAAAGTACATACCATATATGTATTCAGATGAGGACCAAGGGGTTATATTGCAAGAAAAAGTAAAAGTAAATAGCAAAATAGAAAACATAAAACAAACAGATATAACAATTGCTATACCAGAATACTCTACAATAAAACCAGAAACAATAGAAATTAGAACAATTACAAGCGAAATAACTAATGATACAACACAACCTAGGTATTATACAACAAACAGTGAAAATACAGAAATAAAAATAACAGCAAAAAGCAACTTTGAAGACGAATACTATATAACATACTATTACCCAAAAGAAGCATACGATAAATACCTAGACACAACTCATGTAAAAGAATATCCAGACGGCGAAATTGTAGAAATAAAACAAGACGAAGAAAGCGGAGAAGTATACGTATACATAGATTTTGCGTGGGATGAAACTGAAAACACAGGAGAAAAGCCAGACTCAAAAGTTCTAATGGACAAAACAACAATCACATTAAAAGCAAAAGCCGAAATAACAACAGAAACAGACACAATAACCAAAGAAGAAACCATAGACAAAGAAGTAATATTGCAAATCGGCTCACAAATAGATAGCGAATATACATCAAACCTTACAGAAATAAGCAAAAGCAATTTATATACGCAAAAAGAAATTAACTATGAAACAACAAACAATATAAATATAATAAAAAGCGATATACTAAATCAACTAACAATAGAAGACTTAGGTACAAAGTTCATTTTAGAAGATGAAACCGAAAAAACAATAAAAGAAAAATACAACTCAATTACAATAAATAAAAATAATCTTACAAAAATCCTAGGAGAAGAAGGATATATAAGATTTTTAAACGAAAGCCAAGAAGAGATAACAAAAATAGACTTAAACAACGAAGCCGATGAAGACGGGAACATTACATATAATTTCCAAGACGAAATATCAAAAGTAAACATGGAAATAAGAGGAATAGAAAACAACGGATTTTTACAAATAAAGCAAAACAAAACTATTTTAAGCAACCAAGCTTACAGCAGAGAAGAAATAAAGCAATTTAAGAAAATAAAAACAACTGTAAAACTAGACAAAATAGAAAGTTATACACAGGAAATAGAATCAAATGTGGAAATCTCTTTAAAAGAAACCTACACAAAAGCAAACATAGAAATAAACAACAAAAATTTATCAACAATAGACGAAAACACAGGAATAGAATTCAAAATTGAACTAATGAACAACAACATAGATTCAGACTATTGGGAAAACCCTATCATAGTAGCAGAAATGCCCAAAGAAGTAGAAGAAATAACAATAAATAGTGCAAGTTTATTATACGAAGACAACTTAGAATTTTACACCTACAAAGTAGACACACTAAATGGTAATAAAGCAATAAGAATAGATTTAAGAGGAACACAAAAAGAGCTAATATCAAGCACCATAGAAGGTGGAACAACAATAGTAATAAATGCAAATATCAAACTAAAAGAATTAACACTAACAAATGAGAATAATCCTATAAATCTATACTATTTCAACAATCTTGCAACTAACTATGAAGAAGAAACACAAATAGAATTAAATGGCGAAACTTATTCTATGGGAAAAAGCCATACAGAAGTAAACTATGTAGCACCAATAGGCTTTACTACAATCCACCAGATAAGAGACTTTAACACAGAAGGAAACATAGTAAACTCAGCAAATTCTGAAAAAGAAGTAGGAAAAATAAAAATACTAGAACCACAAAAAGAAGCAAACTACAAAATAATACTAATGAACAACACGGGAAACAACGCTACTCGGAATAAAAGCAATAGGAAATGTACCATATAAAGGCAACAAAAACCTAGCAACAGGAGAAAACTTAGAAACAACAGTAAATTCAAACTTTACAAAGCTAATCACCGTAGAAGGCGAAAAAGAAGTAAAAATATATTATACAGAAAACGAAAATGCAGACACAGACTTAGAAAAAGCCGAAAACAGCTGGACTGAGAAACCAGAAAATATAGAAAAAATAAAACTATATATGATAACAATAGCAAAAATGGAACAAGGAGAAAAAATATACTTAAACTACACATTAAATATACCAGCAAACTTAGAACATAACGAAAATCTATACAGCTCTCTATGCACATACTATAACAATAATACTGAAATAGGAAGTATACAAGAAACATCAACTGCAAACATAATAGGACTTTCAACAGGAATTGGTGCCAGAGCAAAAATAAACTTATCTTGCGGAATTGATGCTGGAACAAAATTTACAGAAGGGCAAAAGGTAAAATACACAATAGAAGTACAAAACACAGGTGAAATGCCAGCAGAAAACGTAGTAATAAAAAATCCAATACCAAAATGGACTTCATATGTAGAAGAAACAGTAGTAAAAAACGAAATAGAAACATTTAACAAATATACATATTACTCATCTGAAAACGAATTAAGATGGGAAATAGGAAAAATGGAAGCTGGTCAAAAGGCTGAACTAGAATATACAGTTGTAATAAATAATATGCCAAACATACTAGAATACTACGGAATGCAAGAAGGCTTTACAGAAGAAAACGGCAAATACTATATAGTAAGCAAAGATGAAACAACAGGCCAAGATATAAAAACAGAAATTACAGAATTGCCAGAAATTACAATACAAAATATAGCAAGTCTAGAATCTACAAGCATAGAAAAAAGCATAACATCTAATGAATTAAAAAACGGAGTAGCAAGGTCATATTTTAATATAAGAGAAGAATCATCAATAGCAAAAGCAGTATATATTGAAGAAAACCAAGAATTTAACTACACAATAATCGTAGAAAACAAGCAAGAAGTAGCAGTTAACAATGTAGAAATAAGCAAAAAAATACCAGATGGAGTAACATACATAAAATCAGAAATAAAAAAAGGAAGCGGAGACATCACATATAACCAAGAACAAAAAGTATTAAAGGTAATGTCAAGCGAACTTTCCGGAAATGATGTAATAGAGGTAATAGTAAGAGTAATAGCAAACAAACTACCAGATGGAGAATACAAAAAACAAATAGAAACAAACACCGAAGTAAAAGCAGAAAACACAGAAACAAACCAATCAAGTAGTGTTATAAACACAATAGGAAAGCCTAAAATTACAGCTAAACTAGAATGTGACGTAAAGCAAAAATATATTTACGAAAAAGATATTTTAAATTACACAATAACAATAACCAACGAAAATGATATGACAGCATCAAACTTACAAATATCAAACATCATACCAGAAAACACAACATTCATAAGTGGTTCATATGAAAAAAACGGAAGAAAATATACCATCTTATCAAACGGAAGCAATATAGTAACAGTAAACACAAGCCTAACACAAGGTACAATTATCGTTAACATCAAAGCAAGAGTAGAAAAAGTAACAGCCAATGTAGAAGAACTAGAAATAGAAGACACAGCCAGCATAGAAGGAAATAATGTAGAAAACACTACAATTGGTCAAATAAGACACACAATATTAAAAGCAAAAGATGACGGCAATAACGGAGGCAACAATAATGGTGGAAACCAAGACGGAAACAACAAACCAAATGGTGGAGAAATCGGAGATGACGGAATAGAAAGATACAAAGTAAAAGGATTAGTATGGAATGACGAAAATAAAGATGGCCAAAGACAAGACGAAGAAGCGGAAATTGCAGGAATAGAAGTATATTTAATAAACGAAAAAGGTGAAACAGTAAAAGACTACAAAACAGGAGACAAAAAAATAGCAAAAACCAACATCTATGGAGAATACGAATTTAGAAATGTAGAAAAAGGCAAATACATTGTAGCATTTATGTATGACAACACATTATACAATATCACCGAATACCAAAAAACAGGAGTAATAAACGACAGAAACTCAGATGCCATACTAAAAACAATAAACCTAGAAGGCAACAAAATAGAAACAGCAGTAACAGACATAATAGAAGTAACAGACAGAAGTATGTATAGCATAGACTTAGGGTTAAAAGAAAAAGAAAAATTCAATATGAAATTAGATGCAGGAATAAGCAACATAACAATAAAAACTAGCCAAGGAATACAACAAATATCATATGATATGGCAAGTTTAGCAAAAATAGAAATAAAAGCATCTCAACTAAATGGCACAACAGTAATAATAGAATACAATGTAAAAGTAACAAACAATGGAGAAATACCAGGAAGTATAATTGGACTTATGGCAAACAAACCAAATGGACTAATATTCAGTTCAGAAACCAACAAAAACTGGTACGAAGGAAATGACAAAAACTTGTATGTAACAGGATATAACAATCAAATAATAAACCCAGGAGAAAGCACAAACATAAAACTAATATTAGCAAAACAAATGACAGCAAACAACACAGGTACAATAGAAAGCAACTTCTCATTAACAAAAACCTACAACGAAAAAGGACAAGAAGAAACAACACTAGAAGACAACACAAAATCAGTAACTTGCATAATAATGACATCAACAGGAAAAATGATAGCCTACACCGGAATTGCAACATTAGCATTTGCAATATTAGCAATACGGAGTATATGTAATTAAGAAAAAACTACCAATGGAAGAGAGGTGGAAATAAAAGTGAAGAAAAAACTCGTGGCAGTAATATTAAGCATAATGCTATGCTTAATGGGAAATGTAGCATTAGCGGTGGATAGAGATGGAGAAATACAAGAAAAATATGATATAACATTAAATGCAGATTATTCGAACGGATCTAGAAAAGTGAATCTAGACTGGACCAAAATAGGTGATGAGACTAAATTATCAGATGTAGCCAAAGTTGGAGATTATGTAAAATATACTGCACCAGAAGCATATAATAAAATCAGAAACCTAAGTTTTTTTGCAAGACATAATCTTACTGGTAAATGGAAAATTCTATCAATAAATGAAGATGAAATACAACTAATAAGTACAGATATAGTTGCAACAACTACGATTTCTGGTGAAAACTATAGCTGGAAAACAAATCCGTATCCATTTGGTGACGAAGCAGGAGATAGAGGTGGATATGGACTATATTATCAATTACAAAAAATAGCAGACTGTTTTGTAAGAGAAGATCAAGCAACATCAGCCAGAGTAGTCGACATAGCAGATATTGAACATAGTCAAGAATTAAATAATCTAAAAAAGGATTTAGGAAATACACAAACAGATAATGTTCCAGTAGAAATAATGGAAAAAGCATACAGAGATGTATATGATACAGATAAACATGGAGCAGGTCCCAATGGAATGTGGGGAAGTAGAGAGTATACTTTCAAGGTAGCTCAAATAACCGATAGAAATAGTCCATACTTAGGAGGAAGCTTCTTTTTACCTAATTACTATAATGGAAATAATGGTTTAAACGCAATATATTATGTAGAAGGAACAAATGTATATTTACAGAGAGTATCACCATATGGAAGATCTAAAACATCAGGAGTAAAAATTATAATAACATTAAAAAACGGTTTATACAAAACAGGAGGAGATGGAAGTAGTGCAACTCCTTGGACTATATCAACAACACCTGTACATGCTCCATATACAGTATATCAAAAACAAGGAGAAAATGGAGAATATACAGTAAAAAGAACAAACTTACTAAATCCACATACAGAAATAAGCCAAGCAGATGGATTTATGGATTTAGAAGGACCATACAAACCAAATGCCGAACTTAGTATAATAAGAAATGATGACTGGAATTTAAGACTAACAGTACATTCAGGAGATAGAGGAACAGAATATTACCATAAAGTAACAGCATACTCAGGAAAAGAGTATACATCAAATGAAACTTGCACAATAATAACAACAGGAGTTAATGGATATGCATATGTAATAGACCAAAACGAACATACAGACCCAGGAAACGAAATAATGTTTAAAGAAGGAGAAACAATAAAAATATCTAGACTAAAAATGAATGAAGGATATTATCTTCACATAAAAGCAATAGACAATGCCGGAAAAGAAGGCGACATTCTAGATATGGAACTTAAATTTACATTTACAGATTTAAAACTATATAAAAAATACCAAGAAGCCTCAGACTTCGATGAAACAGGGGTAGCGAGAATACCAGGTTGGAACTATGTAGACATAGACTGGAGCCCGATGAAAGAAGGAGAAGATGAGCCAGTAGTAACATATCAGGTACCAGATGTGTGCTTTGTAATAGATGTATCAGGAAGTATGGATTTATTATCATCAGGGGAAAGAACCAGATTGCAAATAGTCCAAGATGGCGTACAAGAGTTAATCAGTAATTTGTTGGATAAATATCCTAATATGAAAATAAGCTTAGTAACATTTGAAAGCAAAGTAAATACAGTAATAGAATCTTCTAGTGATAAAGAAACTATTATAAAGAAAATTAAAGAATTAGAAACTGGAAATATGACAAGACTTGGAGATGGAATTAAAAGAGGAACTGATATTTTGGCTAAATCAAGTAATACTAATAGAGTATTGGTATCTTTGACAGATGGTTTATCTAATGAAGGGTGCAAACCAAATGATGCAATAGATATAGCTAAAAATAATGGTATAAAAACTATATCAATTTTAACGGATGGAGCGAGTAAAAATCAAGTAAGTAAAAGTGATAAGTTCTATGAGGTATCTGGTGCTGATGGTTCGTTATTTGATGTATTTGTAAAAGAAGTTTTTGGAGATATTCAAGAATCAATTCCAGCTAAATATAATATATATAGAGAGGAATCAGGAAGTAGTTCATATGACAAAATACAGGAAGGTGTTTCAGATGTAGAACACAAGGACAATAATGCCACAGACAAAGCTGGGCCAATTAGACCACTTGTAACCTTGTCAGATGCCGTAGATGATGAAGGCAATATAAAAATGAATGTATGGTCAGAAGATATAGGAACCATATACGAGCTATATGTAACATATGTAAATTCAAAAACTGGCGAGGAGCTACCTTCAAATAGAGTTACCGTAGAAATAAAAACAGGTGTAGCAGGATATGCTTGGTCAATTACAGATAACAAAGATGATGATCCAGGAAATGAAATAAAAGAATTACAAACATTATTCCCAAAAGAATATGTAGGTAAATGGCTACATATTAAAGCAATAGACCATGCGGGAAATCCCGGTACAAGGTTAGACATAAAGATAGAAAGACACAGATTCATAACTTGGGAAGAACTAAATGAAACAAAAGAATTATTCTGTGTACAACATGGACAAACAATACCTGCAAGAGAAGATGGAAAACACCTAAATGCATTATTAGTAGCAGGAAGTGGAGAATACAAAATAAGTGAAGTAGTAACAGATCCACAAGAGGGAGATAGAATAGGAACAAGATATGTTGAAGGAACAGAATTTATAGATGGAGCATTAGCTAACATATATGGAAACCAAGACATATATACATATTCACTTGGAAAATACAGAGTATCACCAGATACACCAGCAAAAAGGCCAGGTAGAGAAGGAAATGCAACAGATGTAGAAGCATATATATTAAATTACTATAAGGAAAACAACAGCCTAGATTCAGCAGTACAAAAAGCAATGTATAGTGCAGAAATAAGCAAAGGAAACATAACTTGGAATTGGGAAGAGACCCCAGAAAGCGAAGCTTTGCTTGCAGCAGCTAATGCATATGCGTCAACAGTAAAAAGAGGATATAGTTTTTCAAACATAAAACAAGATTCATCAGTATATATGGACGAGGATTACAAAGACATACTAATAGGACCATTTATGCTAGATTATGAACCACTAGGAACAATGGATGAAGAAAGCTCAAAATATTTAGCAAGAATAATTGGAATGAGAGTATATGACCAAAACAATGAAGTAATAGCCGAGTTAGACACAGATGGAAACAATACAGGCAACATAGAAACCGAAATTGTGTATGCAGATGGAGATTTACCAACTAAAAGATATGAAGAAATGTTTACAAGAGAAAACTACAAATATCCAGTTGGATATGAGAAATTCTATGTAAAACTAAAATATAAAAAAGAACTAGATGATGTAACAAAAATAAACAAAATAGAATTTATCCACAACAGATATATAATAGATGCACAATATGAAGTACTTGTAGGAACATACAACAAAGTAAGATGGGAACCTAATAGAGTAACATCAAGTAGCAGAGATGTACTATGGTGCAGAGATGTGGAAAATGGATTTGATGTATGTGTGCATGGTAAAGATAAAGCACACATAGTAGGATGTTATTTCTACTTAACTGCTCATATTAGTGAGAGTTACAGAGACATACCATCACAAAAGCTTATTAATGTAATATGGGTAAAACATGCTGATGAAAATATGGTACAAACACTGGAACCAGATAATTCAAATAAGCCAGACAAACCAGACCAGCCAGATAGCCCAGATAACGACAAAAATAAATGGAAACTAGTAATGGACATAAATGGAAATGTTTGGAATGATGGACTAGAAGATAATAACAATGGTATAAAAGAAAATGCAGAAGCCGGAATAGAAAAAGTAAAAGTAGAAATATACCAAGTAGACAAAACTGGTTCAAGAACAGGTGTAGAATACAGCACATATACAGATACAACAGGAAACTATACAATAAAAAATGCCAAAAAAGGATTATATGAAATAGAATTTACATATAATGGACAAAAATATATATCTACAAAATTATTGGTAAATGGAAGTGTGACAGAATACAAAAATAGTCCATTACTAAACAAATACAAGAACAATTCTGTATTACAAGAGAAAAATCAAGACAGACAAGACTTTAATAGCCTATTTGAAGAAATAGCTGGAAACAAAAAAGCAATGGATGCAAATGGAAAAACAACAGCAAAATTAACATATACAGAAGAAATGAATGCATCATATATTCAAACAGAAGATAATGGATATCCAAAGCCAGAATTTGAAATGAAGTCAAAGAGTTCAGCAAACAATATATATTATCCTTTATCAGAACAAATAACAATAGATGAAACCAGATATATTGAAATTACAGATAGCAAAAATGTTAACCTAGGACTTGCAGAAAGAAGACCAACAGATAGTAGCTTAAAAACCGATTTATATGAAACTACATTTAGTATAAAAGGAGAAAAGCAAAAATTCATATATTCAGAACGCAATATAAGAGACATAAACTCAAATATAGAAAAAGACGAATATATCCAAGAAGTAAATAAAGCAGATTATAACTGGAAATTAGAGGATATATTAAGCAAAGCACCAAATGAAGAAATCAGAAATAGGCTATTAGAAATATTCTCACCAGATAAAAAGACAGAAGCAGATGCAAAAGAAAATGCTGAATTAAAAGTATATGCAGACTATATGATAGTAATAAGAAATTCGGGAGAAAAAGACGAAGTACAAATAGCAGAACTTGCAGATTATTTCAGCAAAAACCTAGAATATGATTCTTCTTGGGCACAAGTAAAATATGATGATGTAAAAGAAAACTATGACAGGAACAAAACAGACAAAATTCCAATAAAATGGATCACCAGTTCAAAATATGACAATATGGACAATCCATATGATGCTACTTACAATAAAATATACACAACAGATTTAGATAGAAAAGATTTAAGAGTAAGAAAAGGCGAGTTCTTAGAAGTACATCTTGTATTCGAAGTAACAAAACCAGATGGAAAAATATCATTAGACGAAACCGGAGATGGCAAAGTTAGCATGACCGAAATCAATGGATATAAGACATATTATATTCAAGATGGAAGTGTAGCTGGTCTAATAGATATAGATTCTCAACCAGGTAATGCAAATCCAACAGTAGGAAAAGAATACAGAGAAGATGACGAAGACAAAGCCCCAGCATTAAAACTAAAACTAGATAGTAGTGCAAACGGAGAAGATGGCGACAGCATAGGAGATGACAAGAATCCTGATGATATAAACAAAGATAATGATGGAAATATAACAGGATATGGAAATGTTGTAGAAGGTAATGTGTGGGAAGATTTAAAAACAACTAAAAATATAATAAAATTAGCAAATAACCAGATAATAAGTGATGGTATAAGACAAGATGGAGAACCAATGGTTCAAAATGTAAAAGTAGATTTAGTTGAATATTTCAAACATCCAACAGATTCTAGCAAAGATGTGTACTTAACTTTAAAAACACAAAAAACCAGAGCAGTATTATCATTAAGCAATAAAGCAAAGCTAGAAGGTGGATACAGCTTTATCAACCTAGCAAGTGGTAACTACAAAGTAAAATACACTTATGGAGAAAATGAGCAATTACAAGAAAACATAAAATACAATGGACAAGATTACCAAGGAATTTCTTCAAACGATATTGCAAATAAAGCTGAAAGCAATACAACATATGAAGATACAGAAATAATGCTTGTTACAGATGTATCTGGAAGTATGAGCGGAAGTTTAGAAGATGTAAAAAGTACAGCCAATAAATTGGCAGATGGAATATACAGTAGAATGCCAAAAGTAAAATTAGGCTTAGCTAAATTTAATAATAATGCAGAAGTGGTTACAAAACCAAGTCAAGCTTCTATAAAAACCGCAATAAGCAAACTAAATGCCGGAAACGAAACTGCAATAGGACGTGGCTTAAAGAGTGCACAAGATATTTATTCAAAAAATGCTAAAAAGAAAATAATGGTAGTAATAACAGACTCAGAGGAAACAGTAGAAGCAGTAGAAAAGGTAATAAAAACATTAGAAAATGTAACAGACAAGAGCAAAATAGAAGTAATTGCTGTATTAACAAAGGAAAATGACGAAATATTTGGAACAGAAGCAGAACCAAGACGTGGAACTGTATACCAATTATATGGAGCAGACAAAGAGACAATAATTGAAAATGTTTGCAAAAAAATAAAAGAAAGCAGTATGCAAGAAAACAGAAGAAGCAATGCGAAAGATATTGAGGGAGATGCAAACACCCCAGGTACAAGAGCATATGGAATAAACAAATATCAAGTAGTAACAATACAAGAAAGCTCAAAAATAAATTCAGTAGAAATAGCTAAAATTAAAGATTCAGAGCAAAAAATTAAGGCAATAGAAACATTGGCAAATGAAACATATATGACAGCAGAAAGCAAAAATGTTAAATTTAAACCAAACAATGTAAAGGCAAGTGTAATTCACGAAATCAATTTAGCATTGATGCAAAGACCAAAAACAAAATTGGTAATGGAAGCAGAAGTAGAAACAATAAAAGTAGTATTATCTGACGATACGGTAATTATTGATACAGAAAAAGGATTAAAGCAAAATGTTATGGGAATGGATGTACCAAATGCAACAGTATCAATATATATGGATGAAGAGATAATGCATGGTGCAACTTTAATTGTTAAATACAGAATAAAAATTAAAAATGAAGGTGAAATAGATTCTCTTTCAAACTATTTAACAGGTGCAGATGCAGGAACTGTAACAACAAGCGCAAAACTAATCTTCAATTATGCATCAACAAATATGCTATTCAAAAACGAAGGCTTAAATACAAAAATGTGGGATAAAATAGATATTGATGATGCAAAAGGATACATAAAAGATGAATACCAAAATGACCTTAAAGATAAAACAATTTATGAAACAAGAGATTTAGACATTGCACTATATCCATTAGGAAGCAAAGAAGTAGAAGAAGGAACAGGAAAGACCGAAATAGACTTTAATGTAACATTATCTAAATTGATAACTAGCGAAAATGACGAATCAGACCTAACCTTCGAAAACTCAATGGACATTGTAGAAAGAGTCAATACCGCAGGGCGTGTTGCAGAAGACAACCCAGGGAACTACAAACCAAATAGTGATATACAAGAACCAGGAGGAGCTGTAAAAAATCGCAAAATAATAATAACCAAACCACTAGGAGCCAACAAAAGCACAACATACCTACTAATCGCCATAGTCATAGGAGCAACAACAGCAATAACAATAGCGATTATAAGGAAATTTAGAAATAAGGCACAAGACAAATAATGCAACATAAAAAAGGACATTCCAAAAGGGAATGTCCTTTTTGACTATGAGTAAAAAATTACATAAATAGGAAAAGTCCCTTCTATGATGTAACTACAAGGGACTTTTTGGTATGACAATAGAGTTTCATTAAATTATTATAGCATTTTAAGTTATATATATCAATGCTTTTTTAGTCTTTAAGTAAAATTATATGAAATATAATAAAGTATTAAATTTTGGAAAAATAGACATTCAGACAAAACAACTAGACAAGCTATTAAAAATGAGATATAATACCATAAGCCGAAAGGTTACTCTATTCCATAGAGGGATAGGAGGTGTGGTGTAGTTATGAATAGTTACGCGTTGATATTCTTGTTATTACAAAAAATAGAAGAATTACAAAAGGAATTACAAGAATATAAAAATCACACACAAAAAACTAATTAAATTTGGTTCAGATGGCAACCGTTATTTTAGCCATCTGTTTTTTATATTTTACATAAAAAAAGAATATATGCCGTTATTCATATATTCTTGGTGTTAGTTAGATAGTTACGCATTCACAACTAACTTTAATGTTATTATAACATCGCTTTTATTATGTGTCAATATTTTTTTAGTATTCAATCAATTTTTAGTCTTCTAGTAAAACCTTACAAATATCCTTTGTGGAATTCTTTTTAGCAAGTAATCTTGCTCGGATTTTCATGTTTTTTAAGTCGTAGGGTGAAGAAAATAAATTTGTAAGAATTGTTTTTATATCGTCGTCTTTTTTTAGCCAAATTGCAACTTTTTGGTCTTGTAAAAATTGGGCATTTTCTTCTTCTTGACCAGGAATTGGGTTTATAACAATAATTGGCAGTCCAGAAGCTAAGCTTTCTGTTGTGGTTAGTCCGCCGGGTTTTGTTATAACTAAATCAGAAACACTCATTAGTTCAGGTACTTTGTCTGT
This sequence comes from uncultured Clostridium sp., assembly GCA_900555835.1. GTDB lineage: Bacteria > Bacillota > Clostridia > TANB77 > CAG-508 > UMGS1864. The sequence continues at coordinate 18,900 of USMK01000024.1, forward strand.
AAAGCTAAGTACTTTTACATTTGAACTTGTGTCTGTAACTTCTACCAATTCGTCAAAATGCTTTTTTAATTTAGGATTATGTCCTGTAATTGTTAGCAATTGCAAATTAGGGAAAGATTCTATAAAAGATTCGAAGATTTCATATGTATTACCGCTTGTAAAATGAGAACTTCCGCCTGCAAAAAATAGAACTGTTTTTTTGTCTTTGCTAAGCCCAAATTGTTTCAAAATTTCTTCTTTGTTGTAATGTGCTAAAAATCTGTTTGAAAGTGGAATACCTGTTGCAAATACTTTGCTTTCTGGAATTCCTGTTTTTTCTAATTGCAATTTCATTCCATAATGTGCTACAAAATAGTAATCAATATAGTCAGAATGAACTAGCCATTGATTGTGTGGTGCATAATCTGTTAAAATTGTGGCTATTTTGCAATTTATTTTTCCTTTTTTCTTTAAGTATCCACACATTTGGGTTGAAAATGGGTGTGTAGATATTATTAAATCTGGATTATAATTTTGAATTAGTTTATTTAATTTTATTGCCATAATAGTATTGGCTCTATTGCTAATTTGGCTCAAATGACCACCTTGAGAGCTACAATAAACCTTTTCCCATGCCCAAGGTACTTTTTTTGAAAGCTCGTCATATGTTTTTGTGGAAATCTTGTTTAAAAGTTTGTTTATATATTCTATACAATCTACCATTTTGGTTTCTACATTTTTATAATTTGTATCAATACATTCCTTAATAGAACGTGCAGCAGATAAATGCCCAGCTCCATAAGAACCGTAAAATATAAGTATTTTTTTCATATGTTCCTCCAATTATTTTTTTTGATTATATCATAATTTAAATAAAAAAAGTATATTTTTGCTAAAAATATGCAAACTACTTAAAAAGAATAATTTGCATATTTAGAAAGGCTTTACTAGGTATGCTTTTAAATAAAAGAAGAAAGGAATAAATTTTTTTTATGAAAAAGGGATTAAAAATACTAATGGTTATAATTGCAACTATTGGACTCATTTATGTTTTTTTAATTACAGAAAAGCAAAATGTTGTACTTGCTGCAAATAGCTCGCGGTAGAAATGCATCGGATATACAACTTTTAGCAAGAGCTATTAATGGAGAGGCAAGAGGGGAAAGCTATGAGGGACAAGTTGCTGTTGGTGCTGTTATTTTAAATAGAGTTAAAAGTTCAAAGTTTCCTAATACAATTGCTGGTGTGATTTATCAAAGTGGTGCTTTTACTGCTGTAAGTGATGGTCAAATAAATGTGCCAATAGATGAAAAGTCGACTGTATACAAGGCTGCACAAGATGCTTTAAATGGCTGGGATCCTACAAATGGATGCATATATTATTTTAATCCAGATACTGCAACTAGCAGTTGGATTTGGTCAAGGCCTATTGTTAAGAAAATAGGTAAACATAATTTTTGTAAATAAGGAGAGTAATTAAAATGGGATTAAGAGAGAAGTTGTATGATTTTAAGAACAGATTAAAAGACAGGCATATGTATAGTATTATAATTGTTTTGCTTGCAATATGTATTGCTTTGGGAGTGGGGTTGTATAAAAAGCAAACTGAGTATAGGCAAGCTATGGAGAATTCGTATAATTTAGCTTTTTTTGAACTTGTGGATTATGTGCAAAATGTGGAAAATTATTTGGCTAAGTCGCTAATTTCTAATTCGCCTGAGCATGGTGCTGAAACTTTAACAAATGTATGGAGAGAGGCTAATCTTGCAAGTAGCTATTTAGCTCAGCTTCCTATTGAAACAAATGAGCTTGCTAATACTGCTAAGTTTTTAAATCAGGTAAGTGAATACAGTTATTCATTGTCTAGAAAAAATATTTATAACGAGTCTTTGAGTGATGAGGATTTGAAGAATTTGAAGGATTTACACAATTATAGTGTGGAGTTAGAAGATACTTTAAATCAGCTTGCTGCTGATATGAATGATGGGCGAATTTCTTGGGGAGAGCTAACTAAGAAGGGCTCTGTTGCTTTTGCTCAACAGGTAAGTAATTTGTCGCAAGATAGTTTTGGGAATATTACTAAAAGTTTTGAGGAGTATGCTGGTTTAATTTATGACGGGGCTTATTCTGAGCATATAAATCAGGGCTCTAAGAAAGCTTTGAATGGAGAGGAGATTAGTGAGGAACAGGCTAAGGAAAGAGTTAAATATTATTTGGGACAAGATAAGGTTCAAGAGATTAGTTCTAATGGACTTATTGAGAATGGACAAATTCCGGCATATGATTTTTCTGTGAAAATGAATGGGGAAAAGGAGAGCAATGTTTATATTTCTATTACTAAACAAAATGGATATGTTTTGCAAATGAATTATAATAAGGAGATAAAAACAGAAGTTTTAACAGACGAAGAAGCTAACAATAAGGGGAAAGAATATCTATCTTCGCACGGCTTTGAGAATATGAAGGAAACATATTTCCTAAAAGAAAGTGGGATAATGACAATAAATTATGCTTATTCGCAAAATGATGTGACAATTTATCCAGACTTAATAAAATTAAAAGTGTCACTAGAAAATGGCGAAATCCTAGGAATTGAAACATCAGGCTACCTAAATTCTCATACTACAAGAGAGATAAAAATACCAAAAATCTCAAAAGAGTCTGCTAAAAAAACAATAAACAAAGAGCTTTCAATAGAAAGCGAAGGTCTAGCCATAATTCCAACAGAATGGAATACCGAAATACTATGCTGGGAATTCAAAGGCAAAGTAGAAGACAACGAATTTCTAGTCTACATCAACGCCAACAACGGCAAAGAAGAAAACATCCTAGTAATAATCAACACCCCCAACCGGCACATTAACCATGTAATTCAAAGGGGACGTTTCCTAATGAAGCAAAATGCATCAAAAGGGACTGTCCCTTTTGATGCATTTTGCTTCATTGGGGACACATCTTGGGAGTTGGGGCCGTCGAAAGAAAGAGGTATAATTATTTTTTATTTAAATAAAAAATAATTATACCTC